>NZ_JBGKEB010000018.1:0-90891 GCF_041399425.1 Enterobacter sp. KBR-315C3_2022
GCCGTAGCGCCGATGGTAGTGTGGGGTCTCCCCATGTGAGAGTAGGGAACTGCCAGGCATCAATTGAGAAGAACCCCGTACCGTAAGGTGCGGGGTTTTTTGCTTTGTGCGCGATAAAAATGCCGGGTGGTGGTTTCGCCTTACCCACCGACAAAACCCGTAGGCCCGGTAAGCACAGCGCCACCGGGCACGCCAAACCGCCCCCTTCCTGAAACTTTCTCACCTTCGACTTGCAGGCTCGACATTACGACCGTTTATAAGTATTGTTAGCTGTCTGGATGTCTAAACGTTTATACGTATGCTGTGAGGAAACAGAGTTATGCCGATTCGGGTTCAGGACGAGCTGCCAGCCGTCAATTTCTTACGTGAGGAAAACGTCTTTGTGATGACGGCTTCACGTGCGACAGGTCAGGAAATTCGCCCGCTAAAGGTGCTCATTCTCAACCTGATGCCTAAGAAGATCGAAACCGAGAATCAGTTCCTGCGCCTGCTCTCCAACTCCCCGCTTCAGGTTGATATCCAGCTGCTGCGCATTGATGCCCGCGAATCGCGTAACACGCCGTCAGAGCATCTCAACAATTTCTACTGCAACTTCGATGACATTCGCAATGATAACTTCGATGGCCTGATCGTCACCGGCGCGCCGCTGGGCCTGGTGGAGTTCAACGACGTTGCCTACTGGCCGCAGATCAAACAGGTGCTGGAGTGGGCCAAAGATCACGTGACGTCCACGCTGTTTGTCTGTTGGGCGGTACAGGCCGCGCTGAACATTCTCTACGGCATTCCCAAGCAAACGCGCACGGAAAAGCTCTCCGGCGTTTATGAACACCACATTCTTCATCCGCACGCATTACTGACCCGCGGTTTTGATGATTCTTTCCTTGCGCCGCATTCTCGCTATGCGGACTTCCCGGCCCAGCTGATTCGTGATTACACCGACCTGGAGATCCTGGCCGAAACGGAAGACGGTGATGCATACCTGTTCGCCAGTAAAGATAAACGTATCGCCTTCGTTACCGGCCACCCTGAATACGATCCTGACACCCTTGCGACAGAATTTTTCCGTGACGTTGAAGCCGGTCTCAATCCAGACGTGCCGTACAACTATTTCCCGAAAAACGATCCGCAAAACACGCCGCGCGCATCCTGGCGCAGCCATGGAAATTTGCTGTTTACCAACTGGCTTAACTATTACGTCTATCAAATCACACCATACGATCTGCGACACATGAATCCAACGCTGGAATAATGTTCTACGAAGATCGATCCTAAAGCGTTTCAGCTAATCACATCAGGCACCTTCGGGTGCCTTTTTTATTTCTGAAATCCTGCTCAACACTGGGTGAAACTTTAATCCATTAGTAATCAAAATGTTACATACAATTAACGATTAAAATGGAAATTGTTTTTGATTTTAGAAAAAATAAAGATAGGCTTAATTCTGCTGAGCGAAAACTACACAACGATCTTCGCTCGCGCTCGGGAGTGGATTGAGATCTTTGAAGAGGAGCAGAATGATGACTCAACAGGCAACGACGGCGGACGAACTCACGTTTAACCAGCCGCATGGCGAGCAGGAACAGCAGATTTTAACGGCGGACGCCGTCGAATTTCTGACAGAGCTGGTCACCCGCTTTACGCCGCAGCGTAACAAGCTGCTGGCTGCGCGCATTCAGCAGCAGGAAGCCATCGACAACGGTAAGCTTCCAGACTTTATTTCGGAAACCGCTTCCATTCGTAGCAGCGAGTGGAAAATCCGCGGCATTCCGGAGGATTTGCAGGATCGTCGCGTAGAGATCACCGGCCCGGTAGAGCGCAAGATGGTGATCAACGCCATGAATGCCAACGTTAAAGTTTTTATGGCCGATTTTGAAGACTCGCTGGCTCCGGACTGGCGCAAAGTGATCGACGGGCAGATTAACCTGCGCGACGCCGTAAACGGCACGATCAGCCATACCAACGAAGCTGGGAAAATTTATCAGCTCAAGCCCAACCCGGCGGTTCTGGTCTGTCGCGTGCGCGGTCTGCACCTGCCTGAAAAGCACGTCACCTGGCGCGGCGAGGCGATCCCGGGCAGCCTGTTTGACTTCGCACTGTACTTCTTCCATAACCATCAAAACCTGCTGGCCAAAGGCAGCGGCCCCTATTTTTATCTGCCGAAGACCCAGTCCTGGCAGGAAGCGGCGTGGTGGAGCGAAGTCTTAAGCTATGCGGAAGATCGGTTCAGCCTGCCGCGCGGCACCATCAAAGCCACGCTGCTGATTGAAACGCTGCCCGCGGTCTTCCAGATGGATGAAATCCTTCACGCGCTGCGCGACCACATCGTTGGCCTGAACTGCGGGCGCTGGGACTACATCTTCAGCTACATCAAAACGCTAAAAAATCACGCCGATCGTGTACTTCCGGATCGCCAGGTCGTCACCATGGATAAGCCTTTCCTGAGCGCCTACTCGCGGCTGCTGATTAAGACCTGCCACAGGCGCGGTGCCTTTGCGATGGGCGGCATGGCGGCCTTCATCCCAAGCAAAGATGCCGAGCGCAATAATCAGGTTCTGAGCAAGGTGAAGGCCGATAAAGAGCTGGAAGCCCGCAACGGTCATGACGGCACGTGGATTGCGCATCCGGGCCTGGCAGACACGGCGATGGGCGTGTTTAACCGCGCGCTGGGCGACCAGAAAAATCAGCTTTCTGTATTACGCGAGGAAGATGCGCCAATAACCGCCGAGCAGCTGCTTGCGCCATGCGAGGGCGAACGCACCGAAGAGGGCATGCGCGCCAATATTCGCGTCGCCGTGCAGTACATCGAGGCGTGGATTTCCGGCAACGGCTGCGTGCCGATCTACGGCCTGATGGAGGATGCCGCCACGGCAGAAATCTCCCGTACCTCTATCTGGCAGTGGATACACCACCAGAAAACGCTCAGCAACGGCAAGCCGGTCACCAAACCCCTGTTCCGCCAGATGCTGGCCGAAGAGATGCGGGTGATTCAGGACGAGCTGGGCGAGCACCGCTACAGCAGCGGCCGCTTTGACGATGCCGCACGCCTGATGGAGCAAATCACCACATCAGATGACTTAATCGACTTCCTGACCCTGCCGGGCTATCGCTTCCTGGCGTAATTCACCACATAACAATATGGAGCATCTGCACATGAAAACCCGTACCCAACAAATCGAAGAATTACAGAAAGAGTGGACTCAGCCGCGCTGGGAGGGCATTCGCCGCCCGTACAGCGCACAGGAAGTGGTGAAATTACGCGGTTCGGTCAACCCGGAATGCACGCTGGCGCAGAACGGCGCGGCAAAAATGTGGCATCTTCTGCACGGCGGCTCTAAAAAAGGCTACATCAACAGCCTCGGCGCGCTGACCGGCGGCCAGGCGCTGCAGCAGGCGAAAGCGGGTATCGAAGCCGTCTATCTCTCCGGCTGGCAGGTAGCGGCAGATGCCAACCTGGCCTCCAGCATGTATCCGGATCAATCGCTCTATCCGGCGAACTCCGTGCCGTCGGTAGTGGATCGGATCAACAATACCTTCCGCCGCGCTGATCAGATCCAGTGGGCCGCAGGCATTGAGCCAAACGATCCGCGCTTTATTGATTATTTCCTGCCGATCGTCGCGGATGCGGAAGCGGGGTTCGGCGGCGTGCTCAACGCCTTTGAGCTGATGAAATCGATGATTGAGGCCGGTGCAGCGGCCGTACACTTCGAAGACCAGCTGGCGTCAGTGAAGAAATGCGGACACATGGGCGGCAAGGTGCTGGTCCCGACTCAGGAAGCGATTCAGAAGCTGGTTGCCGCGCGCCTGGCTGCGGACGTGCTGGGCGTGCCGACCCTGGTGATTGCCCGTACCGATGCCGATGCTGCCGATCTGATCACCTCTGACTGCGACCCGTACGACAGCGAGTTCATTACCGGCGAGCGCACCAGCGAAGGCTTCTACCGCACGCATGCCGGTATTGAGCAGGCGATTAGCCGCGGTCTGGCCTACGCGCCGTATGCTGACCTGGTGTGGTGCGAAACCTCTACGCCGGACCTGGCGCTGGCAAAACGCTTTGCCGACGCCATCCACGCGAAATACCCGGGCAAGCTGCTGGCCTACAACTGCTCGCCGTCCTTCAACTGGCAGAAGAATCTGGACGACAGCACCATCGCCAGCTTCCAGCAGCAGCTCTCCGACATGGGCTACAAATACCAGTTCATTACCCTGGCGGGCATTCACAGCATGTGGTTCAACATGTTCGACCTGGCGCACGCTTACGCGCAGGGAGAGGGCATGAGGCACTACGTTGAGAAGGTGCAGCAGCCAGAGTTCGCGGCCAGTAAAGAGGGCTATACCTTTGTGTCTCACCAGCAGGAGGTGGGCACCGGCTACTTCGATAACGTGACCACGATTATTCAGGGCGGGACCTCCTCCGTCACCGCCTTAACGGGTTCAACGGAAGAAGCACAGTTCTGATGTTTTCCCCCTCTCCCCTTTGGGGAGAGGGTTAGGGTGAGGGGTGAAGGGCGAGGAGAATATATGCCGCGTGGTCTGGAATTACTGATTGCCCAAACGATTTTGCAGGGCTTTGACGCCCAGTACGGGCGGTTTCTGGAAGTCACCTCGGGGGCGCAGCAGCGCTTTGAACACGCCGACTGGCACGCCGTGCAGCAGGCGATGAAGCAGCGCATCCACCTCTACGATCACCACGTTGGCCTGGTGGTCGAACAGCTGCGCTGTATTACTGAAGGCAAGAGTCCTGATGCGGCATTTTTACTGCGCGTGAAGGAGCATTACACCCGTTTGTTACCCGACTACCCTCGCTTCGAGATTGCGGAGAGCTTTTTCAACTCCGTCTATTGCCGGTTATTTGACCACCGCTCGCTATCTCCCGAGCGGTTATTTATTTTCAGCTCTCAGCCGGCGCGCCGCTTTCGCACCATTCCGCGTCCGCTGGCGAAGGATTTCTTTCCTGACGGCGGCTGGGATACGCTGCTAAACCGCGTTCTGAGCGACCTGCCGTTACGGTTGCCCTGGCAAAATCGCGCGCGTGACGTGGGCTACATCATTGCGCATTTGGAGGAGAATTTCGGCGAAGAGACGCTAAAACACAGCCATCTTCAGGTTGCCAACGAGCTTTTTTACCGCAATAAAGCGGCCTGGCTGGTCGGCAAGCTCGCCACGCCAGCGGGCGTTTTTCCGTTTCTGCTGCCCATCCACCGCACCGATGACGGCGAGCTTTTCATCGACACCTGTCTGACGACCAGCGCCGAGGCCAGCATCGTCTTTGGGTTCGCCCGATCCTATTTCATGGTGTATGCCCCCTTGCCCGCGGCGCTCGTAGAGTGGCTGCGGGAGATCCTGCCGGGCAAAACCACCGCCGAGCTGTACATGGCCATTGGCTGCCAGAAGCATGCCAAAACCGAAAGCTACCGCGAATACCTGCACTATATTGCCCGCGCGGACGAGCAGTTTATCGAGGCGCCCGGCATCCGCGGCATGGTGATGCTGGTGTTTACGCTGCCGGGATTTGACCGCGTGTTTAAGGTGATCAAAGACCGGTTTGCTCCGCAGAAGGAGATGACCGCCGCGCACGTTCGCGCCTGCTATCAGCTGGTCAAGGAACATGACCGCGTCGGGCGAATGGCGGATACCCAGGAGTTTGAAAACTTCGTGCTGGATAAACGGCAAATCGATCCGGCGCTGTTGGCGCTTTTGCAGCAGGAAGCGCCGGGGAAACTGACCGATCTCGGCGATAAAATTTCCATCAGCCACCTTTACATCGAGCGGCGGATGGTGCCGCTGAATATCTGGCTTGAGCAGGCAGAAGGGCAGGCGCTGCGCGATGCAATAGAAGAGTACGGCAATGCCATCAGGCAGCTTGCCGCCGCCAATATTTTCCCGGGCGATATGCTGTATAAAAATTTTGGCGTGACCCGGCACGGGCGCGTCGTGTTCTACGATTACGATGAAATTTGCTACATGACGGAAGTGAATTTCCGCGATATTCCCGCGCCGCGTCATCCGGAGGATGAGCTATCGGGCGAGCCGTGGTACAGCGTCTCGCCCGGCGACGTCTTTCCTGAGGAGTTTCGCCACTGGCTGTGCGCCGATCGGCGCATCAGGCCATTGTTTGAAGAGATGCACGCGGATCTGTTCCGCGCCGACTACTGGCGCGGCCTGCAAACGCGGATTAAGAACGGGCACGTCGAAGACGTCTATGCCTACCGCAGGCGACAGCGTTTCTGCGTGCGCTACGCGGCCTAGGGCTCGCCGTACAGCCCGATTAACCGCCGCACCACGCCGTTGGTCCAGCCGAAGCCGTCCTGCAGCGGATATTCGCCCCCGCCCCCTTCGCGCGGCGTGCTGCTGGCGATGTGGTACTTCTCAATCAGCTTGTGGTGCGTTTTGTAATAGTGGTTGACGGTCTGCAGCCAGCTCCACGCAATCTCATCGCCCAGCGAATCGTTGCCGTACTGCTTAAAGCCCTGAATCGCCATCCACTGCAGCGGTGCCCAGCCGTTGGGGCGGTCCCACTGCTCGCCGGTTTCATATTCCGTTGCCAGAATGCCGCCCGGCGTCAGCAGGCGCGCTTTTACGGCGTCGGACAGGCGCTCCGCCTGCTCGTGCGTGGACATGCCGACGTACAGCGGCACGATGCTTGCCGCAGAGAACAGCGCCATCTCCTCGCGTCGCCAGTCGTAATCGCGGTAGCAGCCGCTCTCCTCGTCCCACAGGTAGCGGTTCACCGCCTCGCGGCGGTTTGCGGCCTTCCGGTGGAACTGCTCGGCGACCTCTTTATCCCCTTTCGAGGCAGAGATGTTGGCGATAGCGCTTTCCAGCTTGAACAGAAACGCGTTCAAATCAATCGGGATAAACTGCGTGGTGCGAATGCTGGCAAGGCGAGCCGGATCGCGCAGCCAGCGGGAAGAGTAATCCCATCCCGACGCCGCGCCCGCCCGCAAGTCGCGGTAAACCTCGTTAGGCGGACGACCGGAGTGTCGCGCGGTTTCCACGTCTTCAACCCAGGACTCGTCTCGCGGCGTGTCGCGGTCGTCCCAGTAGCGGTTGAGTAAGGAGCCATCCGGCATGCGTACCGCGCTGCGGTAGGCCTGGTTGAGCAGCAGCGATTCCGCGCCGTCCATCCAGAAGGCGTACTCCATCTTCAGGTGGTCCAGATAGCGCTTCGCGCCCCGCACGCCGTCCTCCTCGAACAGCTCAACCATCAGGGCAAACACCGGCGGCTGGGAGCGGCTCAGGTAGTAGGTGCGGTTGCCGTTCGGGATATGGCCGTAGCGCTCGATCAGCCACGCGAAGTTATCCGCCATGCATTTCAGCAGGTCGTTACGGCCGCTCTCCGCCAGCCCCAGCATGGAAAAGTAGGAGTCCCAGTAGTACGTTTCGCTAAAGCGCCCGCCCGGCACGATATAGGCCTGAGGCAGCGCCAGCAGCGACGACCACGGAATATGATCCTGCGGTTCCCGCGTCAGCACCGGCCACAGGCTATCGATGTGTTCTTTCAGCGAATTTCCTGGGTCGGAAACATATTCACTGGTTAGCACTTCCGGCAGCCAGAAGTGGTTTTCCACGAACTGGCGCAGGTCGAAATCGCGGTGGCGACGCACCTTGCGGTAGCGGATCAGAATATCCAGCGGGTCCATTTTGGGCGCGCAGTCGGGGAACGTTTTGCTATCCACAAACAGCCGCGATGACTGAACGTGTTCGAACAGTTCAAGATAGCGGTCTGCGGGCGTCAGGGCATCGGAGGCGGGAAGCCCCTCGATCATCTCCGGCTCCGGTTCCGCCTCGATCATCTCATCCAGTTTCAACTCGCAGGGATCGGTTTCGTAGCGCAGCTCTTCTGCAATCTCGAACTCGACATTCTCGGCAGCCTGTAGTTTCTGGTTGAACATGGTGATAAGCGCCTCCGGTTATAGGTTCACGTTGACGGGTTTTTCCGGCTTTCTATAAAGCGTAGACATTCGCTTCGGTGTCTGGGGAGGGAAATGTGCGGTAGATCACTATTTTCGGAGCATTCGTTTTGCAACGATTTATGAATGTTAAAAAAATGCCCCTCCGGGGAGGGGCATCAGGATTAACGCATGGTAACGAACTCTTCCGCCGCGGTAGGGTGGATCGCCACGGTGTTGTCGAAGTCTTTCTTCGTTGCGCCCATCTTCAGCGCCACCGCAAAGCCCTGCAGGATCTCGTCCATGCCGAAGCCGATGCCGTGGATACCGACAATCTTCTCGTCCGGCCCGACGCAGACCAGCTTCATGCGGCACGGCTGGCGGTGCGAGGTGACGGCGGTGTACATCGCGGTAAAGGACGATTTATAGACCTTCACCTGGTCCTCGCCGTACTGCTCGCGCGCCTGCGGCTCGGTTAAGCCGACGGTGCCGATAGGCGGATGGCTGAAGACCACGGTTGGAATGTTGCTGTAGTCCAGATGCTCGTCCGGCTTGTTGTTAAACAGGCGCTCGGAGAGGCGACGGCCCGCCGCGACGGCGACCGGAGTCAGCTCAACCGCGCCAGTGTTATCGCCCACGGCGTAAATGCCGGGAACGCTGGTGTTCTGGAACTTATCAACGACGATATAGCCTTTTTCGTTGGTTTTCACGCCAGTGGCGGCCAGGTTGAAGTTGTCGGTAGCCGGTTCGCGACCAATCGCCCAGATCAGGCAGTCCACGGTCTGGCTGCGGCCATCTTCCAGCTCCAGCGTCAGGCTGCCGTCAGCGTTTTTCACCACCGCTTTCGGCACCGCGTTGGTGTGCAGCGTTGGGCCTTCGGCGTTCATGACCTCAACCAGCGTCTCGACGATCAGCGGGTCGAAGCTGCGCAGCGGCGCGTGTTTACGCACGAACAGGTGCGCTTCTGCGCCCAGGCCGTTAATCACGCCGGCCAGCTCGACCGCGATGTAGCCCGCGCCAACGACCGCAACGCGCTTAGGCAGGGCAGGCAGCTCGAAGAAACCGTCGGAGTCGATGCCGTATTCCACGCCGGGGATGTCCGGGTGGCTCGGACGGCCGCCGGTGGCGATCAGGATATGATCGGCGGTGATCGTCTCACCGTTCACTTCGATCGTCTTCGCATCCACAAAGCGGGCAAACCCACGGATCACGTCGACGTTATTCTTGCCCAGCACGTTGTCGTACGAGGTATGGATGCGGTCGATATAGGCGGTGCGGCTGGCAATCAGCTTGTCCCAGTCGAAATTATTGATGGTGGTGTCAAAGCCGTAGTCCGGGCCATACATATGGATGGCTTCGCGGATTTGCGCCGCGTGCCACATCACCTTTTTCGGTACACAACCTACGTTCACGCAGGTGCCGCCCAGCGCTTTGGCTTCAATCAGCGCACACTTCTGGCCGTACATGGCTGCACGGTTGATGGAGGCGATGCCGCCGCTGCCGCCGCCGATGGCGATGTAGTCATAATGCTTGCTCATGGGTCTTGTCCTTAATCGTTAATTGCCGCGATTGTATACCTGAAATCAATAGTTTCCACCGATGGCTGCGATTACTCCGGTACGATCCAGCTCACGGTGGCGTGGCCTGTTCCGGCCGGCACCAGCGTTTTGTGCAGCCACGGCAGCACGTTGTTCATCTGCGCTTCCAGCTTCCACGGCGGGTTAATCACAATCATGCCGGACGCGGTCATGCCGCGCTGGTCGCTGTCCGGACGCACCGCCAGCTCAATTTGCAGAATTTTGCGAATGCCGGTGGCCTCTAAATCCTTGATCATGCGTTTGATTTGCGCGCGCAGCACCACCGGATACCACAGGGCATAGGTGCCGGTGGCGAAACGCTTATAGCCCTCGTTGATGCCCGTCACCACCGCCTGATAGTCGGTTTTGATTTCGTACGGCGGGTCGATCAGCACCAGGCCGCGGCGCGAAACCGGCGGCAGCTTGGCCTTCAGCTGCTGGTAGCCGTCGGCTTTATCCACGCGGGCGCGGTTATCTTTCTGAAATTCTGAGCGCAGCAGCGGGAAGTCGCTCGGGTGCAGCTCGGTGAGCTGAAGGCTGTCCTGCTCGCGCAGCAGCTGGCGCGCAATCAGCGGCGAGCCGGGGTAGTAGCGCAGCTGGCCGTTGCGGTTGAAGTGATTGACCACGCTAATGTACGGCTCCAGCTCGGCGGGCAGGTCGTCCTGCTGCCAGATACGCGCGATACCTTCCAGATACTCGCCGGTACGCTCGGCGTGCTCGCCGCTCAGCTGGTAGCGGCCCGCGCCCGCGTGGGTGTCCAGGTAGAGAAACGGCTTATCTTTCTCTTTGAGCGCTTCGATGATCAGGCTCTGAACGGTATGTTTAAGGACGTCGGCGTGGTTGCCTGCGTGGAAGCTGTGGCGATAACTGAGCATGGATGAATGTATTCCAGGTAGCAAACGTAGGCCCGAAAGCTGCGCGCCTTCGGGCAAAAATAGAGCGTATCGCCACAGTATACAGAAAAGTTTCCACGGCCGCGAAAGCACAACGCCCGGCATTGAAATCCTCTACAATTAACCCCATTACACTTTCAATATGCACAGCGCCGGATGCGCGCTTCATTCACCTATTTGACAGGACAGCGCTTATGACCAATCCATTACTGACGCCTTTCTCGCTCCCGCCGTTTTCTAAAATCCTCCCCGAGCACGTTGTTCCAGCCGTAACGCAATCGCTGGAAGACTGCCGCAAGGCCGTTGAGAGCGTCGTCGAGCAGGGCGCGCCCTATACCTGGGAAAACCTGTGTCAGCCGCTGGCCGAAGTGGACGACGTGCTGGGGCGCATTTTCTCTCCGGTAAGCCACCTCAACTCGGTGAAAAACAGCCCGGAGCTGCGCGAAGCCTACGAACAAACCCTGCCGCTGCTCTCCGAGTACAGCACCTGGGTCGGCCAGCACGAAGGGCTGTACAAAGCCTATCGCGACCTGCGGGACGGCGATCATTACGCGTCCCTCAACACCGCGCAGAAAAAAGCGGTCGATAACGCGCTGCGCGATTTTGAACTGTCCGGGATTGGCCTGCCGAAAGAGAAGCAAAAACGCTACGGCGAAATCGCCGCTCGCCTGTCCGAGCTGGGCAACCAGTACAGCAACAACGTGCTGGATGCGACCATGGGCTGGACGAAGCTGATTACCGATGAAGCCGAGCTGGCCGGAATGCCGGAAAGCGCGCTGGCGGCGGCGAAGGCGCAGGCCGAGGCGAAAGAGCAGGAAGGCTACCTGTTAACGCTGGATATCCCAAGCTACCTGCCGGTGATGACCTACTGCGATAATCAGGCGCTGCGTGAAGAGATGTACCGCGCCTACAGCACCCGCGCCTCCGATCAGGGGCCGAACGCCGGTAAATGGGACAACAGCCCGGTAATGGCGGAAATCCTCGCCCTGCGCCACGAGCTGGCGCAGCTGCTGGGCTTCGAAAGCTACGCCTATAAGTCCCTCGCCACCAAAATGGCGGAAAACCCGCAGCAGGTGCTCGACTTCCTGACCGATCTGGCGAAACGCGCCCGTCCGCAGGGTGAGAAAGAGCTGGCCCAGCTGCGCGCCTTCGCCAAAGCGGAGTTCGGCGTCGACGAGCTGCAGCCGTGGGACATCGCCTACTACAGCGAAAAACAGAAGCAGCATCTCTACAGCATCAGCGACGAGCAGCTGCGCCCGTATTTCCCGGAGAACAAAGCCGTTAACGGCCTGTTCGAAGTGGTTAAGCGCATTTATGGCATCACCGCCAAAGAGCGTAAAGACATCGACGTCTGGCATCCGGACGTGCGCTTCTTCGAGCTGTACGACGAGAAGAACGAGCTGCGCGGCAGCTTCTACCTTGACCTTTACGCGCGTGAGAACAAGCGCGGCGGGGCGTGGATGGATGATTGCGTCGGGCAGATGCGCAAAGCCGACGGTTCACTGCAGAAGCCGGTCGCCTACCTGACCTGTAACTTCAACCGTCCGGTGAACGGCAAGCCCGCGCTGTTTACCCATGATGAAGTGACTACCCTGTTCCACGAGTTCGGCCACGGGCTGCACCACATGCTGACGCGTATCGAAACCGCGGGCGTGTCCGGCATCAACGGCGTGCCGTGGGATGCGGTCGAGCTGCCGAGCCAGTTTATGGAAAACTGGTGCTGGGAGCCGGACGCGCTGGCGTTTATCTCCGGCCACTACGAGACGGGCGAACCGCTGCCGAAAGAACTGCTGGATAAAATGCTGGCGGCGAAAAACTACCAGGCGGCGATGTTTATCCTGCGCCAGCTGGAGTTCGGCCTGTTCGACTTCCGCCTGCACGCCGAATTCAGCCCGGAGCAGGGGGCGAAAATCCTCGAAACGCTGGCCGAAATTAAAAAGCAGGTCGCCGTTATTCCTGGGCCAACCTGGGGCCGCTTCCCGCACGCGTTCAGCCATATCTTCGCGGGCGGTTACGCTGCGGGCTACTACAGCTACCTGTGGGCCGACGTGCTGGCGGCAGACGCGTACTCGCGCTTCGAGGAGGAGGGGATCTTCAACCGCGAAACCGGCCAGTCGTTCCTCGATAACATCCTGACGCGCGGCGGCTCTGAAGAGCCAATGACGCTGTTCAAACGCTTCCGCGGGCGCGAGCCGCAGCTGGATGCGATGCTTGAGCATTACGGCATCAAGGGCTAGTTGATTCGTGAAGATCTGCTTAGTAGATGAAACAGGCGCCGGAGACGGCGCCTTATCCGTTTTAGCGTCCCGCTGGGGGCTGGAGCACGACGACGAAAACCCGATGGCGCTGGTGATGACGCCCGGGCATCTGGAATTACGCAAGCGCGACGAGCCGAAGCTCGGCGGGATTTTTGTCGACTTTGTCGGCGGAGCCATGGCGCACCGGCGCAAGTTTGGCGGCGGTCGCGGCGAGGCGGTGGCGAAAGCCGTGGGCATCAAGGGAAGCTATCTCCCGGACGTGGTTGACGCCACGGCGGGGCTGGGGCGCGATGCCTTCGTGCTGGCCTCCGTGGGCTGCCGCGTGCGGATGCTGGAGCGTAACCCCGTGGTTGCGGCGCTGCTCGACGACGGGCTGGCGCGTGGCTATGCGGATCCGGAAATCGGCCCGTGGCTGCGGGAGCGGCTGCAGCTCATACACGCCTCAAGCCTGACGGCCCTGACGGATATCACCCCGCGTCCGCAGGTGGTTTATCTCGACCCGATGTTCCCGCACAAGCAGAAAAGCGCGCTGGTGAAAAAAGAGATGAGGGTGTTTCAGTCGCTGGTGGGGCCGGATTTAGATGCGGACGGCCTGCTGGAGCCCGCTCGTCAGCTCGCGACGAAGCGCGTGGTGGTGAAGCGTCCGGACTATGCGCCGCCGCTGGCGGACGTGGCGACGACCAACGCGGTGACCACCAAAGGGCACCGGTTTGATATTTATATTCCCTCACCCCAACCCCTCTCCCCATAGGGGCGAGGGGCTCGATCGTTCCCTCTCCCCTATGGGGAGAGGGTTAGGGTGAGGGGTAAGGTTTGTACCTACTTACTCGTCTTCTTCGTCACGCAGCGGAACAATCAGCATATCCACGTGAACGGTGTTGATCAGCTGGCGCGCGGAGGACATCAGCTTGCTCCAGAAGTCCTGATGGTGGCCGCATACCACCAGATCCATATCGTATTTCTTAATCGCATCAACCAGCACCTGGCCCAGGTCGCCGCTGCCGCTTAATGTTTCGGTGATGGGGTAGCCCGCGTTGGTAGAGAGCTCGCTCAGCGCGTGGTGCGTCTCTTCGGAGATGCGTTTCTGCATATCCCCAAGATTCACGTCAATCAGGCCGGTGTAGAGATCGGAGTAATTCACATCAACGTGAATCAGAGAAACTTTCGCGTTGTAGGGACGTGCCATGGATACCGCTTTATCAACCAGCACTTTGCTCTCTGGGGAGAGGTCTACCGCGATGAGAATGTGTTTGTAAGCCATAGTGTTACTCCTTCCTTAAGTTATCGATGACTAAAAGGGAAAGCCGTCGTCTGTTGCTTTCATTACGGCCCAGTTAAACAAAATTATCAAGCTTTGGTGTTGATAACGATTAACCTTGTGGCAAAAAAATTAACGGATCTCCTACACTATTTAATGAGCCGTTCGGATTTTAAAACGCGAACCGGATCGACTTTTGGTCATTCTTTCACTGAACTGTCTGTCAGGGCATTGGGTGCGGTAGCTCGGAAGCCTCGCTTCATGGGCGGACGCCGGGGAGGATGTATGATTAGCACCGTCGCATTGTTTTGGGCGTTATGCGTGGTTTGCATAGTGAATATGGCGCGCTATTTTTCATCGTTACGCGCGCTGTTAGTGGTACTTCGTGGTTGCGATCCGTTGCTTTATCAGTATGTGGACGGTGGAGGATTCTTCACCTCGCATGGACAGCCCAGCAAACAGATGCGTCTGGTGGGGTACATCTACTACCAGCGCTATCGCGATCACCATGATGACGAGTTTATTCGTCGCTGTGAGCGCCTGCGTCGTCAGTTCATTTTAACCAGCGCCCTGTGCGGGCTGGTTGTCGTCAGTATGATTGCATTGATGATTTGGCACTGAGCATAAAAAAAGGCGGAGCATGTCTCCGCCTTCTTTCTTTCATTACTCTGCGTTAACCGAGAACCGCAGGTTAGAAACATCCTTCTGTATTGACGTTACCTTTCCGCTGTATGAGATGTTTACTTCCCCGTTCTCACCTAAACGTGCCTCGGTAATCGTGCCAGTTCCTTCAATGACGGGATATTTAGCATTGAGCTGTTGGATAATTTCCGCATCTTTCCCGGTTAACTTTTGCGAAAGATAGTAACGGTAGAGGGTAGGGACCGTTGCTCCGCCCTGATTATTTACCGTCATATAGAGCCAAACGCTATCGGACAGCTTATAGACACGCTGCAGTTCATCGCTATTTCGCGGATCGGGCTGGTGGTTTAGCCAAATAAACCCTGCGACCAGGAGCAGAAGGAAAAGCGTGATAAGTCGGTGAGTCCATTTAATAGCCGTGTTGAATGGCATACTCTATCCCTTCCCTAATATTTCGCTGATCTGTGGGGTCGTCACCATAAGGCGGTTTTTCATGCCATTTTCCCCATTCAGGTTTTGATGTTCCTGCTCGTCCTTGCGCCCAGCCTGCGCCCATCAGAAGCATTTTTGCAGGGATACCTGCTGCTGTTCCGGCAGCACCAAAGTTGAAATTACCGAATGCCGCGAAGTAAGGATCAAATTTTTTGTAATCCCATGGGCCACCATTTCTCACTTTTTGATAGAACCAGTAGTACGTCGAGGCGGTAGCCATATTTCGTGACATTCCTTGACGTCTGGCCTCGCGCATATTATTCACGATAACGATTGAGCCGGGTCCAGGGGTAGGTACAGAAGCCATACATTCTCCATTGTTTTAACATATCCATACCCAGCATGGTAATCAGCGTACTCGATTGTTTTTGTGCAAAAAATGTTCAGGCTTTCCTTATAATATGAGCTGATCATGGAATGAAAGCATAAAAAAAGCGGGTCAGTTTCCTGACCCGCTTTTTGTCACTCTCGGCCGATTAAATCAGCTTCAGTGAAAGCCAGTAGAGCCCGCCGGACAGCAGGATGGAGGCTGGAAGGGTGAACACCCAGGCCATCAGGATGTTGGTCACGGTTTTGCGCTGCAGACCGCCGCCGTCAACAATCATCGTACCCGCTACGGAAGAGGAGAGCACGTGAGTGGTTGATACCGGCATACCGGTGTAGCTCGCCAGACCGATAGAGACAGCCGCCGTCATCTGCGCGGACATACCCTGCGCATAGGTCATGCCTTTCTTACCGATCTTCTCGCCGATGGTGGTCGCCACGCGGCGCCAGCCAATCATCGTACCGATACCCAACGCCAGCGCGACCGCCATGATGATCCAGATTGGCGCGTACTCGATAGTATTGAGCATATCGCTTTTCAGTTTCTTCAGCAGACGCTGGTCGTCAGCGTTCACTTCCGGCAGCTTGGCGACTTTATCCGTCACGTCAGAGATGCAAAGCATAATACGACGCAGCTGACCGCGCTGTTCAACGCTAAGCTTGTCGTAGCTTTCAATATCGCCCAGCATGCCTTTCGCACGTTCCAGCGCGCTGATGGCATTTGCCGGATGGCAGTGGAACTCGCCCGGTACGGTGGCTGCACCTGCTTCCGGAGAAGGGATCAGCTGGTCAACGCCCGTTGCTTTCTTCAGCAGCGCAGGATGCTGCTGGAAGTAAACTTCAACGTTGTTGACGGCATCACGGGTACGGGTGATTTCGTATCCGGAAGCGTTCATGTTGACCACGAAACCTGCCGGTGCAACGCCAATCAAGACCAGCATCACCAGGCCAATGCCTTTCTGACCGTCGTTCGCGCCGTGTGAGAACGCCACGCCGATAGCGGAAATGATCAGCGCGATACGCGTCCAGAACGGCGGCTTTTTCTTGCCGTCTTTCTTCTCACGCTCTGCTGGCGTGAGGTGGATGCGCGCACGTTTTTTGGTGTTGCTCCAGTAGCGACGCAGGATGAAGATTAAGCCACCCGCAACCACCAGACCCACAATCGGGGAGACGATAAGAGACGCAAAAATGCCGAGCACTTTCGGAATGTTGAGCGCATCAACAACAGACGTGCCGGTCATCAGCGCATTGGTTAACCCGATACCAATAATGGCACCGATGAGAGTGTGAGAACTGGATGCAGGCAGGCCGAAATACCAGGTTCCGAGGTTCCAGATGATGGCAGCGAGCAGCATTGAGAACACCATGGCGAGACCATGGCCAGAACTAACGTTGAGTAGCAGATCCGTTGGCAGCATATGCACGATCGCATACGCAACGCTCAGTCCGCCCAGGAGGACACCAAAGAAGTTAAAAATCGCTGCCATGACAACCGCAAGCTGCGATCGCATTGCGCGAGTATAGATAACCGTTGCTACTGCGTTTGCAGTGTCGTGGAAGCCGTTGATCGCTTCGTAGAACAATACAAATACCAGAGCAAGCAAGAGTAAAAGGCCGGTATGTAAATCCAGGCCAGCAAACAAATGTAGCATAGGACGTTACGCCATTTTGGAGGACATGAACGCGGCGCATTATCCAGGACAAATGCGCAACGGGCAAAGTGAAATATAGACTTTTTTTGACATACCACCTGTTTTGAGAAAAGCGCCTGAAGGGTTATTCTTTTAATATCAATGGAATGGCTTTGTATTATCTTTTTGCGCTGGTGCGACCACAGAGGAAACTTTACAATCCGCGGCAGTTAACGATGAGGATTTTGACGTGGAAAGGTTTGATGCCGTAGTAATTGGCGCCGGTGCGGCGGGTATGTTTTGTGCGGCGATGGCCGGACAGGCGGGTCGTCGCGTGCTGCTGCTGGATAACGGTAAAAAACCGGGGCGCAAAATTCTGATGTCCGGCGGCGGCCGCTGTAACTTCACCAATCTCTATGTTGAACCCGCGGCCTACCTTAGCCAGAATCGCCACTTCTGCAAATCTGCGCTGGCGCGTTACACCCAGTGGGACTTTATCGATCTGGTCGGCAAGCACGGCATTGCCTGGCATGAGAAGACGCTGGGCCAGCTGTTCTGCGACGACTCCGCGCAGCAGATTGTCGATATGCTGGTGGCCGAGTGTGAAAAGGGCGGCGTGACGATGCGCCTGCGCACCGAGGTGCTCGAGGTCGCACGCGACGAACAGGGCTATACGCTGCAGCTCAACGGTGAAAGCGTCAGCGCGGACAGCCTGGTGATCGCCAGCGGCGGCCTGTCGATGCCGGGCCTGGGGGCTTCGCCTTTCGGTTATAAAATCGCCGAGCAGTTTGGCCTGAAGGTGCTGCCGACCCGCGCAGGCCTCGTTCCGTTCACCCTGCACAAGCCGCTGCTCGAACAGCTCCAGACGCTTTCCGGCGTTTCGGTTCCGTCGGTCATCACGGCAGAAGACGGCACGGTGTTTCGCGAAAACCTGCTCTTTACCCACCGCGGCCTCTCCGGCCCGGCGGTGTTGCAAATCTCCAGCTACTGGCAGCCGGGCGAATTTGTTACGGTCAACCTGCTGCCCGATTGCGACATCGACAGCTTCCTCAACGAGCAGCGCGCCGCGCATCCGAACCAAAGCCTGAAGAACACCCTGGCGATGCAACTGCCAAAACGTCTGGTGGAATGCTTGCAGCTGCTAGGGCAGATCCCGGACGTCTCGCTCAAGCAGCTCAACGGCCGCGAGCAGCAGGCGCTGGTCGAGACGCTGACGGCGTGGCGCGTGCAGCCAAACGGTACCGAAGGCTACCGCACGGCGGAAGTGACCCTCGGCGGGGTAGACACTGACGCGCTTTCCTCGCGCACCATGGAGGCCCGCAACGTGCCCGGCCTGTATTTCATCGGCGAAGTGATGGACGTTACCGGCTGGCTGGGCGGGTACAACTTCCAGTGGGCATGGTCCAGCGCATGGGCGTGCGCGCAGGCGCTGGCTGAAAAGAACGTTTAATATTTAATTTTTAGAGCGTTGATCTCTGGGCGCTCACTTTTTATCTCTCATGGCCTTTGCCAACTTGCATACTGTTGTATTTTCTCTAAAAAAGGATTGTGTATGTCCTCTGCTCATCTCGGTTTCCCAACGGAAACCGTTGTTGTCTTTGTGGTCATGGCCGTTGGGGCGATGTTTGTCGACCTCTTTATGCACCGCCACGACAAGCCCGTTTCGCTGAAAAGCGCCGCGATGTGGTCCATCTTTTGGGTCATGATGGCGATGGCCTTTGCCGGGTTTCTGTATGTTCACCACGGCGCGGAGATGGCGAGCCTGTTCCTGACGGGGTATGCGCTGGAAGAGGTGCTCTCGGTCGATAACCTGTTCGTGATGATGGCCATTTTCGCCTGGTTCGGCGTGCCGGATAAGTATCGTCACCGCGTCCTTTACTGGGGCGTGCTGGGCGCGATTGTCTTCCGCGGTATCTTTGTTGCCATCGGCACCAGCCTGCTCAGCCTTGGGCCGTACGTTGAGGTGATCTTTGCGCTGGTGGTGGGCTGGACGGCGGTCATGATGCTCAAGCGTAACGAAGAGAGCGATGAGGTTGAAGATTACTCCGGCCACCCTGCCTATCGCCTGGTGAAGCGGTTCTACCCCGTCTGGCCGAAAATCAGCAGCAATAAATTCCTGCTGACCCAGCAGGAGGTGGATGCGGAGCTGGAGAAGCCGGAAAACCAGGACGTAACGGTTGGGCGCGTGAAGAAAGCGAAGCGTTACGCGACGCCGCTGCTGCTGTGCGTGGCGGTGGTGGAGCTGTCCGACGTGATGTTCGCGTTTGACTCCGTGCCGGCGATTATTGCCGTCAGCCGCGAGCCGCTGATTATCTACAGCGCCATGATGTTCGCGATCCTCGGCCTGCGTACGCTCTACTTCGTTCTGGAGGCGCTAAAGCAGTACCTGGTGCATCTGGAGAAGGCCGTTGTGCTGCTGCTGTTCTTCGTGGCGTTCAAGCTGGGGCTGAATGCTACCGATCACTTCTGGCACCACGGTTACAGCATCGGCGCGACGGCGAGCCTGTTTGTGGTATTAGGCGTGCTGGCGCTGGGGATTATTGCGAGCGTGATGTTCCCTGGGAAACGTGAAGCCTGATGCATCGCCCGGTGGCGCTTCGCTTACCGGGCCTACTGTTCGAATGTAGGCCGGGTAAGGCGCAGCCGCCACCCGGCAAAAAGGCTACTTGATGGGTGAATTGCGGCGCTTGCGCGGGTGATGGAAATGCCGCCAGTGCGGATCTTGCGCCGCGGCCAGCAGTTCGTGGTCGCCGCGCGTGTCGCCCCAGGCGCGCAGATGATAGGCGGTCAGATCGCCGTACACCTTTTCCAGCCGCGCCACTTTCTGCGCGCAGCGGCAGTTGTTGCCGGTAATTCGTCCCGTCAGCCTGCCGTCTTTCACTTCCAGCTGAGTGCCAATCAGCTTAATACCGAGCTTGTCGGCCCAGGGCTGCAGCACCAGTGCCGGTGAGGCCGAGCAGATGGTCACTTCCGCACCGGAGTTAACCTCCGCCGCAACCGCCAGAACGCCTTCCGGGCGCATCAGCTTATTCCAGTATTTTTCACAAAAGGCTTCCGCCTGCTGGCGTAGCCAGTGCTCGTCCACGCCGGTCAGGAACGTTTTGATCAAGACCTCTTTCAGCTCATCGCGCGTCAGCTTGCGGCGGACACAGTGCAGCGTTGGCAGCGCCATGCGCACCAGTCGTCCCGCGAAGTACCGTTTACCAAAGGCAAAACGCAGGAAAGGAATGAAGCTGTCGTGGTGGGTCAACGTTCCATCAAAGTCAAAGACGGAGAGCACGTTAGACCGGGCCACCGTATCGTCGGCAATCATATTGGTCATAAATAAGTCTTAGCTGAAATACACATCCTGCCCATTAGTTTACCCGTTTTGCCGCCGCAGTCCTTACTCCTCGCACGATTTTTTCGCGATCCGCAGCGCCGGGAAGTCCGAAAGTGGACCCGATATGAGTTGGTTGAAAAGTGAGCTGTCTATATTATCACCACATCGCACGATATTTCAGGAGGCCCTTGGTCTCCACAGGTAAGGAAAACTTTACTCACTGTTGCTTCTTGTTATGACGTTCAAAAAGTTAATTTCAATACTCTCTTTAAGTTTTGCCTCATTCTCTGCGTTCAGCTTTCAGATACCCGCGTCAATGCTCTCGGCGCAAAGCGCCTTTGCGATCTCCCCCGCGCGGGCGTCGCTGGTCCACCCGGAATCGGGGCCGCTGCGCTCACGCATTATGGATCAATATCAGAAGTGGAAAGGAACCCACTACCAGTGGGGCGGCACCACGCATCGCGGCGTGGATTGCTCCGCGCTGATGCAGCACCTGTTCAGCGACGCGGCGCATCTCAGCCTGCCGCGCACTACCGGTGAGCAGATCCAGCGCGGCGTGCAGGTGGCGCAGTACCGCCTGAAGGCCGGAGACCTGGTGTTCTTCCAGACCGGCCCGCACCGTCGGCACGTGGGGGTTTACATCGGCGACAGCCAGTTCATTCATGCGTCGAGCAGCCAGGGCGTAACGGTTTCAGCCTTGACGGATAACTACTGGCAGGCGCATTTCATCACCGCCCGCCGCGTGGCGGGCAGTGCGGCCTGACGCATCAGATAATGTCATCCACGACGCCACCGTCGACGCGCAGCGCCGCGCCCGAGGTGGCGGAGGCCTGGGTCGAGCAAACGTACACCACCATGTTGGCAACCTCTTCAACCGTTGCCGCCCGCTGGATCACCGAGCTGGGGCGATTCGCCATCACGAACTCTTTCGCCAGCTGCTCCAGCGATTTGCCGGTTTTTTCGACTTCGTCTTTCATCATCTCGGCAAAGCCGTCGGACATCGTCGGGCCGGGCAGCACGCTGTTCACCGTAACGCCGCTGCCCGCCGCGAACTTCGCCAGCCCGCGCGCCAGCGAAAGCTGCGCCGTTTTGGTTACGCCGTAGTGGATCATGTCCGCCGGAATGTTGCAGGCCGATTCGGAGGAGATAAACACCACGCGGCCCCAGCCCTTTTGCACCATGCCCGGCAGCAGGGCGCGGGAGAGGCGCACGCCGGACATGACGTTGGTTTGCCAGTAGCGATCCCAGGTCTCGTCGTCGGTGGCGTAGAAATCCTGCGGCCCGTAAATCCCGGCGTTGTTCACCAGGATATCGACGTTCGACGCCACCTTCAGCAGCGCCTCCACCCCTTCCGGCGAGCTAAGATCGGCGATGGAAGCCCGCGCCTGAACGCCGGGAACCGCCTCCTGCAGCTGCTGAATACCGCGATTCACCGAGTCGGCGCTGCGGCCGTTAATAATCACTTCCGCGCCGCTCTCGGCCAGCCCTCTGGCAATGGCCAGCCCGATGCCGCCGGTTGACGCGGTCACCAGTGCCACTTTCCCCGTAAGGTCAATCTTCATCGTCTGCTCCTTGTCGTTTTCACCTTCAGACCCTAAAGCGTAGCAGCTGACGGTGACTCGTCCTGGCGAAACAGGTGCAGCAGCGTTTCCACCTGCTCGTCGAGCGGAGTAAGCGCGCGCTTCACAATCAGGTGCAGCGGCGTGGCGCGACGCACGCCGTGGCTCAGCGGCAGCGTTTTCAGCACGCCCTGTTCCAGCAGCCTCTGGATGCGCTCCTCCGGCAGCCAGCCGTAGCCTACCTGCGAAATCACCGCTTCAATGGCGGCATCAATGGTGGAGAAGGTCCATGCCTCCGCGCCGGGGCGGGCGCTGGTGTGGCTATCCGCGATCTGAATCAGCGGCCACGGGCGAAGCAGATCGTCGTTAAGCGGCGCGTCGAGGGCGAAGAGGGGATGATCGCGATGGGCGACGGCGACAAAATCAACGTTCATCAGCCATTCGCCCAGCCCGGTAATGTCCTGGCGGCGGGTGAGCACCATCACGTCAGCTTCGCTGCTGGCCGCGTCGACGCTGGCGTTTTCCAGCACCTCGGTCAGCCGCACCTGCGTTTGCGGATAGCGCTGCTGAAACTGGCGCAAAATCGCAAACAGTCGGCGGCGTGGGAAAATACTGTCTACCATAAGATCGATGCGCGTTCGAACGCCGCTGCGTAACGTCGCGGCGCGCGTCTCAACGTAGCTGAAGGCTTTAAGGAGCGGTTTGACCTGGTTCAGCAGCAGCTCTCCCGCGGGCGTCAGCACGGCCCGCCTTCCTTCCGCCGCCAGCAGCGCCACGCCCAGGCGCTCCTGCAACAGCGAGAGGTTATAGCTCACGGAAGACTGGCTGCGGTTGGTCAGCTCTGCCGCTTTGGCAAAGCTCCCGGCCTCAACCACTTTTTCCAGCAAGGACCATTGTTCGAGCGTTGTTTTGTGCATGATTTATCTAAATTTTGAATTAATTTGATTCAAACATAGCGTTATTCATTCGATTTTTGAAGGGGTACGATACGTTCATCAAAACAAAGGAGAGACATCATGAGCAACTTCGACAAACATGACTTAAGCGGCTTCGTCGGCAAACACCTCGTTTACACCTATGATAACGGCTGGAACTACGAGATTTACGTCAAAAATGAAAACACCCTCGACTACCGCATCCACAGCGGGCTGGTAGGCAACCGCTGGGTTAAAGATCAGCAGACGTACATCGTTCGCGTTGGGGAGAGCATCTACAAAATCTCCTGGACGGAACCGACCGGTACCGACGTCAGCCTGATTGCCAACCTGGGCGACAACCTGTTCCACGGCACCATCTTCTTCCCGCGCTGGGTAATGAATAATCCGGAAAAAACCGTCTGCTTCCAGAACGATCACATCCCGCAGATGAATGCGTACCGCGACGCGGGCCCAACCTATCCAACGGAAGTAATTGATGAATTTGCGACCATCACCTTCGTTCGCGACTGCGGCGCCAACGATGACACCGTCATCGCCTGTTCCGCCAGCGAGCTGCCGGAAAACTTCCCGGAAAATTTAAAATAAGCGCGACACTTAACTAAAAAGAAAAGTTCCCGATATATTTCGTTTTCTCGTGAAATATATTGGGAATTTTTTATCCGTTGAGGTTTGGTTTAAATAACAAAAAACGCTCCGCAACTATTGTCACAAATTTAAAAAATTCATAAAACTTTAACCTGTTGTAATTTAAAGGTTAATTACATTTAACTCGCTTTTTTATTCCCTTCCTTAATTTTCTCCTAAGAAATGAACGCTACCTTGAGATGAGTTTATGGTTCGTTGAAATAAACGATTCGGCATTTCGCTATTATCCTGAAAAGATGCTTTTCTTATCTCAAGGAAATTAATGATGAGTGAATTTCTGCCTTTTTCCCGTCCCTCAATGGGCAGTGAGGAAATAGCCGCGCTGCAGGAGGTAATTGCGTCCGGCTGGATCACGACGGGGCCGAAGAATCAGGCGCTAGAAGAGGCATTTTGTACGCTAACGGGAAATCGTCACGCCGTTGCCGTGAGCTCCGCCACGGCGGGGATGCACGTCACGCTGATGGCGATGGGGATCGGCCCGGGTGATGAAGTGATTACGCCTTCCCTGACCTGGGTTTCCACGCTGAATATGATCGTCCTGCTGGGCGCCACGCCGGTGATGATCGACGTGGATCGCGATACGCTGATGGTCACGCCGGAGGCAGTCGAGGCGGCTATTACCCCAAAAACCAAAGCCATTATCCCCGTTCATTATGCCGGAGCGCCCTGCGACATTGACGCGATCCGCGCGGTCGGCGAGCGCCACGGCATTCCCGTCATCGAGGATGCGGCGCATGCTGCAGGCACCTACTACAACGATCGCCACGTGGGCTGGCGGGGCACCGCGATCTTCTCCTTCCACGCCATCAAAAACATGACCTGCGCCGAAGGCGGGCTGGTGGTGACGGATGACGAACAGCTGGCACAGCGCATCCGCAGCCTGAAGTTTCACGGCCTGGGCGTGGACGCCTACGATCGCCAGACGCACGGCCGCGCGCCGCAGGCGGAGGTGATCTCTCCCGGCTTCAAATACAACCTGGCGGATATCAACGCCGCGCTGGCGCTGGTGCAGCTGGGCAAGCTCGGCGAGGCCAACAGGCGCCGTCGCGACATCGCCGACCGCTACCTGCTTGAGCTCTCCGATACGCCGTTCGAGCCGCTGCGCATTCCGGCCTGGCCGCACCTGCATGCCTGGCACCTGTTTATTATCCGCGTGGATGAAGCCCGCTGCGGGATCTCCCGCGATGGCCTGATGGCGGCGCTGAAAGAGAAGGGCATCGGCACCGGCCTGCACTTCCGCGCTGCGCACACGCAAAAATACTATCGCGAACGCTTCCCGGACGTCTCTTTGCCGAACGCCGAATGGAACAGCGATCGCATTTGTTCTCTCCCTCTTTTCCCGGATATGACCCATGACGACACAACCCGCGTCATTACCGCGCTCCATCAGCTTGCAGGATATTGATATGTTCAGCGCGCCGCCCGTAAAAAAAGTGTCCGTGGTGATCCCGGTCTACAACGAGCAGGAGAGCCTGCCCGAGCTGATCCGCCGCACCACCGCCGCCTGCGAAACGCTGGGCAAAGAGTATGAAATCCTGCTCGTGGACGACGGCAGCAGCGACGATTCCGCAATGTTGCTCACCGACGCCGCGCAGGCCGACGACAGCCACATCGTCGCCGTGCTGCTCAACCGCAACTACGGCCAGCATTCAGCGATCATGGCCGGGTTCAGCCACGTCACGGGCGATCTGATCATCACCCTGGACGCCGACCTGCAAAACCCGCCGGAGGAGATCCCGCGCCTGGTGGACAAAGCCGATGAAGGTTACGACGTGGTAGGCACGGTGCGGCAGAACCGCCAGGACAGCCACTTCCGCAAGCTGGCATCCCGCACCATTAACCGCCTGATCCAGCGCACGACCGGTAAAGCGATGGGCGACTACGGCTGCATGCTGCGCGCCTATCGCCGCCACATTGTCGACGCCATGCTGCACTGCCACGAACGCAGCACTTTTATTCCGATTCTGGCGAATACCTTCGCCCGTAAAGCGACCGAGATCCCCGTCCTGCACGCCGAGCGCGAGCACGGGGAGTCCAAGTACAGCTTTATGCGCCTCATCAACCTGATGTACGACCTGATCACCTGCCTGACCACCACGCCGCTGCGCCTGCTGAGCGTCTTCGGCAGCGTAATCGCGCTGGCCGGATTTGCGCTCTCGGTGCTGCTGGTCGTGCTGCGGCTGGTCTTTGGCCCGCAGTGGGCCGCAGAAGGGGTCTTTATGCTGTTTGCCGTGCTGTTCATGTTTATCGGCGCGCAATTTATCGGCATGGGCCTGCTCGGGGAATACATAGGCCGTATCTATAACGATGTTCGCGCGCGTCCGCGCTACTTTATTCAACGTGTTGTCCGTCAGGAACACAAAGCGTCTCAAGAGGAAAACCACCCATGAAAGCCGTTGTCTTTGCCTATCACGATATGGGGTGCGCGGGCACGCTGGCCCTGCTGGAAGCGGGCTATGAAATTGCCGCTATCTTTACCCATCCGGACTCAGCCGGGG
This sequence comes from Enterobacter sp. KBR-315C3_2022, assembly GCF_041399425.1. NCBI lineage: Bacteria > Pseudomonadati > Pseudomonadota > Gammaproteobacteria > Enterobacterales > Enterobacteriaceae > Enterobacter > Enterobacter sp. KBR-315C3_2022. The sequence goes on from NZ_JBGKEB010000018.1 coordinate 25,927, forward strand.
AGAACCATTTCTTCGGCTCCGTGGCGCGTATCGCGGCCGAGCGCGGCATTCCTGTTTACGCGCCGGATGATGTAAACCATCCGCTGTGGGTCGACCGCATTCAGAAGCTTTCTCCGGACGTGATTTTCTCGTTCTACTACCGCAACCTCCTGAGCGACGCGATTTTAAGCCTGGCGCCAAAAGGCGCGTTTAACCTGCACGGCTCCCTGCTGCCCGCCTACCGCGGCCGCGCGCCGCTCAACTGGGCGCTGGTCAACGGCGAAACGAAAACCGGGGTAACCCTGCACCGGATGGTGCGCCGCGCCGACGCGGGCGCGATCGTGGCGCAGCAAAGCGTGGCCATCGGCGAGGACGACACGGCGCTGCAGCTGCACCACGCGCTTTGCGAAGCGGCGCGCGCCCTGCTGCATGACGCTCTGCCCGCAATCCTTCGCGGCACGTTCAGCGAAACCGCGCAGGACGAGAGCAAGGCAACCTGTTTTGGCCGCCGCAAGCCGGAAGATGGCCGCCTGGACTGGACCAAACCGGCGCGCCAGCTGCACAACCTGGTGCGCGCGGTGACCGATCCGTGGCCGGGCGCGTACAGCTTTGCCGGGGTCAGCAAGTTTATCGTCTGGAAGTCCCGCGTGCGCGACGACGTTTCCGCCGCGAAGCCGGGCACCGTTATCTCCGTTTCGCCGCTGATTGTCAGCTGCGGCGAGCAGGCGCTGGAGATCGTCACCGGGCAAACTGACAGCGGCCTGTACGTGCAGGGCACCCAGCTGGCGCAGTCGCTTGGCCTGGTTGCGGGGGCGCTCATTACCAGCGCGCCGGTCGTCGCCATCAAGCGCCGCACGCGGGTGCTGATCCTCGGCGTGAACGGCTTTATCGGTAACCACCTCACCGAACGCCTGCTCAAGGACGACAACTACGAAATCTATGGCCTGGACATCGGTTCCGACGCCATCAGCCGCTTCCTCGACAACCCGCGCTTCCACTTTGTGGAAGGGGATATCAGCATTCACTCCGAGTGGATCGAATACCACATTAAAAAATGCGACGTGGTGCTGCCGCTGGTGGCGATCGCAACGCCGATTGAGTACACCCGCAACCCGCTGCGCGTGTTCGAGCTGGACTTCGAAGAGAACCTGAAGATCATCCGCGACTGCGTGAAATACGATAAGCGCATCATCTTCCCGTCCACCTCCGAGGTGTACGGCATGTGCACCGACAAAAACTTCGACGAAGACACCTCCAACCTGGTGGTGGGGCCGATCAACAAGCAGCGCTGGATTTACTCCGTATCCAAACAGCTGCTGGACCGCGTGATTTGGGCCTACGGCGAAAAAGAGGGGCTGCGCTTTACGCTGTTCCGTCCGTTTAACTGGATGGGGCCGCGTCTGGACAACCTCAATGCGGCGCGCATCGGCAGCTCCCGCGCCATCACCCAGCTGATCCTCAACCTGGTGGAAGGCTCGCCGATTAAGCTGATTGAGGGCGGCAAGCAGAAGCGCTGCTTCACCGACATCAGCGACGGCATCGAGGCGCTGTTCCGCATCATCGAGAACAACGATAACCGCTGCAACGGGCAGATCATCAACATCGGCAATCCGGACAACGAAGCGAGCATTCGCGAGCTGGCCGAGATGCTGCTGGCAAGCTTTGAACGCCATCCGCTGCGCGACCGCTTCCCGCCGTTTGCCGGCTTCCGCGAAGTGGAAAGCAGCAGCTATTACGGCAAAGGCTATCAGGACGTTGAGCACCGCAAGCCGAGCATTCGCAACGCGAAGCACTGCCTGAACTGGACGCCGACCGTGAAGATGGAGCAGACCATTGACGAAACGCTCGACTTCTTCCTGCGCACCGTGGAGCTATCGGAACAGGCGTCATGAAAAAAGTCGGTTTACGCATTGATGTCGATACCTTTCGCGGCACGCGTGACGGCGTACCGCGGCTGCTGGAACTGATGAGCAAGCACAACGTTCGCGCGAGCCTCTTTTTCAGCGTGGGGCCAGACAACATGGGACGTCACCTGTGGCGTCTGGTTAAACCGGCATTTCTGTTCAAAATGCTGCGCTCGCGCGCGGCATCCCTTTACGGCTGGGATATCCTGCTGGCGGGCACCGCCTGGCCCGGCAAGCGCATCGGCGCGGGTAATGAAGCGATTATCCGCGAGGCGGCGCGCCTGCATGAGGTCGGCCTGCACGCCTGGGATCACCACGCCTGGCAGGCCTGGGCGGGCGTGTGGGATATTCCGCGGATGACGCGTGAAGTTGAGCGCGGCGTGCTGGAGATGGAGGCCATTACCGGCCAGCAGGTGCGCTGCTCGGCGGTGGCGGGCTGGCGGGCGGACCAGCGCGTGGTGAAAGCCAAAGAGCCGTTCGCGTTCCGCTACAACAGCGACTGCCGCGGCACCGGGCCGTTTTTACCGCAGCTGGGTGAGAACCGGTTCGGCACCGTGCAAATTCCGGTTACGCTTCCCACGTGGGATGAAGTGGTCGGGCGCGAAGTCAGCGCCGACGGGTTCAATCGCTATATCCTGGACCGCATTCATCGCGACGCCGGTACGCCGGTGTATACCATTCATGCGGAAGTGGAGGGGATCGCGTATCAGCACGATTTCGACGCGCTGCTGGCGATGGCGAAGCAGGAGGGCATCGCGTTTTGCCCGCTCGGCGAGCTGCTGCCGGACGATCTCTCAACGCTGCCGCCCGGCAAAATCGTACGCAATGAAATGGCCGGCCGGGAAGGCTGGCTTGGCTATCAACAAACCGTGAGTCCCGCATCATGAAAGCAGCCCGTTACGGCTTAGCGCTTCTCGCACTGTTTATCGTTTACTACCTCATTCCGGTCGATCTCCGCCTGCTGTGGCAGCCTGATGAAACGCGCTACGCGGAGATCAGCCGCGAAATGCTGGCCTCGGGCGACTGGGTGGTGCCGCACTTTTTAGGGCTGCGCTACTTCGAAAAGCCGATAGCCGGGTACTGGGTTAACAGCATCGGACAGCTGCTGTTTGGCCACTCTAACTTTGCCGTGCGCGCGGGGGCCATATTCTCCACCGGGTTCGCCGCGCTGCTGGTGATCTGGCTGGCGTGGCGCCTCTGGCAGGACAAGCGCGTCGCGCTGTTCTCCGGCATCATCTTTATCACCCTGTTCCTCGTTTACGGTATTGGCACCTACGCGGTGCTGGATCCCATCATCACCCTCTGGCTGGTGGCGGCGATGTGCAGCTTCTGGCTGGCCGCGCAGGCGCAAACCGTCGGCGGGAAGGTGGGCGGCTATCTCCTGCTCGGGCTGGCCTGCGGCATGGGCGTAATGACCAAAGGCTTTCTGGCGCTGGCGGTGCCGGTGATTGGCGTTCTGCCGTGGGTGATCGTGCAAAAGCGCTGGAAGGAGGTGCTGCTGTACGGCTGGCTGGCGGTTCTGAGCTGCGTGCTGATCGTGCTGCCCTGGGGGCTGGCGATCGCCCAGCGCGAGCCTGACTTCTGGCGCTACTTCTTCTGGGTGGAGCATATTCAGCGCTTCGCGCAGAGCGACGCCCAGCACAAGGCGCCGTTCTGGTATTACCTGCCGTTCCTGATTGCCGGAAGCCTGCCGTGGCTGGCGCTGCTGCCGGGCGCGCTGCGTCTGGGCTGGCGCGACAGGCAGGGTGACGGCCGCGGCTGGTATCTGCTGGGCTGGGTGGTGATGCCGCTGCTGTTCTTCAGCATCGCCAAAGGCAAGCTGCCGACCTACATTCTGCCGTGCTTTGCCCCGCTGGCGATCCTGATGGCGCGCTACGCCTGCGCCCTCGCCGGGAAGGGCGTGAAGGTGCTGCGCATTAACGCGTGGATTAACCTCGGCTTTGGCGCGCTTGGCGTGGCGGCGGCGCTGGCGGTTTCCCCGTGGGGGCTGACGAAGCATCCGGTCTGGACCTCCGTCGAGCTGTATAAAGTCTTCTGCGCCGCGGTGGCCTTCCTTGTGTGGGCCGTGATGGGCTGGTTTACGCTGCATCGAAGCCCGCAGCGCTGGTGGCTGGCTGCGCTCTGCCCGGCCGGGCTGGCGCTCCTGATTGGCTTCGCCATTCCTAACCGCGTGGTGGATTCGAAGCAGCCGCAGTCGCTGGTGGATACCGTGCGCGTCCCGCTGGAGGAGAGCAAGTTCGTGCTGGCTAACAGCGTCGGCGTGGCGGCAGGGCTGGCGTGGGAGCTGAACCGTAGCGACATTATTCTCTACGGCCAGGGCGGCGAGCTGAAATACGGCCTGAACTACCCGGATGCGCAGGGGCGGTTCGTGAGCGAGGATGATTTGGCGCAGTGGCTGGAGGTGCATCGCCAGCAGGGGCGCGTTTCGCTGGTGATCCTGCTGTCGAAAAACGACGATCTTGAGCGGGCGAAGCTGCCAAAACCGGACAACCTGTACGTTCAGGGGCGTCTGGCCTACCTGCAGTATCTGCCGCAATGATGGTCTGGATCGGGCTGATTCTGGCAAGCCTGCTGAGCTGCGCGGGGCAGCTGTGCCAGAAGCAGGCGGCGCGTCCGGCGAAAGCCGGGCGGCGCGGCAGGCATCTGCTGCTCTGGCTCGGCCTTGCGCTGCTGGCGCTTGGCTGCGGAATGCTGGTCTGGCTGGCGGTGCTACAGCACCTGCCGGTCGGTATCGCTTACCCGATGCTGAGCCTGAATTTCATCTGGGTGACGCTGGCGGCGAAGGCGGTCTGGCATGAGAACGTTGCGCCGCGGCACTGGCTCGGCGTGGGCTTTATTATCGTTGGCATTATCCTGCTGGGAGGAAGCCTGTGAGGGGCGCGTTCTGGGCATTATTCAGCGTGGCGCTGGTCAGCGCGGCGCAGCTGCTTCTGCGATACGCGATGGTGACGCTGCCGTCGGTCAGCGACGTCAGCGCGTTTATCGCTGCGCTGTGGCACTTCGCGCCCGGCACCGGCTCGCTGGCGCTCGGCCTGGCGGGGTACGTGGCGTCGATGGGCTGCTGGTATCTGGCGCTGCAGCGCATGGCGCTTAGCAAAGCCTATGCCCTGCTGAGCCTGAGCTACATTCTGGTCTGGGGCGCAGCGATTGCGCTGCCCGGCTGGGAAGAACATTTCTCATGGCGCGGGCTGGCGGGGGTTGGGTTTATTATTCTGGGCGTGCTGACTATTTTCCGGCCAGCGCGCCGCCGACCGGCTGGATCAGCGTCGTCGTAAGCGCGAAGGGCGTGGCGGTGCAGACGGCAAGGCTCAGGGCATCAATCTGACAGTGGCTGACCGAATGCGTTCCGGCGGCGGCGCTGTCGATGCTGACCATCTGCCACGGGTGGCCGTCACGCTGCTTGATGATGGCCCCCTTGCGCGTCCAGATGCGCCAGAACGCGGCAAGCTGGCGCTCTGCCGCTTCCTTTTCCAGCTCGTCGTGCTCGGCGTTGCTGAAGACCGCGTTGGCAAGCGTGCGCCAGTTATCCTGCACGCGAATATGCTCCAGCGAACAGCCCACTTCACCTTCGTCGCTGACGATCAGGGCAATATCGTCCTCGCAGTGGCTGACGCTAAACCACAGCGGAAAGCCGTTCGCAAAGCCCGGTTTCCCCTGCTCGCTGTAGACAATTTCCGGCAGCGGCTGGGGATCGAGCAGGCGCGAAAGCAGCCCGCGTCCGGCCAGCCAGCGGGCGCGCCGTGCCCCCTGCGGGGCTTGCCTGGCCAGCGCTTCAGCCCAGTTATCGTTGCTTAGCGTGGAGATTTTTCCCAGAAAAACCTGGTACATATAACGTCTGGCCTTCAGTTAAAGCAGTAAGAACCGCACAGTCACGCGGCGAAACCATTACTATAATCCATTGGCAGCGCGAATAGCTAACCGCTTTCCGGGATTAGCCCGGTAATCGGCTCTTAGGACGCCCTGGTCCGAGGAGTATCGCCAGCTTGCTGCCGCCCTTGGTGGTCTCCATCCAGATTTTACACACGCTGGTCAGCGGCACCGAGAGCAGCATGCCCACCGGCCCCAGCAGCCATCCCCACACCAGTAACGATAAAAAGACCACCAGCGTCGACATGCCCAGGCGGTGGCCCATCATGCGCGGCTCAAGGATATTCCCCAGCACCATATGCACGACCAGGAACAGCGCCCCGATGAGCATGCATTCATAGAAGCCGTTGAACAAAAAGGCCTGGATCATGGGCGGCACGGCGGAAAGCACCGCCCCGATGTTGGGAACGTAGTTCAACAGAAACGCCAGCACGCCCCACATCAGGGCGAACTGGATGCCCATCAGCGTGAGGCCCAGCCAGACGAGCGCGCCGGTCCATAGGCTGAGGAGCGTTTTAAGCGCCAGGTACTTGGTCACGCCTTTCAGCGCGCGGTGCAGGCCGGCGATGTGGATCTGCGGGTTATTCAGCGCAAAGCGCAGCTTGTAGGGAACGTGGCGCACCTCGAAGAGCATAAACACCACCGTCATCACCAGCAGCAGGATGCTCGCCATCGCGCCGGAAAGCCCGGTCATCAGGGTGGTGGCGTAGGTCATCAGCTTTTCCGAGTCCATCCTGCGCAGCATGCGCTCCGGCGAAAAATGCAGATTGAGGAACGGCATCATCTCCTGCAGCTCAACCAGCTTGCGGGTCAGCGCTTTGTTGTACTGCGGGAGCAGGGTGGAGAACTCGCTGAGCGACGCCGCCAGCACGCCGAACAGCGCCGTCAGCACGATGAGCATCACGATAACCACGATGGTGATGGCCACCGGGCGGCTTACGCCGCGACGCAAAAACCACGTCACCAGCGGGTTAAGAACAATGGCAAAGAAGAGGGCCAGCAGAAGTTGAACGATAATATCGGCCGCTGAGTGTATCCCGGCAAGGATCACCACCAGGCAGGCAAGCTTAAGTAAAATGTGCAAACCCGCTTTATCGGGCTGGGAAGGTGTCATAGGTTTTCCTTTTTCGTGGGCTCGTTAAGTGTAGTGCGCGGGATACGCTTCGTCTGGGGCGCTAATCTGAAAGTCGGTGCTGATTTTCACAGGGCATCGTGTAATAGTGAAACACCGTTGCAAAAATCAGAGAAAACGTCATGCCCGAACCTGCCGTCGAACCGGCGCTGAGCGGATTTCGCCTCAATCTGCGCATTGTTTCCGTTGTCATCTTCAACTTCGCCAGCTACCTGACGATCGGCCTGCCGCTGGCGGTGCTGCCGGGGTATGTTCACGACGTGATGGGCTTTAGCGCCTTCTGGGCCGGGCTGGTGATTAGCCTGCAGTATTTCGCCACGCTCCTGAGCCGCCCGCACGCGGGGCGCTATGCGGATCGGTTCGGGCCGAAAAGTATTGTGGTGATTGGGCTGTGCGGCTGCTTCCTGAGCGGGCTGAGCTATCTGCTGGCCGCCTCCACCAGCCACTGGCCGCTGATGAGCCTGGCGCTGCTGTGCCTGGGCCGCATGATTTTAGGCATCGGCCAGAGCCTGGCGGGAACGGGGTCCACGCTGTGGGGCGTCGGCGTTGTGGGCGCGCCCCACATCGGCAGGGTGATCTCCTGGAACGGGATAGTGACCTATGGCGCGATGGCGATCGGCGCGCCGCTCGGCGTGGCGTTTTATGCCTACGGCGGCCTGCACGGGCTTGCCGTCACGATTATGGTCATCGCGCTGCTGGCGATCGCCTTTGCGCTGCCGCGCCCGAAGGTGAAGGCCAGCAAGGGCAAGCCGCTGCCGTTTCGCGCCGTGCTGGGGCGCGTCTGGCTGTACGGGATGGCGCTGGCGCTGGCTTCCGCCGGGTTCGGCACCATCGCAACGTTTATCACGCTGTTTTACGATGCCAAAGGCTGGGACGGCGCGGCTTTTGCGCTGACGCTCTTTAGCTGTGCGTTTGTGGGCGCTCGCTTACTTTTCCCGAACGGGATAAACCGCCTCGGCGGCCTGAACGTGGCGATGATTTGCTTCGCCGTGGAGATTGTTGGCCTGCTCCTGACCGGCGTCGCCACCGCGCCGTGGATGGCGAAAGTCGGCGTTTTCCTGGCGGGAGCCGGGTTCTCGCTGGTGTTCCCGGCGCTGGGCGTCGTGGCGGTGAAGGCGGTGCCGCCGCAAAATCAGGGATCGGCGCTGGCGACCTACACGGTGTTTATGGATATGTCGCTGGGGATCACCGGGCCGCTGGCGGGGCTGGTGATGGCGTGGGCGGGCGTGCCGGTGATTTATCTTGCCGCGGCGGGCCTGGCGGCGGTGGCGCTCCTGCTAGCGTGGCGGCTAAAAAAATGGCCCCCCGAGCACGCCCGGGAGGCCACGTCTTCATCGTGAAAATTACTGAATCGCGATGGTGTTAATGATGTTTTCCGCGGCGGTTTGCGCTTTCTGCTGATCGTCCGCTGGCAGCGTAATCTGCAGTGTGAGCAGCTTGTTATCGATCTTGCCGAGCACCACGGAAGAGTAGGCTGTCTGGCCTTTCGCCGAGATGATGCTGTCGAGCTGCTGCAGCGTGTGGCCTTTCAGCTCGATGGATTTGTTGGTAACAACCTGCAGCTGCGGGTCGCGGCCGCGCTGCTGCTCTTCCAGACGCTTGGCGAGCACGCCCAGATCTTCGCTGGTGTCGTCGCCGACGATCACAATCACCGCCTTCTGCCCGGTCGCATCAGAATAGACGTGCATGTTGTTCGCCTGGGTGCCCAGCTTGCCGCTCTGGTCGGTCATATCCGCCGGCAGAGAGAAACTGAGTTTGCCATCCATCAGGCTGACCGGCTGCCCGGTGGCGTTGCTTTCAGCGGACGCACCCTGAGCAGGCGTTTTGGTGTCGCTGTTATCACAGGCTGCAAGGCCAACAACCAGCAGGCCAATCCCGACATATTTAACCAGATTGCGCATTGACTTCTTCCTTTCGATAAACGGCCATAGCGGCTCATTCACCCATCTTATCACAACTGATAAAGCGAACCCTTAACCTGCCTGCAATGCGGAGATTTCAGATTTATCTGCCAGCCTTTTCATCAGCATATTCAATAGCACGCCGTACATCGGCAGGAAGAAGACGATGCTGATAAGCACCTTGAAGCAGTAGTCCACCAGCGCGATTTCCATCCAGTGCTCGGCCATAAACGCGTCCGGGCTGCGCCAGAAGGCGATGAAGAAGAATGCCAGCGTGTCGCTCACGTTGCCAAACAGCGTCGAGGCGGTGGGCGCCATCCACCAGCGGTGGTTCTGACGCAGGCGGTTAAAAACGTGGACGTCGAGGATCTGCCCCAGCGCGTAGGCCATAAAGCTGGCCGCCGCGATGCGCGCCACGAACAGGTTGAAGTTAGTGAGTGCTTCCAAACCTTGCCAGCTGCCCATGTAAAACAGCGATGAAATCACGTACGAAACGAACAGCGCGGGCATCATCACTGCGAAAATAATGCGGCGTGCCAGCGGTGCGCCAAAAATTCGCACGGTCAGATCGGTGGCGAGGAAGATAAACGGAAAGCTAAACGCGCCCCAGGTGGTGTGAAAACCAAAAATGGAGATCGGAAGCTGAACCAGATAGTTGCTGGAGGTGATCACCAGCAGATGAAAAAGCGAAAGCCAGAACAACGCCTTAACGCGTTGCGGGTGTGTAAAGGAGCTCATATTGTACCTTTTTGATTAATATTTGGGGTGAGGGAACCCAATAAAGCCGCCGCATGATACTGCTTTAACGGTCATTTGCAACGGTTAATTTTCACGCAATCGTTAACCTGTTTGCATTGAGAGTGGCGGGGCGTAAACTACAGCCGTTTTGACACGAATGAGAAGAAAATGACCGACCTGTTCTCCACTCCCGACCATACTCTTGACGCTCAGGGCCTCCGCTGCCCGGAGCCGGTCATGATGGTGCGCAAAACCGTACGCACCATGCAGGCTGGCGAAACGCTGCTGATCGTTGCCGACGACCCGGCCACCACCCGCGATATCCCCGGCTTTTGTACCTTTATGGAGCACGAGCTGGTGGCGCAGGCGACCGACGCGCTGCCGTACCGATATCTGATTCGCAAGGGGCAATAGCCCGAATCCGGCGGGCTAGCGAATGACGTCGTAAATCGCGGTCTGTATCGACTGCCATTTTTTCGTCGTCGCGTCCGGCTGCGCCAGCGCGCGACGTTTCGCCATCTCCGCGTCGTGCTGCTGGCGCTTCACCACGGCGGGCACGGTGCAAAAAGCCTTCAGATACTGTTTGCGGACCGACGTCAGCGATTCGCCGTTTGCCATGGCGTGGCCGACCGTATTGATAAAGCGGCGGCACGGCTTCTCTTCCACCATCTGCTGCCGGTAGCGCAGCATCAGCTCCAGCACGTCGTCATGGCGCGCGGCCATGGCCTCTTCTGTCCACGACACCTTCCAGTCCATTCCGCCCTGCAGGAACAGCAGCACGACGCGCGTGTCGTTACGGTTGATGGCCGAGCGGAAGTTGTTTTCGTCCCAGGTCACGCCCTGGCGGGTCAGCGTTTCGCGCGAGGAGGGCGTTTCCCGCATCTCCTTCGGCGCTGGCGCGGGCTCTGCCGCGCTCGCCACCGCCTGCTGCGGCTTGTCGCTGGTGACTAATATAAAGCCGCCGACCACGATGGCGATAACCATTGCGCCGACCGCCCCCCACAGCGCGCCGGAGATCAGCTGCTCGCGCTGTTCCGGCGTGCGCGGCGCGCGCTGCGTCGGCTTTTCGATGGTGTCGCGCACCTCAAACAGATCGCTTCCGGTGACGCGATCCCTTTTCTGCGCGTTCTCCCAGAACGCGTGCAGCTCGCTGGCGTCAACGGCCATCAGCCCCGCCGGATTGATGCGCGTTCGCCCCTCTTCAAATGCCCGCTGCACGGGCCGGGTGATTTGCGAATAGTAGCAATCCAGCAGCTGAATTTGCGCCGAGCTGAGCGGCTGCTGAACGGTGATGCCGTTGCGGATTTGGCGGATGTCGTCGAGGAAGGTTTGCAGCGTTTTGCGCGGGTCGACCAGCAGGGTCAGCATCATCGGGTCGCTGAACAGCGAGGCGTAGTAACGGCTGTACTCTTTTTTATCGACCAGCATCTGCGCCAGCTCGCTGAACATCATGCCGCTCAGGATATCGTTGATCTCGCCAAGCTTCAGCCAGCGCCGCACGCGGTCGGCGTTGAACAGCGTTTTGAGGTGGTTATTCAGCCGCACCGGATCGGGCCACGCCTGCTGTATCAGGCCTTTGATCGTCAGCTCAATCGCCCGCACCTGCTTGCGCGCCTGCTGCTGCTGTATTTCGTCTCCCGGGGCCAGCTCGGTGCTGTAGGTCAGAAGGGGCTGCTGCATTCGCAGATGTTCCAGCGAGGTGACAAAACGCATCGCCGCGATGAGCTGGTTCTCGCTCACGTCCTGGCCGCTCTCGTACTGGGGAACGCGCTGCTGCAGCAGGCGAAGCTGCAGCGTAAACGCCGACATCTCCGCGTCGTTGAGGTTGAGCTGCTTCGCCACCGCCCCCCAGCCGCCCAGACCTAAGCGGGCGTTATCCAGCTGCTCCAGGAACCAGCGCGGATCTTTACCTTCGGCAACGTGAACGTTGAGCAGCAGCAGTATTTCTACTGACGCGTGACGGATAACCGCCAGGCAGTGTTCAAACTGTTCGCGGATGCGGTGTGATGGACTGAGAGTCATTGTTTTCCTTGAGAGGCAACGAATACACCAAAATGGGCCAGCTGTGGCCGTTATTTTCTTTTTAGTTATACGACGTTAAACCATACCTGAGTTTTTGTTGAAAAAAAGTGACAAACTCTATAATCATTGGCAGGTCTTTCAGGAGAAACCGCATGCCAGCTTTTACCACCGCGCGCTTACGCTGCTCGCCTCTACTGGCCGCCGACTGGCCCTTCTTTCTGGCGTTACAGCAAAACGCGGAAGTGATGCGTTACGTTGCGCAGGACCGCTGCGTTGCGGATATTCGCGACGCCTTTGACGCTCGCCTGCAGCCGTGGAAGCCCGGCAGCGCGCACTGGCTCTGCCTGGTCGTGCGCGACGCGCAGGATGAAACGCCGCTGGGCGTGACGGGCTATGTTCACCGGGAGGACGATTGCGCCGAAGTGGGCTTTCTCTTTGCGCCGCCCGCTCAGGGTAAGGGATATGGCTACGAATCGCTTAAGGGACTTTGCGATTTCGCGTTTGCCGAGGGCGGGATTCGCCGCCTGACGGCGACCGTAACCGCGGGCAATATCGCCTCCCGACGCGTGCTGGAAAAGGTGGGATTTCGGCTGGAGGGCGAGCTGCGGGAAAGTTATTTTCTCGCCGGGCGCTGGCACAATGACTGGCTCTTTGGGTTATTAAAAAACGAATATTGACTGAGCAACGGCTGAATTATGGCCATTTGGCCTATAGGTTATTGAGACTATTTCCTCTACGCTACCGATCTAGAGAGGAAATGAATATGAACGATCATACGCTTAAGATATCTTATTCAGCCATCGAGCTATTAAAAAAACAGCAGGGCCTTTCACTGGAAAAATACAAGGATGAGAAAGGCTTATGGGTAATAGGATATGGACACGTTATTCGTCCGTGGGAAAACTTTAGTGGCCTCATCACGCCTCTGGCAGCGGAAATAATGCTGCAGAACGATCTGCAAATATGGGAAGCGCTGCTGCGTGAAAATATTAAACAGACATTGACACAGCAGCAGCACGATACGCTTATTTCATTACTTTATAGTCTCGATGATATCTCGGTACTCAAAACCACTGTTTTTCAAGCCATCATTCGGGTGTAGAGCATCGCGGCCTGGGTTCTGTTTTTGACCTCCAGTCGTCGAAACAGGGTTTCCAGATGCGCTTTTACCGTTCCCGCACTGATGTTCAGTGAACGACCAATCTCTTTATTCGACTCGCCGGCCGCCAGTAGCCTAAGCACTTCATACTGGCGCTCGCTGAGCTGCGCGAGATCCAGCTGCGGCGCAGTGAAATCGTGTAGCCATTCGCCCGGAAGGCAAACCATGCCCTTCGACACGGAATGCAGCACGGCAGAGAACATCTCCGGTGCCGCGTTGCGCGGAATAACGGCCATAACGTTTCGCTGCAGGATTTTTTCAACGTAGCGCGGATCTTTTTTAGCTAAAACGATCGCTACGCGCAGTGCAGGAAAACGAAGCTGAATGTCTTCCAGCAGCGTTATATTTTCATCCTCAAGAATATTCCCATCAATCATGGCGATAGCGGAAGGTGATGCTGATAGCTGTGATAAAAATTCATCTGCCTGACGGGCTCCAGTAATATTTATTTCTGGAATTAACGCCCGCAGACTGTTGATCGCTCCATGAATAAATATTGACTGCCTGTCAAACATGATTACTCGCATTGTTTTTCCCCTTCAGATGGTGCCGCGGAATGTGGCCGCAAATACCATCGTAAATAGTACAATCTCAATGAATAGCGAGGGGATTCTACAGAGGCTTTATATGAGAAAAAACTCAATGAAGGTTAGCGTTACAATTCAGTCATTGATTTTTATAACTACCAGGATTTTGACATAACTATCTTAAGGCTTTCCTTAAGGGGTTCCCTCCCCTTAAGCGCGATGCTTACAGGAACATCCCGCCTGAAACTTCAATGCGTTGGGCATTCATCCAGCCCAGCCTGTCGCTGAGAAGGGCCGCAATCGCGTCGCCAATGTCGTCCGGCAGGCCCACGCGCCCCAGTGCCGTCTGCGAGGCCAGATGCTGGTTAATCTGCGCGTTATCGCGCACGCGTCCACCGCCGAAGTCGGTTTCAATCGCCCCTGGAGCAATGATGTTCACGCTGATCCCGCGCGCGCCCAGCTCTTTCGCCTGGTAGCGGGTGAGCACTTCCATCGCGCCCTTCATCGCCGCGTAGGCACCCGATCCCGGCTGGGTGAAGCGCGCCAGCCCGCTTGAGACGTTCAGGATCCGTCCGCCGTCCTGCATTAGCGGCAGCAGGCGCTGCGTCAGGAAGAACGGCCCCTTGAAATGGACGTTCATCGCCTCGTCAAACTGGGCTTCCGTGGTGTCGGTAAACGGCGCGTATAAACCCGTACCCGCATTGTTCAATAAATAATCGAAGGTGTCGCGCTGCCAGACGGTGCGAAGGGTTTCCTCCACTTGCTGAGCAAAGCGCTCAAAACCGGAAATATCGCCGACGTTCAGCTGCAGCGCCGCTGCCTTCACGCCTTTGGCTTCAATTTCACGGACCACGTCCAGGGCTTCCTGCTCGCTGCTGTTATAGGTGAGGATAATTCCCGTCCCATCGGCTGCCAGCTTTAACGCCGCATTTTTACCTAAACCACGGCTGCCGCCCGTCACTAATGCAATACGTTCAGACATAAGAAACCTCGTTTCGCTTGTTGTGAAGATTGAGTAAGAGCTTATTAGGTGATAAATAATCAATAAAGAGGGTGGATAACGCTTCACTGTTTCATTGAAAACAACAATGAGCCGAACCTATGGATAAAATTCACGCAATGCAGCTGTTCATCCGCGTCGCGGAGCTGGAGAGTTTTTCCCGCGCGGCGGAGACGCTGAGCCTGCCGAAGGGCAGCGTTTCGCGCCAGATTCAGGCGCTGGAAAATATTCTCGGCACGCAGCTGCTGCACCGCACCACGCGCCGCGTCAGCCTCACGCAGGACGGCATGGTCTATTACGAGCGCGCAAAAGATCTCCTCACCAACCTCGACGAGCTGGACGGCCTCTTTCAGCACGACCCCTCCAGCATCAGCGGACGGCTGCGCGTGGATATGCCCGTTGGCATTGCGCGAAATTTAATCATCCCCAGGCTGCCCGCTTTTTTACAGCAGTATCCCGGCATTGAAGTGGAGCTTAGCAGCAGCGACCGCCTGGTGGACGTGATTCGCGAAGGCTTTGACTGCGTGGTGCGCGTCGGCACGCTGAAGGACTCCGGGCTTATCGCGCGCCCGCTCGGCAGGCTGTCGGTGATCAACTGCGCCAGCCCGGATTATCTGGAGCGTTTTGGTTATCCAGAAACGCTGGACGACCTGGCCTCTCACGCCGTGGTGCATTACGCCGCCACGCTGGGGACGCGGCCGCAGGGCTTCGAATATTTCAACGGCACGTCCACGCAGTGGGTGAAAACGGGCGGGGTACTCACGGTCAACAGCACCGAGACCTACCACGCCGCCTGCATTGCCGGACTGGGGATTATTCAGGTGCCGCGCGTAGGCGTGCGCGACTCGCTGCGCACGAAAAAGCTGATTGAGATCCTGCCGCAGTACCGCGCCGAGCCGATGCCGGTTTCGCTGATTTACCCTCATCGCCGCAACCTCTCCCGCCGGGTTCATCTGTTCATGGAGTGGCTGACCGAGCAGACAAAAGCCTACGTGGGCTAGCCACGCGCTATAATTCAAAGATATTCAGGAAAACGAAAAGGAAAAGACGCGTGACGCAGGAAAACGATCCGCAACGACCAACGCAGCATCTGGATTTTGAGCCCGTGAAGAAAATGGATACCGGGCCCGAAGAACCGCAAGAGCCCGGCAAAGCCAGCAAGGCGCTGGGAACCGCCGTGACGCTGGCTGAACGCATCAAGCAGCTTCCCGTCGTCGCGCACCTGATCCGCGCCGCCGAGCGCTTCAACGACCGCCTGGGCAACCAGTTCGGCGCGGCCATTACCTACTTCTCGTTTTTATCGATGATCCCGATCCTGATGGTGTCCTTCGCCGCGGCGGGCTTTGTCCTTGCCTCGCACCCCACGCTGCTTCAGGACATCTTCACCAAAATTCTGAACAACGTGAGCGACCCGACGCTTGCCGCGACGCTGAAAAGCACGATTAACACCGCGGTGCAGCAGCGCACCACGGTTGGGATCGTCGGTTTGCTGATTGCGCTCTACTCGGGCATTAACTGGATGGGCAACCTGCGCGAGGCCATTCGCGCACAGTCGCGCGACGTGTGGGAGCGCACGCCGCAGGACGAAGAAAAAATCTGGGTCAAGTATTTCCGCGACTTCATCTCGCTGATTGGCCTGCTGGTGGCGCTGATCGTGACGCTCTCCATCACCTCGGTCGCGGGCTCCGCCCAGCAGATGATTATCTCGGCGCTATACCTGGACTACATCGAATGGCTGAAGCCCGCCTGGCGCGGCATTGGCCTGGCGATCTCCATCTTTGCCAACTATCTGCTGTTCTTCTGGATCTTCTGGCGGCTGCCGCGCCACCGCCCGCGTAAAAAGGCGCTGATCCGCGGGACGATGATTGCCGCCATCGGCTTTGAGGTGATTAAGATCGTGATGACCTATACGCTGCCGTCGCTGGTGAAATCGCCCTCTGGCGCGGCGTTTGGCTCGGTGCTCGGGCTGATGGCGTTCTTCTACTTCTTCGCCCGCCTGACGCTGTTCTGCGCGGCCTGGATCGCCACCGCAGAATACAAAGATGACCCGCGCATGCCGGGCAAAACGCACCGCTAACCCCCTCATCGGGCTGAATATGTCAGCCCGATTCTTCATTTCAGCATATAAATCCAGTCCGTAACTTTTATTTAACCAGAAACCAGTTTTAACCTCTGATATTTAAAATCTGTGAAGCATTTCATGGAAGCGTTTTGCCGAGCCTGAACATTATCCACTTTTTGCTTAATTTATCGTCAATTCGCCGCTTTGTTACAGATTGAAATGTCGCTTTTGCTGTGCGTAATATGGCCTTTCGTTCGTCAAAAATAAGAAAATATTATGCAAGCAACAGCCACCACACTCGCGTCCGACGCGGAGCAGGCGCCCGTCAACTCGCGCAACAAAGTTGTTGTCGCCTCGCTGATCGGGACCGCCATCGAGTTCTTCGACTTTTACATTTACGCCACCGCGGCGGTGATCGTCTTTCCCCATATTTTCTTCCCGCAGGGCGATCCCACGGCGGCCACGCTACAGTCTTTGGCGACGTTTGCGATTGCCTTCGTCGCCCGTCCGATTGGCTCCGCGCTGTTTGGCCACTTCGGCGATCGCGTGGGGCGCAAGGTGACGCTGGTCGCCTCGCTGCTAACCATGGGCATTTCAACCGTCGCTATCGGCCTGCTGCCCACCTATGAAACCATCGGGATTTTAGCTCCGCTGCTGCTGGCGCTGGCGCGTTTTGGTCAGGGCCTGGGCCTGGGTGGCGAATGGGGCGGCGCGGCGCTGCTGGCCACCGAGAACGCCCCGCCGCGCAAGCGCGCGCTGTACGGCTCGTTCCCGCAGCTGGGCGCGCCGATTGGCTTCTTCTTCGCCAACGGAACGTTCCTGCTGCTCTCCTGGCTGCTGACCGATGAGCAGTTTATGAGCTGGGGCTGGCGTATTCCGTTCGTCTTCTCCGCGGTGCTGGTGCTGATCGGCCTGTACGTGCGCGTTTCCCTGCACGAAACGCCGGTCTTTGCCAAAGTGGCGGCGGCGAAGAAGCAGGTCAAAGTGCCGCTGGGCACGCTGCTGACCAAACACGTTCGCGTCACCGTGCTGGGCACCTTTATCATGCTGGCGACCTACACGCTGTTCTACATCATGACCGTGTACTCAATGACGTTCAGCACCGCCGCCGCACCGGTAGGACTCGGGCTGCCGCGTAACGAAGTGCTGTGGATGCTGATGATGGCGGTGATTGGCTTCGGCGTGATGGTGCCGGTATCAGGCATGCTGGCGGACAGATTTGGCCGTCGCCCGAGCATGATTATCATCACCACCCTGATTATCCTGTTTGCGCTGTTCGTCTTCCCGCCGCTGCTAGGTTCCGGCAGCCCGGCGCTGGTGATGGCGTATCTGCTGATTGGCCTGAGCCTGATGGGGCTGACCTTCGGCCCGATGGGCGCGCTGCTGCCCGAGCTGTTCCCGACCGAGGTGCGCTACACCGGCGCGTCGTTCTCGTACAACGTGGCGTCTATTCTGGGGGCGTCCGTGGCGCCGTACATCGCCACCTGGCTCCAGGCGAACTACGGCCTGTTTTACGTCGGCGTTTATCTGGCCGCGATGGCGGCGCTGACGCTGATCGCGCTGCTGCTGACGCACGAAACGCGGCACCAGTCGCTCTAGGCAAAAAAAACGGCAGTCCAGAAGGATTGCCGTTTTTTATTTACGCTGTTGGAAAGCGTTACTTCTTCACCTGCGCCTTGAATTTTTTCATCCACACCAGCAGCTCAAACACGCCAAAAATAAACACGCGCAGCTGCTGCCAGCCGGTCATCTGAGGGCCGTCTTTCGGCAGGCCGTTTTTCAGCATCACCATCTGCAGGGCGTGCATGAACGAGGTAAAAATCAGCGCCACGTTCACGAAAATGTTCATCGGGCGCGGGAACGGATGCACCAGATTCAGGATCAGGAACGCCCAGACGCCCAGCATCAGTAAACGTCCCAGGTTAATCAGTACCGGCATCGGATTCTCCTTGTGCCTGTCGGTGATACAAACGGTAGGCGACCTGGCCAGCCACCTTTTCGCGGTGCAACTCCCAGTGGGCGGGCACCGGCGGCAGGCCATTTTCCACTTCGCTTTCAACGTAAATCAGCGCGCCGTCCGCCAGCCAGCCGTTATTTTCCAGCAGGGAGAGCGTCTCTTCCAGCAGCCCTTTGCGGAACGGCGGGTCAACGAACACCACGTTGTGCGGCGTGCCTTTTTGCGCCAGGAAGCTGAGGGTATTGGTATTCACCACGCTGGCGTGCGTCGCCTTCAGGGTCGCCAGATTTTGCTTCAGCGTCTGCGCAACATTGCGCTCCATCTCCAGCAGCGTGGCGCTGGCGGCGTAGCGCGACAGCGCTTCCAGCCCGAGCGCGCCGCTGCCCGCGAAGCAGTCCAGGCAGTGGGCGTCTACCATTGACGGAGCCAGCCAGTTAAACAGCGTCTCGCGCACGCGGTCTGTGGTGGGGCGCAGGCCGGGGCTGTCCGGCACCGGTAATTTCCGGCCTCGCCACTGGCCGCCGATAATGCGAATTTGACCGGCGGGGGCGCGGTTGGGTTTCTTCATCTCAGGAAAGCTCTGTTAACAATTGGCCTGCGATTGCGGGCGGTGATGTCATTTAAGTAAAGTGTTAGACTATTTCATCATTTTTTTAGCTTCCCTGTATATAGCGCCGCGAGGAGTGTAGTCGCTGATGGCAAAACAAAAAAAACGTGGCTTCTTTTCCTGGCTAGGCTTCGGTGAAAAAGAGCAAGAAAAAGAGCAGCAAACCGAAGAGCAGCAGGCCGTTGAAGAGCCGTCCCAGCCTGAGACGCCTGTCGAAACCGCCGCGGTTGTAGAAGCGGAAGAGCCAGCGCACAGCAAAGAAGAGATTGAGTCCTTCGCCGACGAGGTGGTCGAGGTCACTGAACAGGTTCAGCAGAGCGAGACGCCGGAACCGGTAGTGGTTGAACAGATTGCCGAGGTTATCGAAACCCCTCAGGCCGCTATCGAGCACGAAGCGCTGCCGCTGCCGGAAGAGGTCAACGCCGAAGCGGTGTCTGCCGACGAGTGGCAGGCGGAAGCGGAAACCGTCGAGATCGTTGAAGCGGTAGAAGAAGAGGCGGTCAACGAGCCTGAGCTCACCGACGACGAGCTGGAAGCCCAGGCGCTGGCGGCACAAGCCGCAGAGGAAGCGGAAATCGTCGTGCCGGTGGCTGAACAGGACGAACCGGTTGAGGAGATCGCTCAGGAGCAGGAAAAGCCGACCAAAGAAGGTTTCTTCGCTCGCCTGAAGCGCAGCCTGCTCAAGACCAAAGAAAATCTCGGTTCCGGATTTATCAGCCTGTTCCGCGGCAAAAAAATCGACGATGATCTTTTTGAAGAGCTGGAAGAGCAGCTGCTGATTGCCGACGTTGGCGTGGAAACCACCCGCAAGATTATCGCCAGCCTGACCGAAGGCGCGAGCCGCAAGCAGCTGCGCGACGCCGAAGCGCTGTACGGCCTGCTGAAAGACGAGATGGGCGAAATTCTCGCAAAAGTTGACGAACCGCTTAATATTGAAGGCAAAACGCCATTTGTTATTCTGATGGTTGGCGTGAACGGCGTGGGTAAAACCACCACCATCGGCAAGCTGGCGCGTCAGTTCGAGCAGCAGGGCAAGTCGGTGATGCTGGCGGCGGGCGATACCTTCCGCGCGGCGGCGGTAGAGCAGCTCCAGGTCTGGGGCCAGCGCAACAACATTCCGGTGATTGCGCAGCACACCGGTGCGGACTCCGCGTCGGTGATCTTTGACGCCATTCAGGCGGCGAAGTCGCGCAACGTGGACGTGCTGATTGCCGACACCGCCGGGCGCCTGCAGAACAAATCGCACCTGATGGAAGAGCTGAAGAAAATCGTTCGCGTCATGAAGAAGCTGGACGAAGAGGCACCGCATGAAATCATGCTGACCATCGACGCCAGCACCGGGCAAAACGCCATCAGCCAGGCGAAGCTGTTCCATGAGGCGGTAGGGCTGACGGGCATCACGCTGACCAAGCTGGACGGCACCGCCAAGGGCGGGGTGATCTTCTCCGTGGCCGATCAGTTCGGCATTCCTATCCGCTACATCGGCGTAGGCGAGCGTATTGAGGATTTGCGTCCGTTTAAATCGGACGACTTTATTGAGGCATTATTTGCCCGAGAGGACTAACAATGATTCGCTTTGAACATGTCAGCAAGGCCTATCTCGGTGGGAGACAAGCGCTGCAGGGGGTGACATTCCACCTGCAGCCGGGCGAGATGGCGTTCCTGACCGGCCACTCCGGCGCGGGGAAAAGTACCCTGCTCAAGCTGATCTGTGGGATCGAACGGCCCAGCGCCGGGAAAATCTTTTTCAGCGGCCATGACATTAGCCGCCTGAAAAACCGCGAGGTGCCGTTTCTGCGCCGCCAGATCGGCATGATTTTCCAGGATCACCACCTGCTGATGGATCGCACCGTGTTCGACAACGTGGCGATCCCGCTGATTATTGCCGGTGCCAGCTATGATGATATCCGCCGCCGCGTTTCTGCGGCGCTGGACAAGGTCGGGCTGCTGGACAAAGCGAAGAATTTCCCGATCCAGCTCTCCGGCGGTGAACAGCAGCGCGTGGGCATCGCCCGTGCGGTGGTGAACAAGCCTGCGGTGCTGCTGGCGGATGAACCGACCGGTAACCTGGACGATGCCCTCTCTGAAGGGATCTTACGTCTGTTTGAGGAATTTAACCGCGTTGGGGTGACGGTACTGATGGCGACGCACGACATCGGGCTGATTTCCCGTCGTTCGTACCGCATGCTGACGCTGAGCGACGGTCATTTGCACGGAGGCCACGGTGAATAAGCGCGACGCAATGAACCAGATCCGGCAGTTCGGAAACCGCTTTGACCGCTTCCGCAAGCCGCAGGGCGGCGGCGATGGCAATCGTCATGCGCCCAAGCGCGCGAAGGCCGCGCCGAAGCCGAACTCCCGCAAAACTAACGTCTTTAACGAGCAGGTGCGCTACGCCTTCCAGGGCGCGCTGCAGGACCTGAAAAGCAAGCCGCTGGCGACGTTCCTGACGGTGATGGTGATCGCCATCTCCCTGACGCTGCCGAGCGTCTGCTACATGGTTTATAAGAACGTTAACCAGGCGGCGTCACAGTACTATCCGTCACCGCAGATCACCGTTTACCTCGACAAGGCGCTCGACGATAACGCGGCGGCGCAGGTGGTGGGGCAGATTCAGGCCGAGCAGGGCGTAGAGAAGGTTAACTACCTGTCGCGCGACGAGGCGCTGGGCGAGTTCCGCAACTGGTCGGGCTTTGGCGGCGCGCTGGATATGCTTGAAGAGAACCCGCTGCCCGCCGTGGCCGTAGTGATCCCGAAGCTCGATTTCCAGGGCACCGATTCTCTCAACACCCTGCGTGACCGCATCACCCGGATTAACGGCATCGATGAGGTGCGCATGGACGACAGCTGGTTTGCCCGTCTCGCGGCCCTGACCGGGCTGGTCGGGCGCGTCTCTGCGATGATCGGCGTGCTGATGGTCGCGGCGGTCTTCCTCGTGATTGGCAACAGCGTGCGCCTGAGCATCTTCGCCCGCCGCGACACCATCAACGTGCAGAAGCTGATCGGCGCAACGGACGGTTTTATCCTCCGTCCGTTCCTCTACGGCGGCGCGTTATTAGGTTTTTCTGGTGCATTTCTTTCATTGATTTTGTCAGAAATTTTGGTGATGCGCCTTTCCTCCGCCGTCACCGACGTGGCGCAGGTTTTCGGAACCAAGTTTGATATCAGTGGCTTAGGGTTCGATGAGTGCCTGCTGTTGCTGCTGGTGTGCTCGATGATCGGCTGGGTGGCCGCATGGCTCGCAACCGTGCAACATTTACGTCACTTTACTCCCAACTAATAAAAGCGTGATATAATCTTTCCCTGCACCGAGACGTTCGCTCTGCAGGGAAAGATGTCCCTGTTGTCTCTTCCCCGCAGTCCCGTCTTCATGTCACATTTTGTGCGTAATTTATTCACTGTTGCACTGGGAACTTGTGGATAAAATCACTGTCTGATAAAAGAGTGAATGCTAATCTCGTTGCTCAAACGCTTTGGCATGGTTGTTGCCTGACGGGGACAGCCTGGACCAGAAGAAACATTGAGAGGAATGAATGACCAAAGAAATGCAAACTTTAGCTTTAGCCCCTGTTGGTAACCTGGAATCTTACATCCGGGCTGCGAACACCTGGCCGATGTTGACGGCCGAGGAAGAAAAGGAGCTTGCTGAAAAGCTGCATTACCAGGGCGATCTGGAAGCAGCTAAGACGCTGATCCTGTCTCACCTGCGCTTTGTTGTTCACGTTGCTCGTAATTATGCGGGCTACGGCCTGCCGCAGGCGGACTTGATTCAGGAAGGTAACATCGGCCTGATGAAGGCTGTACGTCGCTTTAACCCGGAAGTGGGTGTGCGACTGGTCTCCTTCGCCGTGCACTGGATCAAAGCGGAAATTCACGAATACGTTCTGCGTAACTGGCGTATCGTGAAGGTCGCCACGACAAAAGCGCAGCGCAAACTGTTCTTCAACCTGCGTAAAACCAAGCAGCGTCTGGGCTGGTTCAATCAGGATGAAGTTGAAATGGTGGCGCGCGAGCTGGGCGTATCCAGCAAAGACGTTCGTGAGATGGAATCCCGCATGGCCGCGCAGGACATGACCTTTGACATGTCTTCCGATGACGATGCGTCCGACAGCCAGCCGATGGCGCCGGTTCTGTATCTGCAGGATAAAACCTCCAACTTTGCCGACGGCATTGAAGAGGATAACTGGGAAGATCAGGCCGCGAACAAGCTGAGCTTCGCGATGGAAGGTCTCGACGAGCGTAGCCAGGACATTATCCGCGCACGCTGGCTGGACGAAGACAACAAGTCCACGCTGCAGGAGCTGGCCGACCGCTACGGCGTCTCCGCTGAACGCGTGCGTCAGCTTGAGAAGAACGCGATGAAAAAACTTCGCGCCGCTATCGAAGCGTAATTTCCGCGAAGTATGACGAGAGCCCCTGGATGTGAATCCGGGGGTTCTGTTTTTTTAGCGCCCGCTCTGGCGAATTGTCACCCCCTGGCAAACACTTACTGATGCGCTACGCATGCGATCATCAGGGGGGAGACCGTGAAGAATAACGAACTGAACGAGCGGCGCGTGCAGGCCACGCCGCGCGGCATTGGGGTGATGTGTAACTTCTATGCCGAGAAAGCCGAAAACGCCACCGTGTGGGACGTGGAAGGCAACGAGTACATCGATTTCGCCGCCGGGATCGCCGTTCTCAATACCGGCCACCGCCATCCCAAAATCATTGCCGCCATCGAAAAACAGCTCCACGCCTTTACCCACACCGCATACCAGATTATCCCCTACGAGGGCTACGTCGCGCTGGCGGAACGCATCAACGCCCGCGTGCCGGTTGACGGCCCCGCCAAAACGGCCTTCTTCTCCACCGGCGCGGAAGCCGTCGAAAACGCGGTGAAAATTGCCCGTGCGTACACCGGGCGCCCCGGGCTGATTACCTTCGGCGGCGCGTTCCACGGGCGCACGTTCATGACCATGGCGCTCACGGGTAAAGTCGCGCCGTATAAGATCGGCTTCGGCCCGTTCCCCGGCTCGGTTTACCACGCGCAGTACCCGAACGCGCTGCACGGCGTGAGCTCGCAGGAGGCGATCAAAAGCGTAGAGCGCCTGTTTAAGGCGGATATCGCGCCCGAGCAGGTGGCGGCGATCGTGCTTGAGCCCGTGCAGGGCGAGGGCGGGTTTAACGTCGCCCCGGCGGACTTCATGCAGGCGCTGCGCGCCCTGTGCGACACCCACGGCATTCTGCTGATTGCCGACGAGGTGCAAACCGGCTTCGCGCGCACCGGCAAACTGTTCTCGATGGAAAACCACTGCGTGAAGCCGGACCTGATTACCATGGCGAAAAGCCTGGCGGGCGGGATGCCGCTCTCCGCGGTGTCCGGTCGGGCGGAGGTGATGGACGCTCCTGCGCCCGGCGGTTTAGGCGGCACCTACGCGGGGAACCCGCTGGCGATTGCCGCCGCGCACGCGGTGCTGGACGTTATTGACGAAGAGGATCTCTGCACGCGCGCGTCGCACCTTGGGCATCACCTCGTTGAAGTGCTGAATAAGGCCAAAGGCCAGTGTCAGTATATCGCCGATATCCGCGCCCAGGGCTCGATGGTGGCGGTGGAATTTAACGATCCGCACACCGGCCAGCCGTCGCCGGAGTTCACCCGCCAGGTGCAGGAGCGCGCGCTCCAGCAGGGGCTGCTGCTGCTAAGCTGCGGCGTCTACGGCAACGTGATTCGCTTCCTCTATCCGCTCACCATTCCCGAAGCGCAGTTCCGCGAGGCGCTGGATATTATTTCTGCGGCGCTGACTCGTTAAAGCCAAACGCCCGGCCGTCACCGCGGCCGGGCGTAGCATATATACATTTCAAATTATCTATTCCAAAATCATAAAAATGGGGTATGTTTTAGCAGAGTATGCTGAAAAAGCGCGAGCGGCACACCTATAATTGAAATAAAGCGCTACACAACAACATCACAACAATCGTAATAACCATAATAATGGGGAATCTCAGGATGAATATGAAGGGTAAAGCGTTACTGGCAGGATGTATGGCCTTGGCATTCAGCTCCATGGCGCAGGCGGATATTAAAGTGGCCGTGGTCGGCGCGATGTCCGGCCCGGTAGCGCAGTACGGCGACCAGGAATTTACCGGCGCCGAGCAGGCGGTTGCCGACATTAATGCCAAGGGCGGCATCAAGGGCGAAAAGCTGCAGATCGTAAAATATGACGACGCGTGTGACCCGAAGCAGGCGGTCGCGGTCGCAAACAAAGTGGTGAACGACGGGATCAAATACGTTATCGGCCACCTGTGTTCTTCTTCTACTCAGCCAGCGTCTGACATCTACGAAGACGAAGGCATTCTGATGATCACCCCGGCGGCGACCGCGCCGGAGCTGACCGCGCGCGGCTATAAGCTGATTCTGCGCACTACCGGCCTCGACTCCGATCAGGGGCCAACCGCCGCGAAATACATCGTCGAGAAGGTGAAGCCGAAGCGCATCGCGATTGTGCATGACAAGCAGCAGTACGGCGAAGGTCTGGCGCGCTCCGTGCAGGACAACCTGAAGAAAGCCAACGCGGACGTAGTGTTCTTTGACGGCATCACCGCCGGTGAAAAAGACTTCTCCACCCTGGTGGCGCGCCTGAAGAAAGAGAACATCGACTTTGTTTATTACGGCGGCTACCACCCGGAAATGGGCCAGATCCTGCGCCAGGCGCGCGCGGCCGGCCTGAAAACCCAGTTCATGGGCCCGGAAGGCGTAGCGAACGTGTCCCTGTCTAACATCGCCGGTGAATCAGCCGAAGGCCTGCTGGTGACCAAGCCGAAGAACTACGACCAGGTGCCAGCGAACAAACCGGTTGTTGATGCGATCAAGGCCAAGAAACAGGATCCAAGCGGCGCGTTCGTCTGGACCACCTACGCCGCGCTGCAGTCTCTGCAGGCGGGCCTGAACCAGTCAGCCGATCCGGCGGAAATCGCCAAATGGCTGAAGGCGAACAAGGTGGATACCGTGATGGGGCCGCTGTCGTGGGATGAGAAGGGCGATCTGAAGGGCTTCGAGTTCGGCGTGTTTGACTGGCATGCGAACGGTACGGCGACAGACGCCAAATAAAAGCAAAAAGGCAACGTATGTTGCCTTTTTTTAGTGTTTTCTCCCTCTCCCCGTGGGAGAGGGCCGGGGTGAGGGCATCAGGCCGCACACATCTCCCCATATTTGGGAAAATGTGGTGGAAATTGTAGGCCGGGTAAGGCGCAGCCGCCACCCGGCTTTTTTTACCGCTTCTCCCACCCATTAACCTGCGCCGTAAACCCTAACGCCTGCATAAACGCCGCCATCACGCCGCGATCTTCCACGCCCACGTCGGCCATCCACCAGGAGGTCACGCTCGGGTTTTCGCGAATCACCTCTTCAATCAAATACTGCCCCACGCCGCGACGGCGGGTGACCTCGCGCACGCGCAGCGAGTCCAGCGCGCCCTGCGTGCCGCTCAGCGTGACGCGCACGGCGGCCAGCAGGCGTTCGTTAAAGCGCGCGGCGTAGATGCGATGGTTTTCATCCACGCTCAGTGATGAAGAGGAATACTCCGGCCAGATTTTGCCCAGGTCGATACGATCCTGGTCGCTAAAGGTCACCAGACGAACGATAGTCAGTTTCATTAGCAGCTTGTCCACGTCAAAAAAAGTGCGAGCAGTGTACTCAATTTATCCATTCAGCGGCTTTCTCTTTTTAACCCATTAACCAGGTGATTAGTTTTTTGGCGGCGCGTTGTGCAGTTCGAAAACGTATGGATCGAAAAATAAGCAGGATTTTAACCTAAACGGCAGTGATTTGTTCCGCCTAATATCCCGTTATTTTATGCTGCAAACCGCGCTTTTATTTGTTTATCTCTGCCTGATTTCAGAATATTATCTTTTCTTAATCGCCTGAAAAATAGAGATTTTAGTCTGGTTTTTACTAAAAAACTGCGCTAAACCATTAAGGGCACTGGTAAAAATAGCGTTGTTCATTAAAAGTACAGAATGCTTTTTAACCATAATAAAACAAAATATAAACATCACGTCACGAATGGGGATTCTGAAATGAAAAGGAACGCGAAAGCATTGATCGCGGGAATGGTTGCACTGGCGATTTCACAGTCTGCACTGGCTGATGACATCAAAGTTGCCGTGGTCGGCGCGATGTCCGGCCCGGTTGCTCAGTGGGGCGATATGGAGTTCAACGGCGCGCGCCAGGCGATCAAAGACATTAACGCCAAGGGCGGCATCAAGGGCGACAAGCTGGTGGCGGTGGAATACGACGACGCCTGCGATCCGAAACAGGCCGTTGCGGTTGCCAACAAAATCGTCAATGACGGCATCCAGTACGTGATTGGCCACCTGTGCTCATCCTCCACGCAGCCCGCGTCCGATATCTATGAAGACGAAGGCATTCTGATGATCACCCCGGGCGCAACCAACCCGGAGCTGACCCAGCGCGGCTACGAACACATCATGCGCACCGCCGGTCTGGACTCCTCGCAGGGACCGACCGCCGCGAAATACATCCTCGAGACCGTCAAGCCGCAGCGCATTGCCATTATTCATGACAAACAGCAGTACGGCGAAGGGCTGGCCCGCTCCGTGCAGGACGGCCTGAAAAAAGGCGGCGCGAACATCGTCTTCTTCGACGGCATTACCGCGGGCGAGAAAGACTTCTCGGCGCTGATTGCCCGCCTGCAAAAAGAGAATATCGACTTCGTTTACTACGGCGGCTACTACCCGGAAATGGGCCAGATGCTGCGCCAGGCGCGCGCCACCGGCCTGAAAACCCAGTTTATGGGGCCAGAGGGCGTGGGCAACGCCTCGCTGTCTAACATCGCGGGGGATTCTGCCGAGGGCATGCTGGTCACGATGCCAAAACGCTATGACCAGGATCCGGCGAACAAGGCTATCGTGGACGCGCTGAAGGCGCAGAAGAAAGATCCGAGCGGTCCGTACGTCTGGATCACCTACGCCGCCGTGCAGTCGCTGGCAACGGCAATGGACCGTACCGGCAGCAAAGAGCCGCTGGATCTGGTGAAAGATTTGAAAGCGCACGGGGCGAACACCGTGATTGGGCCGCTGAACTGGGATGAGAAAGGCGATCTGAAGGGATTTGAATTTGGTGTCTTTAAGTGGCACGCCGACGGTTCTTCCTCGGCCGCCAAATAATTATCCCACCGCCCGGACCGCCGGGCGGGTTTAAAAAGGTTTGCATATGTCCGAGCAGTTTCTCTATTTCCTGCAGCAGATGTTTAACGGCGTCACGCTGGGAAGCACCTACGCGCTGATCGCCATCGGCTACACGATGGTTTACGGCATTATCGGCATGATCAACTTCGCCCACGGCGAGGTGTACATGATCGGCAGCTACGTCTCCTTTATGATTATCGCCGCGCTGATGATGATGGGCATCGACAGCAGCTGGCTGCTGGTCGCCGCCGGGTTCGTCGGCGCGATTGTGATCGCCAGCGCCTACGGCTGGAGCATCGAGCGCGTGGCCTACCGGCCCGTGCGCAGCTCCAAGCGCCTGATTGCGCTGATCTCCGCGATCGGGATGTCCATCTTCCTGCAAAACTACGTCAGCCTGACCGAAGGCTCGCGCGACGTGGCGCTGCCGAGCCTGTTCAACGGCCAGTGGATTGTGGGCGCGAGCGAAAACTTCTCCGCGTCGATTACCACCATGCAGCTGGTGATTTGGGTGGTGACCTTCCTCGCGATGCTCGCCCTGACTATTTTCATCCGCTACTCCCGCATGGGGCGCGCCTGCCGCGCCTGCGCGGAAGACCTGAAGATGGCGAGCCTGCTCGGCATCAACACTGACCGCGTGATTGCGCTGACCTTCGTGATCGGCGCGGCGATGGCGGCGGTGGCGGGCGTGCTGCTCGGCCAGTTCTACGGCGTAATCAACCCGTACATCGGCTTTATGGCCGGAATGAAGGCCTTCACCGCGGCGGTACTGGGCGGCATCGGCAGCATTCCGGGGGCGATGATCGGCGGCCTGATCCTGGGCGTGGCGGAAGCGCTCTCCTCGGCGTACCTGAGCACCGAATACAAAGACGTGGTGTCGTTTGCCCTGCTGATTCTGGTTCTGCTGGTGATGCCTACCGGTATTCTGGGCCGTCCGGAGGTAGAGAAAGTATGAAACCGATGCATTTTGCAATGGCGCTGCTCTCTGCCGCCATGTTTTTCGTGCTGGCGGGCGTCTTTATGGGCGTCCAGCTGGAGCTCGACGGCACTAAGCTGGTGGTCGATACCGCACCTGACATCCGCTGGCAGTGGGTGTTTATCGGCACCGCCGTGGTATTCCTGTTCCAGCTGCTGCGTCCGCTGTTCCAGAAGACGCTGAAAAACGTCTCCGGGCCTAAATTCGTCCTGCCGGCGATCGACGGCTCCACCGTGAAGCAAAAGCTGTTCCTCGTGGCGCTGCTGGTGGCCGCCGTGGCGTGGCCGTTCGTGGTGTCGCGCGGGACGGTGGATATCGCCACCCTGACCATGATCTACGTGATTCTGGGGCTCGGCCTGAACGTGGTGGTGGGGCTTTCCGGCCTGCTGGTGCTGGGCTACGGCGGCTTCTACGCCATCGGTGCCTACACCTTCGCGCTGTTGAACCACTATTACGGCCTCGGCTTCTGGACCTGCCTGCCGCTGGCGGGGCTGGTCTCTGCCGCCGCAGGCTTCCTGCTCGGCTTCCCGGTGCTGCGCCTGCGCGGCGACTACCTGGCGATTGTGACCTTAGGCTTTGGCGAAATCGTCCGTATCCTGCTGCTGAACAACACCGAAGTGACCGGCGGCCCGAACGGCATCAGCCAGATCCCGAAACCGACCTTCTTCGGCCTGGAGTTCAGCCGCACCGCCCGCGAAGGCGGCTGGGACACCTTCAGCAACTTCTTTGGCATCAAGTACGACCCGTCCGACCGAGTAATTTGGCTCTACCTGGTGGCGCTGCTGCTGGTGGTGATTACGCTGTTCGTGATCAACCGCCTGCTGCGCATGCCGCTGGGCCGCGCGTGGGAAGCGTTGCGCGAAGATGAAATCGCCTGCCGCTCGCTGGGCCTGAACCCGACCCGCATCAAGCTGACCGCGTTCACCATCAGCGCCGCGTTTGCCGGTTTCGCCGGAACGCTGTTTGCCGCGCGTCAGGGCTTCGTCAGCCCGGAATCGTTCACCTTTGCCGAGTCCGCCTTCGTGCTGGCGATCGTGGTGCTGGGCGGCATGGGCTCGCAGTTCGCCGTTATCCTCGCCGCCATCCTGCTGGTGGTCTCGCGCGAGCTGATGCGCGACTTTAACGAATACAGCATGCTGATGCTGGGCGGCCTGATGGTGCTGATGATGATCTGGCGTCCGCAGGGCCTGCTGCCGATGACCCGTCCGCAGCTGAAGCTTAAAGATGCGGAAGTAAAAGGAGAGCAGGCATGAGTCAGCCATTATTATCCGTAAACGGCCTGATGATGCGTTTTGGCGGCCTGCTGGCGGTCAACAACGTCTCTCTGGATCTGCATAAGAAAGAGATCGTCTCCCTGATCGGCCCGAACGGCGCGGGGAAAACCACGGTGTTCAACTGCCTGACCGGCTTCTACAAGCCGACGGGCGGCACCATCATGCTGCGCGACCAGCACCTTGAAGGGCTGTCGGGCCAGCAGATTGCCCGCATGGGCGTGGTGCGAACGTTCCAGCACGTGCGCCTGTTCCGCGAAATGACGGTGATTGAAAACCTGCTGGTGGCGCAGCATCAGCAGCTCAAAACGGGCGTCTTCTCCGGCCTGCTGAAAACCCCGGCGTTTCGCCGCGCGCAGGAGGAAGCGCTGGACCGCGCCGCCACCTGGCTCGACCGTATCGGCCTGCTCCAGCACGCCAACCGCCAGGCGAGCAACCTGGCCTACGGCGACCAGCGCCGTCTGGAGATCGTGCGCTGCATGGTCACCCAGCCGGAAATCCTGATGCTCGACGAACCGGCGGCGGGCCTCAACCCGAAAGAGACCAAGGAGCTGGACGAGCTGATCGCCGAGCTGCGCGATCGTCACGACACCACCATCCTGCTGATTGAGCACGACATGAAGCTGGTGATGGGCATTTCGGACCGTATTTACGTGGTAAACCAGGGCACGCCGCTGGCAAACGGTACGCCGGAAGAGATCCGCAACAACCCGGACGTGATCCGCGCATACCTGGGTGAGGCATAAGATGGAAAAAGCGATGTTAACGTTCGACGGGGTCAACGCGCACTACGGCAAGATCCAGGCGCTGCACGACGTCAGCCTGCATATCAATCAGGGAGAAATCGTCACCCTGATCGGGGCCAACGGCGCGGGCAAAACCACGCTGCTCGGCACCCTGTGCGGCGACCCGCGCGCCACCAGCGGGCGGATTGTGTTTGATGGCAAAGACATTACCGACTGGCAGACCGCAAAAATCATGCGCGAGGCAGTCGCGATTGTGCCGGAAGGGCGCCGCGTCTTCTCCCGCATGACGGTGGAAGAGAATCTGGCGATGGGCGGCTTCTTCGCCCACCGCGACGAGTTTCAGACCCGCATCAAGTGGGTGTATGAACTCTTCCCGCGCCTGTGGGAGCGCCGCATCCAGCGCGCGGGCACCATGTCCGGCGGCGAGCAGCAGATGCTGGCGATTGGCCGCGCGCTGATGAGCCAGCCGCGCCTGCTGCTGCTGGACGAACCGTCGCTCGGTCTTGCGCCGATCATCATCCAGCAGATCTTCGACACCATCGAACAGCTGCGCAAGGAGGGGATGACCATCTTCCTCGTGGAGCAGAACGCCAACCAGGCGCTGAAGCTCGCCGACCGCGGCTACGTGCTGGAAAACGGCCGCGTGGTGCTGGAGGATACCGGCGACGCGCTGCTGGCGAACGAGGCGGTGCGGAGCGCGTATTTAGGCGGTTAATCGCGTTTCCCCCTCACCCTAACCCTCTCCCTCAAGGGAGAGGGAACCGATCGGTTTTCTCCCTCTCCCTGTGGGCTGAGGGTTCCCCAGAAAAATGAAAAGCACGATGAAGTGTGATCTACTGATTGCGCCAACAAAACAGAAGAGACCTCATCGTGCCTTTACATACAGTCTGCCAGAGATTTTTCTCCTCGTCTTTATCCGGTATCCATTCCTTCCGGATTAACGTCCTTGTTTCCATGGCTGTCGCCCTTACACACGGTGCCAGCCTGACCCTGACCAGCCTCGGTCGCACCCTTCCCGGCAGGGCGCACGTCAAAAATAAAATTAAACGTGTCGATCGTGCCCTGGGCAATACTGCCCTTCATCGCGATATTCCCCGTATCCAGCATATGCTCACCCATGCCATCACGTCCCTGATGCCCTTTTGTGTTATCGCCGTCGACTGGACCGGCTGGCATGACAGGAACTGGCATCTTCTGCGGGCAAGTCTGGTCTGTAACGGGCGCTCACTTCCGCTTATGAGCGAACTCGTTCCCGCCGAGCGGGCTCAGAACAGCGACGTCCAGTGCCGCCTCCTTGAGCGTCTCCATGATGCCATCCCGAAAGATAAACCCGTCACTGTCATTACAGACGCAGGCTTCAGGACGGACTGGTTCCGTCATGTTGCTCATCTGGGCTGGACCTTCACTGGCCGGGTCAGGGGCTGCATTAGCTTCCGGCTGGAGGGCGAGGGAAAATGGATGAAAATCAGCGAGCTGCAGGCCAGTCAGACGCCGACATATGTGGGTTACGGCGTTCTGTCCCGTAAACCGCGCACGCCCTGTTACGGCAGGTTTTACCTGCATAAACGTCCCGGAGTGGGACGTCATGGTAAGGGAGGGATGCCGAAAACACAGCGGGAACACCGCAGCAGCGCGCAGGAGCCGTGGCTGCTGTTCAGTAATGCGCAGGAACTGGAGCCATACCAGATAATGGCGCTGTACAGCCGCAGAATGCAGATAGAGCAAAACTTCCGGGACGACAAAAGCCCCCGGTTCGGGTTCGGCCTGAGGCTAAGCCGGAGTCAGGGGAAAGGGCGGCTGGAAGTACTGAATATGGTGGCGGCGATGGCAAGCCTGGTGATGTGGCTGGCGGGCTACAGGGCGGAAAAACAGCGGCTGCACTGGCACTATCAGGCAAGCAGCATCCGGTGCAGGCGGGTTCTGTCTTACCTGAGGCTGGCAGAGGAAGTGATCAGGCATGACCCCCGGAGAGTGAGGCGGCTGAATATAGGTAACGAGTTGAAAAGAGTGGGAAAGGAGTACAGTAATATGGTCATGGAGGTATGACCATATTACTGGGGATCCCTCAGCCCTGTGGGAGAGGGCCGGGGTGAGGGCATCAAACCGCACCGATCCCTTTCACACAACCATCATCCCCCTGACGCCTGGCTGTCACTTATCTGCAAACAAACGGTTATTTTTCTGTCATTCGCGCATGTCATGTTACCTCGCGAGCATAAAACGCGTGATATCGCGCATCCCGGCACAATAAGAGAGATGACAATGACATCGTTACGACACACGGCTTTGGGTCTGGCAATCGGTCTGGCTTTTGCGTCCAACGCAATGGCCGTCACCACCATTCCGTTCTGGCATTCCATGGAAGGGGAGCTGGGGAAAGAGGTTGACTCCCTGGCGCAGCGTTTCAACGACGCCCATCCGGATTACAAAATTGTGCCGGTGTATAAAGGCAACTACGAGCAGAGCCTGAGCGCGGGCATCGCCGCCTTCCGTACCGGTAACGCCCCTGCGCTGTTACAGGTTTACGAAGTGGGCACCGCCACCATGATGGCCTCCAAAGCGATCAAGCCGGTGTACGAAGTGTTCAAAGACGCGGGCATTAACTTCGACGAATCCCAGTTCGTGCCGACCGTTTCCGGCTACTACACCGATTCCAAAACCGGCCACCTGCTGTCGCAGCCGTTTAACAGCTCCACGCCGGTGCTGTACTACAACAAAGACGCCTTCAAGAAGGCGGGGTTAGACCCGGAGCAGCCGCCAAAAACCTGGCAGGATCTCGCCGAGTACACCGCGAAGCTGAAAGCGGCGGGGATGAAGTGCGGCTACGCCAGCGGCTGGCAGGGCTGGATCCAGATTGAGAACTTCAGCGCCTGGCACGGCCTGCCGGTCGCCACCAAAAACAACGGCTTCGACGGCACCGACGCGGTGCTGGAGTTCAACAAGCCGGAGCAGGTGAAGCACATCGCGCTGCTGGAAGAGCTCAACAAGAAGGGCGATTTCAGCTACTTCGGGCGTAAGGACGAATCCACCGAGAAGTTCTACAACGGCGACTGCGCCATTACCACCGCCTCGTCCGGCTCGCTGGCGGACATCCGTCATTACGCCAAATTCAACTACGGCGTGGGCATGATGCCGTACGACGCGGACGTGAAGGGCGCGCCGCAGAACGCCATCATCGGCGGGGCGAGCCTGTGGGTGATGCAGGGCAAAGACAAAGGCACCTATAAAGGCGTGGCCGAGTTCCTCGACTTCCTGGCGAAGCCTGAGATTGCCGCCGAATGGCATCAGAAGACCGGCTACCTGCCGATCACCAAAGCCGCATACGACTTGACCCGCGAGCAGGGTTTCTACAGCAAGAACCCGGGCGCGGATATCGCGACGCGTCAGATGCTGAACAAGCCGCCGCTGCCGTTCACCAAGGGCCTTCGCCTGGGCAACATGCCGCAGATCCGCACCATCGTGGATGAAGAGCTGGAAAGCGTCTGGACCGGGAAGAAAACCCCGCAGCAGGCGCTGGACTCCGCGGTTGAGCGCGGGAACCAGCTGCTGCGCCGCTTTGAGCAGCCGACTAAAACTTAAAAAAAAAACCCCCCCCCCCCTACCCCGCTCCCCATCGGGGAGAGGGGACTGCCCGGAGCCGTCTTTTCTCCCTCGCCCCTTTGGGGAGAGGGCCGGGGTGAGGGGTATGTTTTGTAGGCCGGGTAAGGCGTAGCCGCCACCCGGCATTGTTCAGGAACGTAATCTCAATGTCCTCATCCCGTCCGGTGTTCCGCTCCCGCTGGCTGCCCTATCTGCTGGTCGCGCCGCAGCTGGTCATCACCGTTATTTTCTTCATCTGGCCCGCGGGCGAAGCGCTGTGGTACTCGGTGCAAAGCGTCGATCCGTTCGGGCTGTCCAGCCAGTTTGTTGGCCTGGATAACTTCACCGCGCTGTTCCACGACGGCTACTATCTGGACTCCTTCTGGACGACGATCAAGTTCAGCGCGCTGGTCACCGTGAGCGGTCTTGTCGCGTCGCTGTTTTTCGCCGCGCTGGTGGATTACGTGGTGCGCGGCAGCCGCCTGTATCAGACCCTGATGCTGCTGCCCTACGCCGTCGCCCCCGCCGTCGCCGCCGTGCTGTGGATCTTCCTGTTTAACCCGGGGCGCGGGCTGATTACCCACTTTCTGGCCGAATTCGGCTACGACTGGAACCACGCCCAGAACAGCGGTCAGGCGATGTTCCTGGTGGTGTTCGCCTCCGTCTGGAAGCAGATCAGCTACAACTTCCTGTTCTTCTTCGCCGCGCTGCAGTCCATCCCGCGCTCGCTGGTGGAAGCCGCCGCGATTGACGGCGCGGGCCCGGTTCGCCGCTTCTTCCGGCTGTCGCTGCCGCTGATCGCCCCGGTGAGCTTCTTCCTGCTGGTGGTCAACCTGGTGTACGCCTTCTTCGACACCTTCCCGGTGATCGACGCCGCCACCGCGGGCGGCCCGGTGCAGGCGACCACGACGCTAATTTATAAGATCTACCGCGAAGGCTTTGCCGGGCTGGATCTCTCGGCCTCCGCCGCGCAGTCCGTCGTGCTGATGTTCCTCGTCATCATCCTCACGGTGGTGCAGTTCCGCTACGTTGAAAGTAAGGTGCGCTACCAATGATTGAGAACCGTCGCGGGCTGACGATTTTCAGCCACACCATGCTAATTCTGGGGATTATCGTCATTCTGTTCCCGCTGTACGTGGCGTTTGTCGCCGCCACGCTCGACACCAAAGCGGTGTTTGACACGCCGATGACGCTGATCCCCGGCGGCCACCTTTTCGAAAACATGAAGACCATCTGGACCCAGGGCGTGGGCGCCAACAGCGCGCCGTTCTGGCTGATGATGCTTAACAGCTTCATCATGGCGTTCGGCATCACGGTCGGCAAAATCACGGTGTCGATGCTCTCGGCCTTCGCCATCGTCTGGTTCCGCTTTCCGCTGCGCAACCTGTTCTTCTGGATGATCTTCATCACCCTGATGCTGCCGGTGGAGGTGCGTATCTTCCCGACGGTGGAGGTGATCGCCAACCTGAAGATGCTCGACAGCTACGCGGGCTTAACCCTGCCGCTGATGGCCTCGGCGACCGCCACCTTCCTGTTCCGCCAGTTCTTTATGACCCTGCCGGACGAGCTGATTGAAGCCGCGCGCATCGACGGCGCGTCGCCGATGCGCTTCTTCCGCGACATCGTGCTGCCGCTGTCGAAAACCAACCTCGCGGCGCTGTTTGTGATCACCTTTATCTACGGCTGGAACCAGTACCTGTGGCCGCTGCTGATTGTTCAGGACGTGAATCTCGGCACCGCCGTGGCGGGCATCAAGGGCATGATCGCCACCGGCGAAGGCACCACCCTCTGGAACCAGGTGATGGCGGCGATGCTGCTCACCCTTATCCCACCCGTAGTCATTGTTTTAGCCATGCAGCGCGCGTTTGTCCGCGGCCTGGTCGATAGCGAGAAATAAGATGGCAGGTTTAAAACTTCAGGCAGTAACCAAAAGCTGGGACGGCAAAACCCAGGTGATTCAGCCGCTGACGCTCGACGTGGCGGACGGCGAGTTTATCGTGATGGTCGGCCCGTCCGGCTGCGGCAAATCCACGCTGCTGCGCATGGTGGCGGGGCTGGAGCGCGTCACCTCCGGCGATATCTGGATTGACCGCCAGCGCGTCACCGAGATGGAGCCGAAAGATCGCGGCATCGCAATGGTGTTCCAGAACTACGCCCTCTATCCGCACATGAGCGTGGAGGAGAACATGGCCTGGGGGCTGAAAATCCGGGGCATGGGCAAAGGCCACATCGACGAGCGCGTGAAGGAGGCGGCGCGCATCCTGGAGCTGGACGGCCTGCTCAAGCGCCGCCCGCGCGAGCTCTCCGGCGGCCAGCGCCAGCGCGTGGCGATGGGGCGCGCCATCGTGCGCGATCCGGCGGTGTTCCTGTTCGACGAGCCGCTCTCTAACCTCGACGCCAAGCTGCGCGTGCAGATGCGCCTTGAGCTGCAGCAGCTGCACCGTCGTCTGAAAACGACGTCGCTGTACGTCACGCACGATCAGGTCGAAGCCATGACCCTCGCCCAGCGCGTGATGGTGATGAACAAAGGCGTCGCCGAGCAGATCGGCACGCCGGTTGAGGTGTACGAAAAGCCGGCCAGCCGCTTCGTGGCGAGCTTTATCGGCAGCCCGGCGATGAACCTGCTGGACGGGCGCATCAGCACGGCGGGCACGCACTTTGAGCTGGAAAGCGGGATGGCGTTGCCGATCAGCTGGTACTATCGTGGCTACGCAGGGCGTAAAATGACGCTCGGCATTCGCCCGGAGCACATCGGCCTGACCTCTCAGGCGGACGGCGGCGTGCCGCTGGTGATGGACACGCTGGAGATGCTGGGTGCAGACAACCTCGCACACGGACGCTGGGGCGAACAAAAAATGGTGGTGCGCCTGGCCCATCAGGAGCGCCCGAAAGCAGGCAGCACGCTGTGGCTGCATCTGCCGGAAAATCACCTGCACTTTTTTGACGGTGAAACAGGACAACGCATATGAGCAACTGGCCTTACCCCCACATCGTCGCCCACCGCGGCGGCGGCAAGCTGGCGCCGGAGAACACCCTGGCAGCAATTGATGTGGGCGCGCGTTTCGGTCACACGATGATCGAATTTGACGCCAAGCTGTCGAAAGACGGCGAGATATTTTTGCTGCACGACGACAACCTCGAGCGCACCAGCAACGGCTGGGGCGTGGCGGGTGAATTGCCGTGGCGCGATCTGCTGAAGGTGGACGCCGGAAGCTGGTTCAGCGGCGAGTTTAAAGGCGAGCCGCTGGCGCGGCTGGCGGACGTGGCGGACCGCTGCCGCCAGCACGGCATGATGGCCAATATCGAAATCAAACCAACCACCGGGACGGGGCCGCTGACCGGTAAAGCGATTGCCCTCGCCGCGCGCGAGCTGTGGCAGGGGATGACCGCGCCGCTGCTGTCATCGTTCGAAATTGATGCGCTGGAAGCCGCGCAGGCCGCCGTGCCGGAACTGCCGCGCGGGCTGCTGCTGGACGAATGGCGCGAAGACTGGCGTGAGCTAACGACCCGCTTAGGCTGCGTGTCGATTCACCTCAACCACCGCCTGCTGGACGAGGCGCGCGTGAAGGCGCTGAAAGATGCAGGCCTGTATATTCTGGTTTATACTGTCAACAGGCCCCAGCGCGCAGCCGAGCTGCTGCGCTGGGGCGTGGACAGCATCTGTACCGATGCGATTGACCGGATTGGCCCGAACTTTAGTTCTGCGGATTATTGAGCATATTGCCGTTCGACGGCGGCGTAAGCATGTGCTGCTGGCCGCCGTTTAGCGTGCTTCCCCCGCCGAGCATCCCGCCGTTTTTATTCTGCAGCGGCTGCTCGCGCATCTGACCCTGCTGAACGCGCTGCGTGTTGGCGTTCATCTGGTTTTGCAGGTTCTGCTGCTGCATCTGGGTCTGCGTTCTTAGCTGCTGGTTCAGCATCCCTTTTTGCTGCTGCTGTTGGCTCATCATCTCCGTCTGCATGCGCTGCTGGCTCGGAATGACGTAGCCCTGCTGGTTCGGGTTATTGAGGGTGTTAATCGGCTGTGCGAGCGCGGCGAACGGAAGCAGCGCCGTCAGAATCACTATGCGTTTCATGGTTGTTTCCTCCTGTGAGGCCTCACTTAAGTTTACTCTGATTTCGCCATGACGATGATTTTTTAAGAGTTGTGAACCAGGCTTAAGCGGGGAATATGGGCCCCTTCACCTGGAGAACAATAATGATGAAACCAACGTTTTTGCGCTGGGTAGCGATCGCCGCGCTGATGGCCGGCGGCACGTTTAGCGTGGCGGCAAATCCGCCCGCCGCTCCACCGGTGTCGTACGGCGTGGAGGAGGACGTTTTCCATCCCGTGCGGGCGACCCACGGCATGGTGGCCTCGGTGGACGCGCTGGCAACGCAAGTGGGCGTCGATATTCTCAGGCAGGGCGGCAACGCGGTGGATGCGGCGGTTGCGGTCGGCTACGCGCTGGCGGTGACGCACCCGCAGGCGGGTAACCTGGGCGGCGGCGGCTTTATGATGCTGCGCACCAAAGACGGCAAAACCACCGCCATCGACTTCCGCGAAATGGCGCCAAATCAGGCATCTCGCGATATGTTCCTCGACGACCAGGGCAACCCGGACAGCAAAAAATCCCTCACCTCACATCTGGCAAGCGGCACGCCGGGCACCGTCGCGGGCTTCTCGCTGGCGCTGGAAAAATACGGCACGATGCCGCTCAACAAGGTGGTGCAGCCCGCGATTGCGCTGGCGCGCGACGGCTTCGTGGTGAACGACGCCCTCGCCGACGATCTCAAAACCTACGGCAGCGAAGTCATTCCGAATCATGAAAACAGCAAGGCTATCTTCTGGAAGGAGGGCGAGCCGCTGAAGAAGGGCGATAAGCTGGTGCAGAAAAACCTGGCAAAAAGCCTGGAGCTGATTGCCGAGAACGGCCCGGACGCCTTTTATAAAGGGGCGATTGCCGACCAGATCGCCGACGAGATGCAGAAGAACGGCGGCTTAATCACCAAAGCGGACCTGGCGGAATACAAGGCGGTGGAGCGCGAGCCGATTAGCGGCACCTATCGCGGCTACGAGGTCTTCTCCATGCCGCCGCCGTCCTCCGGCGGGATCCACATCGTGCAGATCCTCAACATTCTTGAAAACTTCGATATGCACAAGTTTGGCTTCGGCAGCGCCGACGCGATGCAGGTGATGGCCGAAGCGGAAAAGCGCGCCTACGCCGACCGCTCGGAATACCTCGGCGATCCGGACTTCGTGAAGGTGCCGTGGCAGGCGCTGACCAACAAAGCCTATGCCAAGTCCATTGCTGACGAAATCGACATCAACAAGGCGAAGCCGTCCAGCGAGATCCGCCCCGGCAAGCTGGCGCCTTACGAGAGCAACCAGACCACGCACTTCTCCGTCGTGGATAAAGACGGCAACGCGGTGGCGGTGACCTATACGCTTAACACCACCTTCGGCACCGGCATCGTGGCGGGCAACAGCGGCATTCTGCTCAACAACGAGATGGATGATTTCTCTGCCAAACCGGGCGTGCCGAACGTCTACGGGCTGGTGGGCGGCGATGCCAACGCCGTCGGGCCGAAGAAGCGCCCGCTGTCGTCCATGTCGCCGACCATCGTGGTGAAAGACGGTAAAACGTGGCTGGTGACCGGTAGCCCGGGCGGCAGCCGGATTATCACGACCGTGCTGCAGATGGTGGTGAACAGCATCGATTTTGGGATGAACGTCGCCGAAGCGACCAACGCGCCGCGCTTCCACCACCAGTGGCTGCCGGACGAGCTGCGCGTGGAGAAGGGCTTTAGCCCTGACACGATAAAACTGCTGGAGCAGCGCGGGCAGAAGGTCGCGGTGAAGGAGGCGATGGGCAGCACGCAGAGCATCATGGTCGGGCCGGACGGCGCGCTGTTTGGCGCATCGGACCCGCGTTCGGTGGATGATTTGACGGCGGGGTATTGATTGTTCCCCTCACCCTAACCCTCTCCCCATAGGGGAGAGGGGATTGCACGGTGCGATCTTTCCCCCCTCGCCCCGTTGGGGAGAGGGCCGGGGTGAAGGAGGTGATGGGCAGCACGCAGAGCATCATGGTGGGGCCGGACGGCGCGCTGTTTGGCGCATCGGATCCGCGTTCGGTGGATGATTTGACGGCGGGGTATTGATTGTTCCCCTCACCCTAACCCTCTCCCCATAGGGGAGAGGGGATTGCACGGTGCGGTCTTTTCCCCCTCGCCCCGTTGGGGAGAGGGCCGGGGTGAGGGGGAAACAGACTACTTCATCCGCGCCATATAATACGCATCCACATACTCGCCGTTGCGCAGGGCAAATTTCCTGCCGGTGCCTTCGATTTCAAAACCGAAACGCTGATACAGCGCAACGGCGGCCGCATTATCCGCAAAAACCGTGAGCTCGATGCGTTCAACGCGCAGCCAGTTGTCGCACAGGTTGATCATCTCGGTCATCAGCCTGCTTCCGACGCCGCGCCCCTGCATATCTGCCGCCACGCTGATGCCAAAGGTGGCTACGTGGCTTCGGCGCGGGTTTTCCATTATGTCCAGCGCCATATGCCCCACCACGCGCTCGTCCAGACACGCAACCAGATGCCGTCTTCCAGGTTTCACCGCGACGCGTTCATGCCACATGGCCATAGAGGGATGAGGAATTTGTAGCGTGTCGTGATAAACCCCAGGATGCGACATGATGTCTCGTAACGCTTCTGCATCGCTGGCTTCGATATGGCGTATCACTATCTCACTCATTCCTTGTTCCTCAGTCAGTTAAAAGTCCCTTCCAACATCAATGACTTTAAAATGTGCGTCAACTGCTAATTTTTGCAAAAAGTGTTGGACAAGTGCGAATGAGAATGATTATTATTGCTTTGCGTTCAGGAAGACCTCTGCGGAAACCTGAAAGCACGACATTGCTCACATTGCTTCCAGTATTACTTTAGCCAGCGTCTCGCTGGCTTTTTTTTTGCCTTTTTTCTCCCTCTCCCCGTGGGAGAGGGCTGGGGTGAGGGCAAAACTTGCGCTATGGTAAAACCCAGTAACCTTAAAAAAGGACTGACACCATGCCCCTACACTGCGCATTTATTGGATTTGGCAAAAGCACCACCCGCTACCACCTTCCGTATGTTCTCCACCGCAAAGATTCCTGGCACGTCGCCCATATTTACCGCCGCAGCGCGAAGCCGGAAGAACAATCACCGCAGTATTCCCATATTCATTTCACCAGCGATCTTGACGAGGTTCTCAGCGACCCGCAGGTAAACCTGGTCATCGTCTGCACCCACGCCGACAGCCATTTTGACTACGCGAAGCGCGCGCTGGAAGCGGGCAAAAACGTGCTGGTGGAAAAACCGTTTACGCCCACCA
Organism: Enterobacter sp. KBR-315C3_2022; assembly: GCF_041399425.1. Taxonomy (NCBI): domain Bacteria; kingdom Pseudomonadati; phylum Pseudomonadota; class Gammaproteobacteria; order Enterobacterales; family Enterobacteriaceae; genus Enterobacter; species Enterobacter sp. KBR-315C3_2022. The sequence goes on from NZ_JBGKEB010000018.1 coordinate 67,896, forward strand.
TCGCCGAAGCGAAAGCGCTGTTTGCGCTGGCAAAAAGCAAAGGGCTGACCGTCACGCCGTACCAGAACCGCCGCTTTGACAGCTGCTTCCTGACCGCGAAAAAGGCGATTGAAAGCGGCAGGCTGGGCGAGATCGTGGAGATTGAAAGCCACTTCGATTACTACCGTCCGGTGGCGGAAACCAAGCCGGGCCTGCCGCAGGACGGTTCGTTCTACGGCCTCGGGGTGCACACCATGGACCAAATCATCTCCCTGTTTGGCCGCCCGGACCACGCCGCGTATGACATCCGCAGCCTGCGCAACAAGGCCAACCCGGACGACACCTTTGAGGCGCAGCTGTTTTACGGCGATCTCAAGGCCATCGTCAAAACCAGCCACCTGGTCAAAATCGACTACCCGAAATTCATCGTTCACGGCACCAAAGGCTCGTTTATCAAGTACGGCATCGACCAGCAGGAGACGAGCCTGAAGGCTAATATCATGCCGGGCGAGCCGGGCTTCGCGGCGGACGATTCCGTGGGCGTGCTGGAGTACGTCAACGATGAAGGCGTGACGGTAAAAGAGGAGCTGCGGCCAGAACCCGGCGACTATGGCCGCGTCTACGATGCGCTGTACGAGACGCTCGCCAGCGGCGCGCCGAATTACGTCAAGGAATCTGACGTTCTCACTAACCTCGAGCTGCTTGAACGCGCCTTCGAGCAGGCGTCTCCCGCCACGATAACCCTCGCGAAATAAGCCGAAAAGACTCCTCTGCACTCGTTCAAATATTTTGTACAGAGGAGTCAATTTTCACCCTCTATGATCCCAGGGCGTTTGCGTCCACACTTACTCCATCGAAACGAACTGAGGGTGAAAACAATGATCTACTTACGCAAAGCAAACGAACGTGGTCACGCGAATCATGGCTGGCTGGACTCATGGCATTCATTCTCGTTTGCCGATTACTACGACCCGAACTTTATGGGCTTCTCCGCGCTGCGCGTCATTAACGATGACGTGATTGATGCAGGCCAGGGCTTCGGTACCCACCCGCACAAAGACATGGAGATCCTGACCTATGTGCTCGAAGGTGCCGTGGCGCACAAAGACAGCATGGGCAACGAAGAGCAGGTTCCGGCCGGTGAGTTCCAGATCATGAGCGCGGGCACCGGGGTGCGTCACTCCGAGTACAACCCGAGCAAAACGGAAAAACTGCACCTGTATCAAATCTGGATCATTCCAGAAGAGACCGGCATCACGCCGCGCTACGAGCAGCGCCGCTTCGACGCCAAACAGGGCAAACAGCTGGTGCTGTCCCCGGATGCGCGTGAAGGTTCCCTGAAGGTGTATCAGGACATGGAGCTGTACCGCTGGGCGCTGGCGAAAGACGAGCAGTCCGTACACCAGATTTCGGCCAACCGCCGCGTGTGGATCCAGGTGGTAAAAGGCGACGTGACCATCAACGGCACCAAAGCCACCACCGCCGATGGCCTGGCCATCTGGGACGAGCAGGCGATCTCCATCCACGCCGACAGCGAAAGCGAAATTCTGCTGTTCGACCTGCCGCCGGTGTAATAAATCATAAATAAATGCCCAACCTTCCCTCCGACAGGGGAAGGTTGGGCTTTGTCCGTGATAAACTGAGCAAATCTCTCTCTTCAAGATTTCTCAGGACGATGAAAAAGAAACGCCCCGTACTTCAGGATGTCGCCGATCGCGTTGGTGTGACCAAAATGACGGTCAGCCGCTTCTTACGTAACCCGGAGCAGGTTTCCGTGGCGCTGCGTGGCAAAATTGCCGCGGCTCTTGATGAACTGGGCTATATCCCCAACCGCGCGCCCGATATTCTCTCCAATGCGACCAGCCGCGCGGTCGGCGTTCTGCTGCCTTCCTTGACCAACCAGGTGTTCGCCGAAGTGCTTCGCGGCATTGAAAGCGTGACCGACGCGTTTGGCTATCAGACCATGCTCGCGCACTACGGGTACAAGCCGGAACTCGAAGAGGAACGTCTGGAATCGATGCTTTCCTGGAACATCGACGGCCTGATTTTAACCGAACGTACCCACACGCCGCGCACCCTGAAGATGATTGAAGTGGCGGGCATTCCGGTGGTGGAGCTGATGGACAGCCAGTCGCCGTGCCTCGATATTGCCGTCGGGTTCGACAACTTCGAAGCGGCGCGGCAGATGACGGCGGCGATTATCGCCCGCGGCCATCGCCACGTGGCGTACCTCGGCGCACGTCTCGACGAACGTACTATCATCAAACAGAAGGGATATGAGCAGGCGATGCTCGACGCGGGCTTGACGCCGTACAGCGTGATGGTGGAGCAATCTTCCTCCTACACCTCCGGCATTGAGCTGATGCGCCAGGCGCGACGCGAGTATCCGCAACTGGACGGTATCTTCTGCACCAACGATGACCTTGCGGTGGGCGCCGCGTTCGAGTGCCAGCGCCTGGGGCTGAAAATCCCGGACGATATGGCGATTGCCGGCTTCCACGGCCACGACATCGGCCAGGTGATGGAGCCGCGCCTGGCGAGCGTGCTGACCCCGCGCGAGCGCATGGGGCGCATTGGTGCAGAACGCCTGCTGGCGCGCATTCGCGGTGAGTTGGTTACCCCTAAAATGTTAGATTTAGGTTTCACCTTGTCACCGGGTGGATCAATTTAGTCTGACAAATTTGAACCAGGTCACACTTATTCACTTCGCGCACGTTTGGATATTGCTTCTCTAAAGTCCCGGCAGGACAATGTTACCGATAACTGTTACCCGTAACAATTGACTGAGGGACTCCCTTTGAGCACGACTAATCACGATCACCACGTTTACGTCCTGATGGGCGTCTCCGGTAGCGGTAAATCTGCCGTGGCGAGCGAAGTGGCGCATCAGCTGCACGCTGCGTTTCTTGACGGTGACTTCCTCCATCCGCGCAGCAACATCATGAAAATGGCCTCCGGCGAGCCGCTGAACGACGACGACCGCAAGCCGTGGCTGCAGGCGCTGAACGACGCCGCCTTCGCCATGCAGCGCACCAACAAGGTGTCGCTGATCGTTTGCTCCGCGCTGAAAAAAACCTACCGCGACCTGCTTCGCGACGGTAACCCGAACCTCTCCTTCATCTACCTGAAAGGCGATTTTGAGGTGATTGAAAGCCGCCTGAAGGCGCGTAAAGGCCACTTCTTCAAAACTCAGATGCTGGTCACGCAGTTTGAAGCGCTGCAGGAGCCGGCTGCGGACGAGCGGGACGTATTGGTGGTTGATATCGATCAGCCGCTGGACGGTGTTGTTGCCAGCACCATCGAGGTCATTAACAAAAGGCAGTAAGTTTTGAGTACATTAACGCTTGTTTTAACGGCAGTTGGCTCCGTTTTGCTGCTGCTGTTTTTGGTGATGAAAGCGCGTATGCACGCCTTCGTTGCTTTGATGGTGGTGTCTATTGGCGCTGGCCTTTTCTCCGGCATGCCGCTCGATAAAATCGCGGCGACGATGGAAAAAGGGATGGGCGGCACGCTGGGCTTCCTGGCAATTGTGGTCGCGCTGGGCGCGATGTTTGGCAAGATTTTGCACGAGACGGGCGCGGTCGATCAGATCGCCGTCAAGATGCTGAAATCCTTCGGCCACAGCCGCGCGCACTATGCGATCGGCCTGGCCGGTCTGATCTGCGCGCTGCCGCTGTTCTTTGAGGTGGCCGTCGTGCTGCTGATTAGCGTGGCGTTCTCGATGGCGCGCCACACCGGCACCAACCTCGTTAAGCTGGTCATTCCGCTGTTTGCGGGCGTGGCGGCGGCGGCGGCGTTTCTGCTGCCGGGGCCCGCGCCGATGCTGCTGGCCTCCCAGATGCACGCCGACTTCGGCTGGATGATCCTGATTGGCCTGTGCGCCGCGATCCCGGGGATGATTATCGCCGGGCCGCTGTGGGGCAACTTTATCAGCCGCTACGTTGAGCTGCACATTCCGGACGACATCACCGAGCCGCACCTGGGCGAAGGCAAAATGCCGTCCTTCGGCTTCAGCCTGTCGCTGATCCTGCTCCCGCTGGTGCTGGTGGGCCTGAAAACCATCGCCGCGCGCTTTGTGCCGGAAGGCTCTACCGCCTACGAATGGTTTGAGTTTATCGGCCACCCGTTCACCGCGATCCTGGTGGCGTGTCTGGTCGCGATTTACGGCCTGGCGATGCGTCAGGGGATGGCAAAAGACCGCGTAATGGAGATCTGCGGCGCGGCGCTGCAGCCTGCGGGCATCATCCTGCTGGTCATCGGTGCCGGTGGCGTGTTCAAGCAGGTGCTGGTGGATTCCGGCGTCGGTCCGGCGCTGGGCGAAGCGCTGACGGGCATGGGCCTGCCGATTGCGGTGACCTGCTTCGTGCTGGCCGCGGCGGTGCGTATCATTCAGGGCTCCGCGACCGTAGCGTGCTTAACCGCCGTGGGCCTGGTGATGCCGGTGATTGAACAGCTGAACTACTCCGGCGCGCAGATGGCGGCGCTCTCTATCTGCATCGCGGGCGGTTCGATTGTGGTGTCCCACGTGAACGACGCGGGCTTCTGGCTGTTCGGTAAATTTACCGGCGCGACCGAAGCGCAAACCCTGAAAACCTGGACGCTGATGGAAACCATCCTCGGCACCACGGGTGCGATTGTCGGGATGATTGCGTTTTCGCTGCTGAGCTAAGCCTGATTTGCTTGAACAAACGAAAGGGCTTCCATTTGGAAGCCCTAATTTATTGTAAAAGAGAAGAGTTTGATGGAGCGATAATGCCAGGTACGCCATTTATCTGAAAATAGCATCGATAGTTATTTTTGTTAGATTCCGATACTAATTCGCCAATTAACTGCAGATCTTCTACAGCGTACCGTTCATAAGAATGCATGTATCGATCCAGCTCGCGCATACAAATCAACTGTCGAACGCGGGATTCGATACCGACATCCCTAACGTACTTCCTGAATTTTGGTGAAATCCAGAAAAGTAACTCCATGATATGGTCAAGTTTCTCGATCAAGCGATCGATTATGTCCTGCTTATTTCGCACGCCTTCAGTCATCCATGCAGGTTCATTGTGAGAAATTCTGTTTCTGAACGATCGTACTTCCTCAATGCGACGACGAAGTGCATCTCGTTGATGAAACATAGCGTTTTTAGTTTCCTGCACTCTGGGAAGTTTGCGAAAGACCTTTGTAAGCTCATGTGGCCAGAGGAAATTTTTATCTGAACCATCATAAAAATGCTTATCAAGGATATATTCCCAGGTCGCAAAATCGCATTGAGAAATGACCTGATCTACGGTTGGTATAGGGCTTGCGATTCCTTTGCTTTCAAGCGTGCGCTTAGCGCTTTTCTTAGCATTTTTTATGCAGTCATGGAACTTACGCACTTGTTCTGCGGTTATCGGTTGGCCATTTTCATCAGTAGCTTGCCTGCATGGAACCATTCTAAACCAATGTTCATTGTTAGTGCCCTGATACTTGGAGGATGCTACATGATGAAGTGCATTGCGTAGTGCTACTTCAACAAGTTGAATAAGAGGATAAAAAGCCCCGACGATGGCAAGATTCCAACAATATGCCCCTAAAAGCTGGGCATCAGTTTGTGTTGCCATCGAAGTGGTATAGCTACTTAATCGAATACGGCTAACTAAGCGGGTTGGTTCCGAGTAATCATAGGACTCAGGCATGGTAGTTATGATCTGTTGATTTTAATGCACAAGATTCTAAATCTTCGGATGATTAATCTCTACATTTTGAATGCTTTCATGGGCATATTCGGTTTTTGCGAAAGGGATATCCGATGGATGTACCTTGTACATCCACCGGATATCCTTGTATTGCTTGCCATCCAAAAGATAGCCCGATATACTTTCCAGCGTAGCTAATTGAAAGTTCTTCTCCCACCTTGACGTGGTGCCAGTTCTTCAATGCAAAGCGAAAGGATACCGACCCCGGAATCATGAAAATGGCTCCGGGGTTGTTTTTGGTAGCTAGATCAAGCTAAAACTCAAATCTCTACCGTATCTAAGGGCGTTTGCAGCCAGCGCGGTGCTTTCAGCGTCCCGCTGTAAAACTCAACCAAATCCTGCAATAAATCCCCCGCAATTCTCTCATCGCCCGCCGATAGCGTGCGAGTCAACAGCAGCTGCGTTACCAGCTGGCAGTATCGCCCAAGCCGATCGCTTTGCGGCTCGAAGACCGGCACGTCCAGAGGCAGTTCATCCACCGTCAGGCTTTCTTTTATATGGCCATATACAGGGTTTATCAGGATTGGCTGCAGCAGGGCAAGACAGGCCGAGAGGCGCCCGCACAGCGCCAGCTTGTGTACCGGATCGTCGCATTCGAGCAGCATCTCTAAGAAATGCTTGCAGTTATCGGTCAGTACGGTGAAGTGATCAAATGGGGTGGTGAATAAAGCGTGAGAAAAGGTGTATACCATGAATAATATTCCTCAAGTAAGAAGCCATGATGAGATTATTCAGGAGACCAATCCCGACGCCTGATTTTGCAGGCGCGGCAAGAAGATACTGCTTGGCCGATTGGGTGGCAAGAGAGGCAGGGGAAGATGGCTCGCAAAACGAATAATTATAGGTGAGGTCATCAGGCCGCAGAGGATGCACCTTTCCGGGTGACTGCTGCAACTTACCCGACCTACAAAACCATTCGAACGTAGGCCGGGTAAGCATAAGCTGCATGATTTATCTTTTGGCGGGGATATAGGGGAGGATAGTGCCGACAAATTCACCCAAATTTCGCGTCTGAATCAATATCTTTCCGCGACCGCTGAACGCGTTGACGATATTCTCTCCCGTTCTGACACCCAACAGCCCGGACGCGGTTTTTATTTCATAAGAGAGCGTGTTTTGCCAGGCCACAACGTGGATATTATCGACCACTAGCGTGTCTTCGCCGTCCAGTTCAAGCTCAACAATTTCGCCAAGTCCGCTCACCAGTAACGTCCCCGTTCCGGCTGTTTCCATGACAAAAAGGCCGCCATTGTTGCCGAAAATAGTGCTTCTCAGCGTGATGGGCTGCCTTTTCATGCTGTAGGTCACCGTGCCGTCGCAGGCTAAAAATACCCCGTCGTTGAGCCGCCACGTTGTTTGGCCAACCTCCAGCGCCTTAATACTGCCCATCGCCTTTGGCGCTATCGCGATCAGGCCGTCCGGGGCGGTGCCTTTTGCCGTAGTCACGAAGAAATTTTCACCGCTGGTCAACGAGCGGGCTGCGGCCCTGATGATGCCTCCCACCAGGCCCGAACCATTTTGGTTCATGTGGGCGTTCAGCGAGATTTTATTGTTGTGAAACACCATCGCGCCCGGTTCTATCGTGACTTCTTCGTTCGTTGCCAGTGAAATGAGCACCAGCGGGCAGGTGCTTTCGCTGGAAAATTCATACTTCATAAACGCTATCCTTAAAACGCGGTTCCATTTAACGCGATTTTATTCAATCGATTATCGATTTGCGCTTAGCGTTATTTATGAGCGTTTTAAGGGGTGATTAATACATCTGTTACGATGATAAGGCCGGGCCTCGCTGGAAGCGGGTCTGTCCCAAACGCAGGTTCTAGCCCTTCATCCACGCCCGAATCCCGTCCAGGAACATCTGCGTCGCCATCATCACCAGAATCAGCCCCATCAGCCGCTCCAGCGCGTTCACCCCTTTCTCGCCCAGCAGGCGCAGGAACAGCGACGACTGCAGCAGGATGATAAACGTCCCGCCCCAGGCAATCAGCAGGGCAATCACCAGGTGGCTCATCTGATTCGGGTACTGATGCGACAGCAGCATTAGCGTCGCCAGAATCGTCGGACCGGCCACCAGCGGGATCGCCAGCGGCACAATGAACGGCTCTTCGCCCGCGGGCAGGCCGCTGCTGCTGCCTTCCGCGCTCGGGAAAATCATCTTAATGGCGATGAGGAACAGGATAATCCCGCCGGAAATCGAGACCGTTTCCGCACGCAGGTTAAGGAAGGCCAAAATCTTCTCGCCCGCAAACAGGAAGATAAACATCACCAGCAGGGCGATGAGCAGCTCGCGGATCATGATCGCCCGGCGGCGCTTCGGCTCGGTGTGCTTCAGCACCGACATGAAGATGGGCAGATTGCCGAGCGGATCCATAATAAGGATCAATAAAACGGCGGCCGAAATGATCTCACTCATGGTTAGTTATCCCTGAAATTTTGTATGGTTATTCGCATGATTAGCTGCTTTTCTGATTGCAGGGCAATCATCGATTAATTTCGCTTGCGACTTTGGCAGCATTTTGTAATGTGAAGCATATCTCAGTTGAATACTGGTTTGCATAAACAGCACACACCCTTGCAGGAAAAAAATGCTATGAAAAACGTTGGTTTTATCGGTTGGCGTGGAATGGTCGGCTCTGTCCTCATGCAGCGCATGGTTGAAGAGCGCGATTTCGACGCTATCCGCCCGGTCTTCTTCTCCACTTCCCAGCTCGGCCAGGCTGCACCGTCCTTTGGGGGTACCACGGGCACGTTGCAGGATGCTTACGATCTGGAAGCGCTGAAGGCACTCGACGTTATTGTCACCTGCCAGGGCGGCGATTACACCAACGAGATCTACCCGAAGCTGCGTGAAAGCGGCTGGCAGGGCTACTGGATTGACGCGGCCTCTTCGCTGCGCATGAAGGACGATGCCATCATTATTCTCGACCCGGTGAACCAGGACGTCATCACCGACGGCCTGAACAACGGCGTGAAAACCTTCGTCGGCGGCAACTGCACCGTCAGCCTGATGCTGATGTCCCTCGGCGGCCTGTTCGCGCAGGATCTGGTGGAGTGGGTGTCCGTTGCTACTTACCAGGCGGCGTCCGGCGGCGGCGCGCGCCACATGCGCGAGCTGCTGACCCAGATGGGCAAGCTGCACAACAGCGTGGCCACCGAGCTGGCGAACCCGGCGTCCGCGATTCTGGATATCGAACGTAAAGTCACCCAGCTGACCCGCAGCGGCGAGCTGCCGGTGGATAACTTCGGCGTACCGCTGGCCGGCGGCCTGATCCCGTGGATCGACAAGCAGCTGGATAACGGCCAGACCCGCGAAGAGTGGAAGGGCCAGGCCGAGACCAACAAAATCCTCGCGACCGCGAACACCATTCCGGTGGACGGCCTGTGCGTGCGCATCGGCGCGCTGCGCTGCCACAGCCAGGCCTTCACCCTTAAACTGAAAAAAGATGTGTCTATCCCAACCGTGGAAGAGCTGCTGGCCGCGCACAACCCGTGGGCGAAAGTGGTGCCAAACGATCGCGACATCACCATGCGCGAACTGACGCCTGCGGCCGTCACCGGCACGCTGACCACGCCGGTGGGCCGCCTGCGCAAGCTGAACATGGGGCCGGAGTACCTCTCCGCGTTCACCGTCGGCGACCAGCTCCTGTGGGGCGCGGCCGAGCCGCTGCGCCGCATGCTTCGCCAGCTGGCGTAATAATTTGTTAACTACCGGGGGTGATTTTCACCCCCTTTTTTTGCGTGCTACATGGAGTAAAACGCAGATGTCTTATTTTTTATCCGGAGGGCCTACGTCGTTGGCTATGCTTTAAGGAAGAGTTATTTCTCACCTGAGGGTAGGGCGGAGCAGAGAGGATGTGCTGCACCGTTCAGGTCACATTAAAAGTCGTCCCGGAGCGCGTAAAAAGGGCGACATAAAAAAAACAGGATGAATACCATGTCCGATCGTATTTCGCGAGACGTGATTAATGCGCTTATTGCGGGTCATTTTGCCGACCCCTTTTCCGTGCTGGGGATGCACCGCACGGAAGCCGGACTGGAAGTCCGGGCACTCTTACCTGACGCCACGGAAGTGTGGGTCATCGAGCCCAAAACCGGCCGCAAGGTGGGTAATCTTGAATGCCTTGATTCGCGAGGCTTCTTCTGCGGCGTGATGCCGCGTCGTAAAAACCCCTTTCGCTACCAGCTCGCCGTTATCTGGCACGGGCAGCAAAACCTGATTGACGATCCCTACAGCTTTGGCCCGCTGCTTAAGGAGATGGACGCCTGGCTACTCTCCGAGGGCACCCACCTGCGTCCGTATGAAACGCTCGGCGCCCATGCTGATACGATGGACGGCGTGACCGGCACCCGGTTTGCCGTGTGGGCGCCGAACGCCCAGCGCGTCTCCGTCGTCGGGCAGTTCAACTACTGGGACGGCCGCCGTCACCCGATGCGCCTGCGCCGCGAAACCGGCATCTGGGAGCTGTTTATCCCCGGCGCGCACAACGGCCAGCTCTACAAGTTCGAAATGATTGATGCCAACGGCAAGCTGCGCATTAAGGCCGACCCGTACGCCTTCGAGGCGCAGATGCGCCCGGATACCGCCTCGCTGATTTGCGGCCTGCCGGAGAAAATTACCCAGAGCGAAGAGCGCAAGCAGGCCAACCGCTTCGACGCGCCGATCTCGGTGTACGAAGTCCACCTTGGCTCCTGGCGTCGTCACACCGATAACAACTTCTGGCTCAGCTACCGCGAGCTGGCCGACCAGCTGGTCCCCTACGCCAAATGGATGGGCTTTACCCACCTTGAGCTGCTGCCGGTCAACGAACACCCGTTCGACGGCAGCTGGGGCTATCAGCCGACCGGGCTTTACGCCCCGACGCGGCGCTTCGGCACGCGCGACGACTTCCGCTACTTCATTGACGCCGCGCACGCCGCCGGGCTGAACGTGATCCTCGACTGGGTGCCGGGCCATTTCCCGTCGGATGACTTTGCGCTGGCAGAGTTTGACGGCACTAAACTGTACGAGCACAGCGACCCGCGCGAAGGCTATCACCAGGACTGGAACACGCTGATCTACAACTACGGCCGCCGTGAGGTGACGAACTACCTGGTGGGCAACGCGCTGTACTGGATCGAACGCTTCGGCGTTGATGCCCTGCGCGTCGACGCGGTGGCCTCGATGATCTACCGCGACTATAGCCGCAAAGAGGGCGAGTGGGTGCCGAATGAGTTCGGCGGCCGCGAAAACCTCGAGGCGATAGAGTTCCTGCGCAACACCAACCGCATTCTCGGCGAGCAGGTTGAGGGCGCGGTGACCATGGCGGAAGAGTCGACCGACTTCCCCGGCGTCTCCCGACCGCCGTCAATGGGCGGCCTGGGCTTCTGGTACAAGTGGAACCTCGGCTGGATGCACGACACGCTCGACTACATGAAGCTCGACCCGATCTACCGTCAGCATCATCACGATAAACTCACCTTCGGGCTGCTGTACAACTACACCGAAAACTTTATGCTGCCGCTGTCGCACGATGAGGTCGTCCACGGCAAAAAATCGATTCTCGACCGCATGCCGGGCGACGCGTGGCAGAAGTTCGCCAACCTGCGCGCCTACTACGGCTGGCTGTTCGCCTTCCCGGGGAAAAAGCTGCTGTTTATGGGCAACGAGTTTGCGCAGGGCCGCGAGTGGAACCACGACACCAGCCTCGACTGGCACCTGCTGGAAGGGGGCGACAACTGGCACCACGGCGTGCAGCGCCTGGTGCGCGACCTGAACCTGACCTATCGCCACCACAAGGCCCTGCACGAGCTGGACTTCGATCCGTACGGCTTCGAGTGGCTGGTGGTGGACGATCGCGAACGCTCGGTGTTCGTCTTCGTGCGCCGCGACAAGGCGGGCAACGAGATCGTCGTTGCCAGCAACTTTACCCCCGTTCCGCGCAGCCACTACCGCTTCGGCATCAACCAGCCGGGCAAATGGCGCGAAATCCTCAACACCGATTCCATGCACTACCACGGCAGCAACGCCGGAAACGGCGGCCTGGTGCAGAGCGACGAGCAGGAAAGCCACGGACGACCGAACTCGCTCAGCCTGACGTTGCCGCCGCTCAGCACCATCTGGCTGGTCCGGGAGGGCGAATGACGCAGCTGACGGCAGGCCGGAGCGAACCGCTCGGAGCACGCTTTGACGGAAAAGGCGTGAATTTCACGCTTTTTTCGGCGCACGCGGAGCGGGTCGAGCTGTGCGTGTTTGACGGCGAAGGCAACGAGCACCGCTACGATCTGCCGTCGCACACCGGCGATATCTGGCACGGCTACCTGGCCGGCGGGCGTCCGGGAATGCACTACGGCTTTCGCGTTCACGGCCCGTGGGAGCCCGCGCAGGGGCACTGGTTTAACCCGGCGAAGCTGCTGCTCGATCCGTGCGCCCACCGCGTGGACGGCGAGTTCAAAGACGACCCGCTGTTCCACGTCGGCTACGGCGAGCCGGACCATCGCGACAGCGCGCCCCTCGCGCCGAAAAGCGCGGTGGTGAACGACCTGTACGACTGGGAAGACGACGCCGCGCCGCGCACGCCGTGGGGCAACACCGTCATCTACGAAGCCCACGTGAAGGGGCTGACGTACCTGCACCCGTCGATTCCGAAAGAGATGCGCGGCACCTATAAGGCGCTCGGCCACCCGACCATGGTGGCCTACCTGAAGCATCTGGGCATTACCGCGCTGGAGCTGCTGCCCGTGGCGCATTTCGCCAGCGAGCCGCGCCTGCAGCGGCTTGGGCTAAGCAACTACTGGGGCTACAACCCGCTGGCGATGTTTGCCCTCGACCCGCGCTACGCCGCCGATCCTGATAAGGCGCGGGACGAGTTTCGCGACGCGGTTAAGGCGCTTCACCGGGCGGGAATTGAGGTCATTCTGGACGTGGTGCTGAACCACAGCGCAGAGAGCGATCTCGACGGACCGACGCTCTCCCTGCGCGGAATTGATAACCGTAGCTATTATTGGATCAGGGAGGATGGCGATTACCTCAACTGGACCGGCTGCGGGAACACGCTCAACCTCAGCAATCCTGCCGTGACGCACTACGCGTATGAGTGCCTGAAGTATTGGGTAGAGACGTTCCACGTCGACGGCTTTCGGTTTGACCTCGCGCCGGTGATGGGGCGCACGCCAGCGTACAGCCCGCAGGCGCCGCTGTTTGAGGCGATAAAAAACTGCCCGGTGCTCTCGCAGGTGAAGCTGATCGCCGAGCCGTGGGACATAGGTGAAGGCGGCTATCAGGTGGGGAACTTCCCGCCGCCGTTTGCCGAATGGAACGACCATTATCGCGACGCCGCGCGCCGTTTCTGGCTGGAGCGGAATCTGTCGTTAGGGGAGTTTGCCGGACGTTTTGCCGGTTCCAGCGATCTCTTTAAGCGCGAGGGCCGACTGCCGTCCTCGACGATTAACCTGGTGACGGCGCACGACGGCTTCACCCTGCGCGACTGCGTTTGTTTCAATCAGAAACACAATGAGGCAAACGGCGAGGAGAATCGCGATGGGACTAACAATAACCATAGCTTTAATCATGGTATAGAGGGATTAGGCGGGAGTCTGGACGTGATCGAGCGGCGGCGCGACAGCGTACACGCGCTGCTGACGACGCTGCTGCTGTCTCAGGGCACGCCGATGCTGCTGGCGGGCGATGAACACGGCCACAGCCAGCACGGCAACAATAACGCCTATTGCCAGGACAACACCTTAACCTGGCTTAACTGGGAGGAAGCGAACAGCGGTTTGACCCATTTTACCGCGGCGCTGATCCACCTTCGCCAGCAAATTCCTGCCCTCACCGCCGATCGCTGGTGGGAAGAGGGGGACGGCAACGTTCGCTGGCTGAATCAATACGCGCAGCCGTTGAGCGCGCAAGAGTGGCAACACGGCGTACCTCGCCTGCAAATCCTGTTATCGGATAAGTGGCTGATCGCGCTGAACGCGACGGATGACGTCGCAGAGATTGTTTTACCTGACGGGGAGTGGCGCGCCGTTCCCCCTTTCGCCGGAGCGGATAATCCGGTGTTAATGGCTGTCTGGCACGGGCCCGCGCACGGAGTGTGCGTTTTCCAAAGATGATAAAAAAGGAGTTAGTCATGGTTAGATTAGAGAAGAACGATCCCTTAATGTTGGCTCGCCAGTTACCCTTAAAAACGGTTGCCCTGATACTCGCTGGCGGGCGCGGTACCCGTCTTAAAGATTTGACCATCAAGCGCGCTAAACCGGCCGTTCACTTTGGTGGTAAGTTTCGTATTATCGATTTTGCCCTGTCCAACTGCCTGAACTCGGGCATTCGCCGCATTGGCGTGATCACCCAATACCAGTCGCACACGCTGGTGCAGCACATCCAGCGCGGCTGGTCCTTCTTTAGCGAAGAGATGAACGAGTTTGTCGACCTGCTGCCCGCGCAGCAGCGCGTCCACGGTGAAAACTGGTATCGCGGCACCGCCGACGCGGTGACGCAAAACCTCGACATCATTCGCCGCTACGGTGCGGAATACATCGTGATCCTCGCCGGGGACCATATCTACAAGCAAGACTACTCCCACATGCTGATCGACCACGTCGAAAAAGGGGCGCGCTGCACCGTGGCGTGTCTGCCGGTGCCCGTTGCGGAAGCCACCGCGTTCGGCGTGATGCACGTGGACGCGGACGACAAGATCATCGACTTCGTTGAAAAACCGGCCAACCCGCCGACCATGCCGGGGGACGACACCAAATCGCTCGCCAGCATGGGGATCTATGTCTTTGACGCCGACTATCTTTACGAGCTGCTGCAGGAAGACGACAAAGACGAAAGCTCCAGCCACGACTTCGGCAAAGACATCATCCCGAAAATCACCAAAGCCGGTATGGCCTACGCCCATCCTTTCCCGCTGTCCTGCGTGCAGTCCGACCCGAACTCAGAGCCGTACTGGCGCGACGTGGGTACGCTCGAAGCCTACTGGAAGGCGAACCTCGATCTGGCATCGGTCACGCCTGAACTGGATATGTACGACCAGAACTGGCCGATTCGTACGCATATGGAATCGCTGCCGCCCGCGAAGTTCGTGCAGGACCGCTCCGGTAGCCACGGCATGACGCTGAACTCGCTGGTCTCCGGCGGGTGCATCATCTCCGGCTCGGTGGTGGTGCAGTCCGTCCTGTTCCCGCGCGTGCGGATCAACTCATTTTGCAATATCGACTCGGCGGTGCTGCTGCCGGACGTGTGGGTGGGCCGCTCGTGCCGCCTGCGCCGCTGTGTAATAGACCGCGCCTGCGTCATTCCTGAGGGAATGGTGATTGGCGAGAACGCGGAAGAAGACGCGCGTCGTTTCTACCGTTCAGAAGAGGGGATTGTGTTAGTCACGCGGGAAATGCTGCGTAAGCTGCAGATCAAACAGGAGCGATAATGCAGGTTTTACACGTATGTTCTGAGATGTTCCCGCTGCTGAAAACCGGCGGGCTGGCGGATGTACTTGGCGCGCTACCGGCAGCGCAAATTGCCGCAGGAACCCATGCGCGCGTGCTTCTGCCCGCGTTCCCGGATATCCGCCGCGGCGTTCCCGATGCGCAGGTGGTGACGCGGCGTGAAACCTTCGCCGGGCACATCACGCTGCTGTTCGGGCACTACAACGGCGTCGGCATCTACATGATTGATGCCCCGCACCTTTACGACCGACCGGGCAGCCCGTATCACGATACCAACCTGTTCGCCTATACCGACAACGTGCTGCGCTTCGCGCTGCTCGGCTGGGTGGGTGCGGAGATGGCCTGCGGGCTGGACCCGTTCTGGCGGCCGGAGATTGTCCATGCGCACGACTGGCACGCCGGCCTGGCGCCAGCCTACCTGGCGGCGCGCGGGCGACCGGCGAAGTCGGTCTTTACCGTGCATAACCTGGCGTACCAGGGTATGTACTACGCCCATCACATGAATGACATCGATCTGCCATGGTCGTTCTATAACATGCACGGGGTGGAGTTTAACGGGCAGATCTCGTTCCTGAAGGCCGGGCTGTACTACGCGGACCATATCACGGCGGTCAGCCCGACCTATGCCCGCGAAATCACCCAGCCGGAGTTCGGCTACGGCATGGAGGGGCTGCTTCAGCAGCGCCATCGCGAGGGACGCCTGTCCGGCATCCTGAACGGCGTGGATGAAAAAATCTGGAGCCCGGAATCCGACCTCCTGCTGACGTCCCGCTACAGCCGCGACGCGCTGGAAGAAAAGGCGGAGAACAAGCGCCAGCTGCAAATTGCGATGGGCCTGAAGGTCAACGACAAGGTGCCGCTTTTCGCGGTGGTCAGCCGCCTGACCAGTCAGAAAGGGCTGGATCTGGTGCTGGAGGCGCTGCCTGGCCTGCTGGAGCAGGGCGGCCAGCTGGCGCTACTGGGCGCGGGCGATCCGGTGCTGCAGGAAGGCTTCCTGGCCGCGGCGGCGGAGCATCCCGGGCAGGTGGGCGTGCAGATCGGCTATCACGAGGCGTTCTCGCACCGCATTATGGGCGGCGCGGACGTTATTCTGGTGCCGAGCCGCTTCGAGCCCTGCGGCCTGACGCAGCTCTACGGGCTGAAGTACGGC
Source organism: Enterobacter sp. KBR-315C3_2022 (assembly GCF_041399425.1). Lineage (NCBI taxonomy): Bacteria > Pseudomonadati > Pseudomonadota > Gammaproteobacteria > Enterobacterales > Enterobacteriaceae > Enterobacter > Enterobacter sp. KBR-315C3_2022. The sequence goes on from NZ_JBGKEB010000018.1 coordinate 84,180, forward strand.
ACCCTGCCGCTGGTGCGGCGCACGGGCGGGCTGGCGGACACCGTCTCCGACACCTCGCTGGAGAACCTGGCAGACGGCATCGCCACCGGATTCTCCTTCGAGGACAGCAACGCCTGGTCGCTGCTGCGGGCCATTCGGCGTGCTTTCGTCCTGTGGTCACGTCCTTCGCTGTGGCGTTACGTTCAGCGTCAGGCGATGTCCATGGACTTTAGCTGGCACGTTGCGGCGCAGTCCTACCGCGATCTCTATCAACGCTTGATGTAACGAGGCGAAGTTACCGATATGAATGCACCCTTTAGCTACTCTTCCCCCACGCTCAGCGTTGAGGCATTAAAGCACTCCATCGCCTACAAGCTGATGTTTACCATCGGCAAAGATCCGGTTATCGCCAACAAGCACGAGTGGCTGAACGCCACCCTGTTTGCCGTGCGTGACCGCCTGGTGGAGCGCTGGCTGCGCTCCAACCGCGCCCAGCTTTCGCAGGAAACGCGGCAGGTTTACTACCTGTCGATGGAATTTTTGATTGGCCGGACCCTCTCCAACGCCCTGCTGTCGCTCGGGATTTATGAAGACGTCAAAAACGCACTGGAAGAGATGGGGCTGGATTTAGAAGAGCTGATTGACGAAGAGAATGACCCCGGCCTCGGCAACGGCGGCCTGGGGCGTCTTGCCGCCTGCTTCCTCGACTCGCTCGCGACGCTGGCGCTGCCGGGCCGCGGCTACGGCATCCGCTACGACTACGGCATGTTCAAGCAGAATATCGTCGACGGGCGGCAGAAAGAATCTCCGGACTACTGGCTGGAGTACGGCAACCCGTGGGAGTTCAAGCGCCACAATACGCGCTACAAGGTGCGCTTTGGTGGGCGCATCCAGCAGGAAGGGAAAAAATCCCGCTGGGTGGAAACCGAAGAGATCCTCGCCGTGGCCTATGACCAGATCATCCCCGGCTACGACACCGACGCTACCAACACGCTTCGCCTGTGGAGCGCCCAGGCGAGCAGCGAGATCAACCTCGGTAAATTTAACCAGGGCGACTACTTCGCGGCGGTGGAAGATAAAAACCACTCGGAAAACGTCTCCCGCGTGCTGTACCCGGACGACTCGACCTATTCGGGCCGCGAGCTGCGCCTGCGCCAGGAGTATTTCCTCGTCTCCTCGACGATTCAGGATATCCTGAGCCGCCACTACCAGCTGCACAAAACCTACGCCAACCTGGCGGATAAAATCGCTATTCACCTCAACGACACCCATCCGGTGCTGTCGATCCCCGAGCTGATGCGCCTGCTGATAGACGAGCATAGGTTCAGCTGGGACGAGGCCTTCGAGGTGACCTGCCAGGTGTTCTCCTATACCAACCACACGCTGATGAGCGAAGCGCTGGAGACCTGGCCGGTGGACATGCTCGGCAAAATCCTGCCGCGCCATCTGCAGATCATCTTTGAGATTAACGACTACTTCCTGAAAACGCTGCAGGAGCAGTATCCCAACGACACCGGCCTGCTGAGCCGCACCTCGATTATCGACGAATCTAACGGCCGCCGCGTGCGCATGGCGTGGCTGGCGGTGGTGATCAGCCACAAGGTGAACGGCGTCTCGGAGCTGCACTCGAACCTGATGGTGCAGTCGCTGTTTGCCGACTTCGCGAAGATCTTCCCGACGCGCTTCTGCAACGTGACCAACGGCGTCACGCCGCGCCGCTGGCTGGCGCTGGCGAACCCGCCGTTGTCAGAAGTGCTGGATGAAAATATTGGGCGCACCTGGCGTACCGATTTGGGGCAGCTGAGCGAGCTTGAGCAGCACATTGACTTCCCGACGGTAAACAAGGCCGTGCGCGAAGCCAAGCTGGCGAATAAAAAGCGCCTGGCGGTCTATCTGGCGATGCACCTGAACGTCGTGGCGAATCCGAAGGCGCTGTTCGACGTGCAGATCAAGCGCATCCACGAGTACAAGCGCCAGCTGATGAACGTGCTGCACGTGATCACCCACTACAACCGCATCAAGGCGGACCCTACCGCCGAGTGGGTGCCGCGCGTGAAGATCTTTGCCGGCAAGGCGGCCTCCGCCTATTACATGGCGAAGCACATCATCCATCTCATCAACGACGTGGCGAAGGTGGTCAACACCGATCCGGACGTTGGCGATAAGCTGAAGGTGGTATTCATTCCGAACTACAGCGTGAGCCTGGCGCAGCTGATCATCCCGGCGGCGGATCTGTCCGAGCAGATTTCAACGGCGGGGACGGAAGCGTCCGGCACCAGCAACATGAAGTTTGCCCTCAACGGCGCGCTGACCATCGGCACGCTCGACGGCGCGAACGTTGAAATGCTGGAGCACGTCGGCGCAGATAACATCTTTATCTTCGGCAATACGACGGAAGAGGTGGAGGAACTGCGCAGGCAGGGCTACCAGCCGCGCCAGTACTACGAGGAAGATGAAGAGCTTCGTCAGGTGCTGACGCAAATCGCCACCGGCGTGTTCAACCCGGACGAGCCGAGCCGCTACCGCGACCTGGTGGATTCGCTGATTAACTTTGGCGATCACTATCAGGTGCTGGCGGACTACCGCAGCTACGTGGACTGTCAGGACAGGGTGGACGAGCTGTACCGCCAGCAGGAGAAGTGGACCAGCGCCGCGATGCATAACATCGCCAATATGGGCTATTTCTCGTCGGACAGGACCATCAAGGAGTATGCCGATACGATTTGGCATATTGATCCGGTGAGGCTGTAAAACACAATGCCCGGTGGCGCTGCGCTTACCGGGCCTGCGGGATCGAGTGGGCCGGGTAAGGCGAAGCCGCCACCCGGCTTTTTTTCATATTACGACGCTAACGACAGTTCACCCTTTCCCGCATTTTGCGCCAGCCACTGCGCCACGCGGGACTGCTGCTCGGCGTTGAGCCACATCCCTTCCTTCGTCCGGCGCCAGATGGCGTCCTCCAGGCGGCGCACCCACTCGTGTTCAACCAGGTAGCGCAGCTCGGCTTCGTACAGCTCGTGCCCGAAGTGCTCGCCCAGGTCGGCGATCTCTTTCGCATCGCCCAGCAGCAGCTCGGTGTTGCTGCCGTAGGTGCGCGCATAGTGGCGCGCCATGCCTTCGGTAATGAACGGATAGCGGCGGCGCAGCTTCGCGGCATAGTCGTCGCGATTGTTACCGATATCGCCGCCCGGCAGCACGGCGTCTTTCGTCCACGCTTGGCCGATGCCTTTGTAGTACGGCGTCAGTTTTTCCAGCGCGTGTTCGGCCAGCTTGCGGTAGGTGGTCAGCTTGCCGCCAAACACCGACAGCAGCGGCGCCTGACCGTCAACGTCGTGAATATCAAGCGTATAGTCGCGCGTAATGGCCTGCGGGGAATCCGACTCGTCGTCGCACAGCGGGCGCACGCCGGAGTAGGTCCAGACCACGTCATCGCGCGCCAGCTGTTTCTTAAAGTGCGCGTTGTAGACTTTGAGCAGGTAGCTGACCTCGCTCTCTTCGATCTCGACGTTTTTCGGATCGCCTTTGTACTCCACGTCGGTGGTGCCGATGATGGAGAACTCGTCCATCCACGGGATCACAAACACGATGCGCTTGTCTTCGTTTTGCAGAATGTAGGCCTGCTTCTGGGTGTGTACGCGCGGCACCACGATGTGGCTGCCTTTGATCAGGCGAATGCCGTACGGAGACGGCAGGTGCATACCGTCGTCAAAGAACTGTTTGACCCACGGGCCGGTGGCGTTTACCAGGCCGCGCGCCTTCCAGCTGAATTTCTCGCCGGTGTCGATATCTTCCGCTTCCACAATCCACAGGCCGTTTTCGCGGCGAGCGGCGGTCGCGCGGGTGCGGGTTTTCACCTCGCCGCCCTTTTTCACCACCATCTGCGCGTTGGCCAGGACCAGGCGCGCATCGTCTACCCAGCAGTCGGAATATTCGAAACCGCGCACGATTTCCGGCTTAAGCACCGACTCTGAGCCAAAACGCAAGCCGTTCGAACCCGGCAGGCTGGTGCGTTTGCCGAGGTGATCGTACATAAACAGGCCGATGCGGATCATCCACGCCGGGCGCAGGTGCGGACGGTGCGGCAGACGAAAGCGCATCGGGATGGCCAGATGCGGGGCCATTTTCAGCAGCACTTCACGCTCGGCCAGCGCTTCGCTAACCAGGCGAAACTCGTAGTGCTCCAGGTAGCGCAGGCCGCCGTGGATCAGTTTTGAGCTGGCGGAGGATGTCGCGCAGGCGAGATCGTTAGCTTCCAGCATCAGTACGGACAAACCGCGTCCGGCGGCATCTACCGCAATACCGGCACCGTTAATGCCGCCGCCTATCACAATCAGATCTTTGGTTTCCATAACACCCTCACGCGCTTTCGTTAAAGCTCAAAAATGTTCGATATCGCTCATAATAGCAAAGGAACGCGCTTTTGGTAACATCAAAAAAACAATTTAGAGTGATATGGCTAACATAATGGCGTTTACCCGCCGCCAGGACGTACACTACGGGGTAAAATAGTGCGGTGAAACGTCACCCCTCACCCTAACCCTCTCCCCAGAGGGGCGAGGGTTAGGGTGAGGGTCAGCAAGCCGCATAAAATCTGAATAATCGAAAGAGAAATCCATGGAACAGTTTGAATGTATTAACGTAGAAGAAGCCCACCAGAAGATGCACCAGGGAACGGCGGTGCTGGTGGATATCCGCGATCCGCAGAGCTTCGCCATGGGCCATACCCCGGGCGCGTTCCACCTCACCAACGACACTCTGGGCGCGTTTATGCGCGATAACGACTTCGACACGCCGGTGATGGTGATGTGCTACCACGGCAACAGCAGCAAAGGCGCGGCGCAGTATCTGCTCCAGCAGGGCTACGACGCGGTCTACAGCGTCGACGGCGGCTTTGATGCCTGGCACCGTCATTTCCCGGCGGAAGTTGAGCACGCGTTCGGGGGCTAAAACCTCTATACTGTCCCCTTTTGTGTGGAAATAAGCGACCGCTGCCCATGTTGATGATCACCTCCTTTACCAACCCGCGCGTCGCCCAGGCGTTTGTCGACTATATGGCGACGCAGGGCGTTATTCTGACCATCCAGCAACACACCCAGACCGACGTCTGGCTGGCCGACGAGAGCCAGGCCGCGCGGGTGAACGACGAGCTGGCGCGCTTCCTGGAAAACCCGGGCGATCCGCGCTATCTGGCCGCGAGCTGGCAGTCCGGCCACACCGGAAGCGGCCTGCGCTACGGCCGTTTCCCTTTCCTCGCCACTATCCGCGAGCGCGCGGGGCCGTTTACGCTGCTGCTGATGGCGGCCTGCATTATCGTCTTCATCATCATGAACGTGGTGGGCGACCAGAGCGTGATGATTGCCCTCGCGTGGCCGTACGATCCGTCGCTGCAGTTTGACGTCTGGCGCTACTTCTCCCACGCGCTGATGCACTTCTCGGTCATGCATATTCTCTTCAACCTGCTGTGGTGGTGGTATCTCGGCGGCGCGGTGGAGAAGCGCCTCGGGAGCGGCAAGCTGATTGTGATTACGATCATCAGCGCCCTGCTGAGCGGCTACGTGCAGCACAAGTTCAGCGGCCCGTGGTTCGGCGGATTGTCTGGCGTGGTGTATGCCCTGATGGGGTACGTCTGGCTCAGGGGCGAACGCGACCCGGAAAGCGGCATCTATCTGCAGCGCGGGCTGATAACCTTTGCGTTAATATGGCTAATTGCCGGATGGTTTGATCTGTTTGGTATGTCGATCGCCAACGGTGCGCACGTCACCGGGCTGGCCGTTGGGCTGGCGATGGCGCTTGCCGATACGCTTCATGCGCGAAAACGAACATAATTCCAGGGATATTTCATGAAACAAACACAGCGTCATGACGCCATTATCGAGCTGGTAAAAAAACAGGGATACGTCAGCACCGAAGAGCTGGTCGAGCAGTTTGCCGTGAGCCCACAAACGATTCGTCGCGATTTGAACGACCTGGCGGATCAGAACCGCATTCTGCGCCACCACGGCGGCGCGGCGCTGCCGTCCAGCTCGGTTAACACCTCCTGGCATGACCGCAAGGCCACGCAAACGGCGGAGAAAGAGCGGATTGCCCGCCGGGTGGCAAGCCAGATCCCGAACGGCGCGACGCTGTTTATTGATATCGGCACCACGCCGGAAGCGGTGGCCCACGCGCTGCTGGATCACGAGAACCTGCGCGTGGTGACCAACAACCTGAACGTGGCGAATACCCTGATGCAGAAAGACGATTTCCGCATCATCCTGGCGGGCGGCGAGCTGCGCAGCCGCGACGGGGGAATTATTGGCGAAGCGACGCTCGACTTTATCTCCCAGTTCCGCCTTGATTTCGGCATTCTGGGGATCAGCGGCATCGACAGCGACGGCTCGCTGCTGGAGTTTGATTACCACGAGGTCCGCACCAAGCGCGCAATCATTGAGAACTCGCGCCACGTGATTCTGGTGGCGGACCACTCCAAGTTTGGCCGTAACGCGATGGTAAACATGGGCAGCATCAGCATGGTGAACGCGCTTTACACCGACGTGATGCCGCCAGCGGGCGTGCTGCAGGTGATTAAGGATAATAATCTGCAGTTAGAGCTGTGTTGAGAAGCCTTTCTCCCTCTCCCTGTGGGCTGAGGGATCCCCAGTAATATGGTCATACCTCCATGACCATATTACTGTACTCCTTTCCCACTCTTTTCAACTCGTTACCTATATTCAGCCGCCTCACTCTCCGGGGG
>NZ_JBGKEB010000019.1:0-88609 GCF_041399425.1 Enterobacter sp. KBR-315C3_2022
ACACAGATTGTCTGATAAATTGTTAAAGAGCAGTGCCGCTTCGTTTTCTCAGCGACGCGGGGTGTGCATATTACGCTTTCCCGCTTCAGAGTCAAGCATTTAATTTGCTTTCCTCCGCTAACCCGGCGGCCTGTAAGCCGTTGTTCCGTGTCAGTGGAGGCGCATTATAGGGAGTTATTCTGACGTGACAAGCATAAATTTCAAAAAACGTTTCACTCGCTTATTTTTCAGGCATTACGCCTGTTTTGTCCGCGAATCGGTGGTTAATCGCGCAATTTCACGAGCGAAATTCGCAACCTGCGCCCAGTCGGTATAGACCACCTCTTTGCGCGTATCCGTTTCACCGCCCGTCATCTTCATAATCAGGCGGATCATCAAGCGGTCATACCAGCGGTAGCGTGGATAACGGAGCGCGCCCGCAAACACCGCGGACAAATCCGGCTGCCACGGCGAGTTCAGCAAAAACTTGCGCGTATAGCTATTGGTCTGCGGAGTACGCTTCTCCGCTTTCCGCGCCACCAGGTTTACCGAAAAGAATGCGCCGGGTAGCGCATTCAGCACCGCCATATGCTTTTTCACAAAACGATCCAGCGCAGGATGGAAATGCCCATAGCGGATAGATGCGCCAATAACGACGCGGTCATACTCCTGCCAGGGGATGTCTTCAGTACGGTTCAGGTTCACCACGTCCGCATAGATGCCCAGCTCCTTGAGTTCAGAAGCGATACTGGAGGCAATTTCACGCGTTTGCCCGTCTCGGGTAGAGAAAAGAATGAGTGTTTTCACCGACGTCTCCTTACTCGCGCCAGAATGTTGGGGTAAACAGCACCAGCAGCGTAAAGACCTCAAGACGCCCAAACAGCATATTGGCGATTAAGATCCACTTCGCGACCGGGTTCATGCTGGCAAAGTTATCCGCTACTACGCCCAGCCCGGGGCCTAAGTTGTTCAGCGTCGCCACCACGGAGGCAAACGCCGAGAAATCATCCACGCCGGTTGCTATAATGGCCAGCATGCTGACGATAAACACCAGCGCATACGCCGAGAAGAAACCCCATACCGCCTCCAGAATACGTTCCGGCAGCGCGCGGTTCCCCAGCTTGATGCTGTAAACCGCGTTCGGGTGGACCAGGCGCTTGAGCTCGCGGTTCCCCTGCTTGAACAGCAGCAATATGCGAATCACTTTCAGGCCACCGCCCGTCGACCCCGCACAGCCGCCAATAAACGCAGAGCACAGAAGCAGCACCGGCAGGAACAGCGGCCAGCGCGCGATGCTGTCCGTGGTAAAGCCCGCGGTGGTCGCCATCGACACCACCTGGAAGAACGCCTGGTTGAGCGTGGTGACCGCAGAGCTATAAACGTCATGGAACCACAGCACGAGAGTACAGATGATCACCAGCGTCAGTTGGACGCCAATAAACATGCGAAATTCTGGATCGCGCCAGTAAACCTTCAGGCTGCGCCCGCTCAGCAGGGAGAAGTGCAGGCCGTAGTTACAGCCGGAGATCAGCAGGAAGATAGCGATAATGGTATTAATCGTCGGGCTGTCAAAGTAGCCGACGCTGGCATCGTGGGTTGAGAACCCGCCGATGGCGATGGTCGCAAAGCTGTGCCCGATGGCGTCAAACGCGGGCATCCCGGCAAACCACAGCGCCAGCGCGCAGGCGACCGTCAGCAATACGTAGATAAGCCAAAGCGTTTTAGCCGTCTCCGCGATGCGCGGGCGCATTTTGTTATCCTTCAGCGGGCCGGGCATTTCAGCGCGATAAAGCTGCATGCCGCCTACGCCCAGGATTGGCAGGATTGCCACGGCCAGGACGATGATCCCCATACCGCCGAACCACTGCAGCATCTGTCGGTAAAAAAGAATAGCGTGCGGAAGGGAATCCAGCCCCACCAGCGTCGTCGCGCCCGTGGTCGTTAACCCGGAGAAAGACTCAAAGAAAGCGTCGGTAATCGTCAGGTTCGGCTGCTCGGCAAAGATAAAGGGCAGCGCACCCACGCTTCCCAGCACCGTCCAGAACAGCACCACAATCAAAAACCCTTCGCGGGATTTGAGCTCGCCCTTTTCGCGGCGGTTAGGCCACCACAGCAGCGAGCCGATGGTCAGCGCGACAAAAAACGTCTGGGTAAACGCACGCCCCGCACCGTCCCGGTAGATAAGCGCCACCAGCCCGGGGACAATCATCGTCCCGGAAAAGAGTATGACCAGCAGTCCAACGATTCGGGTTATGGCACGAAAATGCATCTCTGCCGCTTCCTTTGGTATTAAAAGTAAGGTGGGGATTATTCTTCAATCGGCAGCAATTGCAACGAACCGCGACTAAAATCCGCCAGTTTTGCTGAAAAAGCAGCCAGCTCAGCCTGAGGAAGCGCCACGCGTAATTGCACCATCGCCTGATATTCACTGTGCGCAATCACGCCGTTGAACTGTTTAAGCAATGACTCAATACCCGATAGCTGAGCGTAATCGCACAATAAAGTATATTCGGTCAGCGGCGTTTTGCGGGTGGTAGTAAGCAGATTGAGCGCCTGCTGGACACCGCCACCGTAGGCTTTGACCAGCCCGCCGGTCCCCAACAAAATGCCGCCGTAGTAGCGAACCACCACGGCGGTAATTTCGCCCACGCCGCTGCCCATTAGCTGGGAGAGCATGGGCTTACCGGCCGTGCCCGCCGGTTCACCGTCATCAGAAAAACCCAGCTGCTGCGAGTCGTTCGGCGGCCCCGCGACCCACGCCACGCAGTGGTGGCGCGCGTCAGGGTGCTGCGCGCGAACGGATTCGACAAACGCTTTTGCTTCCTCAACGCCGTCGGTATGCGCCAACAGCGTGATAAAGCGGCTTTTCTTTATTTCCTCGACGAAGGTGACCGGTTCAGCCGGTATCAGCCAGCTTTCCATCAGGCCAGCTTCAGATCTCGCGTCATGTTCTCAACGCCGTTTTCGTGGATCACCACGTTATCTTCGATACGAATGCCGCCAAACGGTTTAAGCGCCTCAATTTTGTCCCAGTTGAAGTGCTTGCTGAACTCGCCTTCGCGCCACGGCGCCAGCAGGGATTCGATAAAGTAGATGCCCGGCTCGATGGTCAACACCATGCGCGGCGCAAGCACGCGGGTGCAGCGCAGGTACGGATATTTGGACGGAGCCGCGAGGTGCGTCCCGGTATCGTCCTGCATAAAGCCCGCGACGTCGTGAACCTGCAGGCCCAGCGGGTGACCAATGCCGTGCGGCATAAACGGCCCGGTCAGATTGTTCTCGACCATCGCCTCTTCGCTCATGTCCTTCACGATCTGATGCTTACGCAGCAGCTTGGCGATGCGCTGATGGAACTGGATGTGGTAATCCACGTAGCTGGTTCCGGCTTTCATGGTGCCGATAAGCGCCAGCTGTTCGTCGTTCACGTCTTTAATCAGGTGGGCAAAATCGGTATCCGCATTCGCCGCCCAGGTGCGGGTGAGGTCCGCCGCGTATCCGTTGTACTCTGCCCCCGCGTCCAGCAGGAAGCTGCGCATTTCGGACGGCACGTGGTGGTCGAGTTTGGTGTAGTGCAGTACGGACGCGTGCTCGTTCAGCGCCACGATGTTGCTGTAAGGCACGTCGGTGTCGCGGTGTCCGGTTGCGGTCAGGTAGGCCTGGTTGATATCGAACTCGCTCATGCCGGACTGGAACGCCTCGTGCGCCGCGCGATGGCCAATCACGGCCGTTTTTTGCGCTTCACGCATGCAGTACAGCTCGTAATCGGTTTTATACGCACGGTAGTAGTGCAGGTAGTCCAGCACGCCTTTCGGGTTGAGCTTGTCGGCGGGAATATCCAGCCCCAGCGCACGTTCGGCGACCGGGCCAATGTAGGCAATGTTGCCGCGCGCAGCGGGCAGCTGGCTACCAATGCCGTCCGCTTTTGGCAGCGCGATGACATCAATTTCTTCGGTCCAGAAAGAGGTCGGCAGCGGCTCCACGTTATGCCAGTAATCCACCGGCAGGTAGAACCACAGTTTCGGCTTATTCACGCCATCCACCAGCAGCCAGCAGTTAGGGACCTGCGTCACCGGCACCCAGGCCTTGAACTGCGGGTTCACCTTAAACGGGTAGGCGTGGTCGTCCAGAAACGTGTTCATCAGCTCGCCGGAGTGAATTAATAGCGCATCCAGCTTAAAACGGGCCAACACGTCGCGTGTACGTTCCTGTAGGGTAACGATATGATTTTTATAGAGCGAAGCCAGTGAGTCCATCATTCTTCCTTTCGATTTTTTGACCTCAAGTCCTCGCATCTTAGCACACCTCGCTCCGACTGCGTGATCTCCACCAACCGTGATCGGCGCAGCAATTTCTTAATGACTAATTTGCATTTTGTTAACATAAATTCCACACTCGGTCTCATCTGGTATGACCAGATCCCCTTGCTGGATTCAGGAGACTGACATGCTCTACAAAGGCGACACCCTGTACGTAGACTGGCTGGACGATGGCATCGCCGAACTTGTGTTCGATGCCCCCGGCTCAGTGAATAAGCTCGATACCGCGACGGTGGCCAGCCTTGGCCAGGCGCTGGACGTGCTCGAAAAACAATCGGATTTAAAAGGGCTGCTGCTGCGCTCGAACAAAGCGGCCTTTATCGTCGGTGCCGACATCACCGAATTCCTTTCGCTATTCCAGGTACCTGAAGAACAGCTCAGCCAGTGGCTGCACTTTGCCAACAGCGTCTTTAATCGTCTGGAAGATCTGCCGGTTCCGACCGTCTCCGCGGTTAACGGCTACGCGCTGGGCGGCGGCTGCGAATGCGTGCTGGCGACCGACTACCGCCTGGCAACGCCCGACCTGCGCATCGGCCTGCCGGAAACCAAGCTGGGGATCATGCCGGGCTTTGGCGGCTCCGTGCGTATGCCGCGCATGCTGGGTGCCGATAGCGCCCTCGAAATCATTGCCGCAGGTAAGGACGTAGGCGCAGAACAGGCGCAGAAAATTGGCCTGGTCGACGGCGTCGTTAAGCCAGAAAAACTGGTTGAAGGCGCCCTCGCCATACTGCGTCAGGCGATCGGGGGCGAACTCGACTGGAAAGCCAAACGCCAGCCGAAGCTGGAGCCGCTCAAGCTCAGCAAAATTGAAGCCACCATGAGCTTCACCATCGCCAAAGGCATGGTGATGCAGACGGCGGGCAAACACTATCCGGCGCCAATCACCGCCGTTAAGACCATTGAAGCCGCGGCCCGCATGGGGCGCGATGACGCGCTGAAGCTTGAAAACCAGAGCTTTGTTCCGCTGGCGCACACCAATGAAGCGCGCGCGCTGGTTGGCATCTTCCTCAACGATCAGTTCGTGAAAGGAAAAGCCAAACAGCTGACCAAAAGCGTTGAAACGCCAAAACACGCGGCGGTGCTCGGCGCGGGCATTATGGGCGGCGGCATTGCCTACCAGTCCGCCTGGAAAGGCGTCCCGGTGGTGATGAAGGACATCAACGAAAAATCGCTGACGCTCGGCATGACCGAAGCGGCCAAGCTGCTGAATAAACAGCTTGAGCGCGGCAAGATTGACGGGCTTAAGCTCGCGGGCGTGATCTCGACCATCCAGCCAACCCTGGAATACAGCGGGTTTGACCGCGTTGACGTGGTCGTCGAAGCGGTCGTTGAAAATCCGAAAGTTAAAAAAGCCGTGCTGGCCGAGACGGAAGATAAGGTTCGCCCGGAAACCGTGCTGGCCTCAAACACCTCGACTATTCCTATCAGCGAGCTGGCAGGCGTGCTGAAGCGTCCGGAAAACTTCTGCGGCATGCACTTCTTTAATCCGGTGCACCGCATGCCGCTGGTTGAGGTGATTCGCGGGGAGAAAACCTCCGACGAGACCATAGCCAAAGTGGTGGCCTGGGCCAGCAAGATGGGCAAAACGCCGATCGTGGTGAACGACTGCCCGGGGTTCTTCGTTAACCGCGTGCTGTTCCCGTACTTTGCCGGCTTCAGCCAGCTGCTGCGCGACGGCGCGGACTTCCGCAAGATCGATAAGGTGATGGAGAAACAGTTCGGCTGGCCGATGGGCCCGGCCTATCTGCTGGACGTGGTCGGCATCGATACCGCGCACCACGCGCAGGCGGTGATGGCGGCGGGCTTCCCGCTGCGCATGCAGAAAGATTACCGTGACGCGATCGACGCGCTGTTTGACGCCAACCGCTTCGGCCAGAAAAACGGCCTCGGCTTCTGGCGCTATAAGGAAGACAGCAAAGGCAAACCGAAGAAAGAAGAAGATGCCGTGGTCGATGGCCTGCTGGCCGACGTCAGCCAGCCGAAACGCGACTTCTCCGACGACGAAATTATCGCCCGCATGATGATCCCGATGATCAACGAGGTGGTGCGTTGTCTGGAAGAGGGCATTATCGCCAGCCCGGCGGAAGCGGATATGGCGCTGGTCTATGGCCTCGGTTTCCCTCCGTTCCACGGCGGCGCGTTCCGCTGGCTGGATACGCTTGGCAGCGCGCGCTATCTCGACATGGCCCAGCAGTATCAGCACCTCGGCCCGCTTTATAACGTACCGGAAGGCCTGCGTAATAAAGCGCGCCATAACGAACCCTATTATCCAGCGGTTGAGCCAGCCCGTCCGGTTGGCGAGCTGAAAACGGCTTAAGGAGTCACAATGGAACACGTAGTCATTGTTGATGCGATTCGTACCCCGATGGGCCGTTCAAAGGGCGGCGCATTTCGCAACGTGCGCGCGGAAGACCTGTCCGCACACCTGATGCGCAGCCTGCTGGCGCGTAACCCGGCGCTGGACCCCGCCGCCATCGATGATATTTCCTGGGGCTGCGTGCAGCAGACCCTGGAGCAAGGCTTCAATATTGCCCGCAACGCCGCGCTGCTGGCGGAGGTGCCTCACTCCGTTCCGGCCGTCACCGTTAACCGCCTGTGCGGCTCGTCAATGCAGTCATTGCACGATGCGGCGAGGATGATCATGACCGGCGATGCGCAGGTTTGCATGATTGGCGGCGTAGAGCATATGGGCCACGTGCCGATGAGCCACGGCGTGGATTTCCATCCGGGCCTGAGCCGTAACGTCGCAAAGGCCGCGGGCATGATGGGGCTGACCGCCGAAATGCTCGCGCGCATTCACGGCATTAGCCGCGAAATGCAGGATGCCTTCGGCGCGCGCTCTCACGCTCGCGCCTGGGCAGCGACCCAGTCCGGCGCGTTTAAAAACGAGATCGTCCCCACCGGCGGCCACGACGCTGACGGCGTGCTTAAGCAGTTTAGCTACGACGAGGTGATCCGCCCGGAAACCACCGTCGAAGCGCTTTCCACGCTGCGCCCGGCGTTTGACCCCGTGACTGGCACCGTCACGGCGGGTACCTCCTCGGCGCTGTCCGACGGCGCCGCGGCGGTGCTGCTGATGAGCGAAAGCCGCGCCCGCGAGCTGGGCCTCACGCCGCGCGCCCGCATTCGCTCGATGGCGGTTGTCGGCTGCGATCCGTCGATTATGGGTTACGGCCCGGTTCCGGCGTCGAAGCTGGCGCTGAAAAAAGCGGGATTAACCGCTGGCGATATCGACCTGTTCGAGATGAACGAAGCCTTTGCCGCGCAGATCCTGCCGTGCATTAAAGATCTGGGGCTGATGGATCAGATCGACGAGAAGATTAACCTCAACGGCGGCGCGATTGCGCTCGGCCACCCGCTGGGCTGCTCCGGGGCGCGTATTAGCACCACGCTGCTCAACCTGATGGAACGCAAAGACGCCCAGTTTGGTCTGGCAACGATGTGTATCGGGTTGGGTCAGGGGATCGCAACGGTGTTTGAAAGGGTATAAGGCTATAACGTAGGCCCGATAAGCATCGCGCCATCGGGCTTTTGCCGGGAGGCGCTGCGCTTTCCCGGCCTACGAAAAGTATCTCACTGCCAGTGGCGTCATTGGCGAAGAGAGACAGTTTAGTTGCCGTTCTTCCCGCCTGTCAGGGGCGGGTTTTTTATTTAGATAAACGCAAACGCATCGCCGAACAGGCGATCTTCACGCGCGCCGCGCTCGTTGCAGAACAGGTCGCGGGCAATTTTCGCCATCTCAAAACGTCCGGCAATGTAGATATCGTGTCCCGCCAGCGTGCCGTAGTCCTGCAGTACCGCCGTTAATACCGTACCGCTGCGCCCGCGCCAGCCCTCTTCCGGCTGTTCAACCACCGGCTCGATGCGCAGGTTCGGATGGTTCACGCTCAGCGCTTCCAGCTCGGACAGGTCATAGAGGTGTTTTTCCTCACGACCGCCCCAGTAGATGGTGATATCGCGATTCGGATTGCGCGCCAGCGCCGTAAGCAGAATCGAGCGCACGTAAGAGAAGCCGGTGCCGCCAGCAATCAGGATCAGCGGACGGTCTTCGTCATCGCGCAGCCAGGCTTCACCGTGAGGAATATCGACCACGATTTCACGTTCTTTCAGGATGCGGTCCATCACGGCCATCGCATAGAGATTAAGCTCAGACGCCCCAATATGAAGCTCAATAAATTCCTGCTCTGCTGGCGTCGAGGCCATAGAGAAAGGACGCTTATCACGCTCGTCCATCACCACCATCAAATACTGGCCAGCGCGGAAAGAGAACGCCGCTTCTGGCACTAAACGGACGCGATATACGGTGTCGGTGATAGCATCTACCGAGGTCACTTTACAGCTTAAGGTTGTCATTCGCTCTCTCTGTCGGGAAGTCTATAGGGCTTAACGGTCAGTCTCTGGCTTACCGTTACTCATTATGGCCAACTCGTCCCAGATCGCGTCTATTCGCGCGATCACGGCAGGATCTTTTTTGATCGGGCGGCCCCATTCACGCTCGGTTTCGCCTGGCCATTTGTTCGTGGCATCCAGTCCCATTTTTGAGCCAAGCCCGGAAACCGGCGAGGCAAAGTCCAGATAATCTATCGGCGTATTTTCGACTAACACCGTATCACGCGCCGGATCCATGCGCGTGGTGATAGCCCAGATGACGTCGTTCCAGTCGCGGGCGTTGACGTCATCATCGCAGACAATCACAAATTTGGTATACATAAACTGGCGCAGGAAAGACCAGACGCCCATCATGACGCGTTTCGCGTGGCCCGCGTACTGCTTTTTCATCGTCACTACCGCCAGGCGATAGGAACATCCTTCCGGCGGCAGATAGAAATCAACAATTTCCGGGAACTGCTTTTGCAGGATCGGAACAAACACCTCGTTCAGCGCCACGCCCAGTACGGCCGGTTCATCCGGTGGACGGCCGGTGTAGGTGGAGTGGTAAATCGCATCTTCACGTCGGGTAATGTGCGTGACGGTAAACACCGGGAAATTATCGACTTCATTGTAATAGCCGGTGTGGTCGCCGTACGGCCCTTCCGGCGCCAGCTCGCCCTGTTCGATATAACCTTCAAGGACAATTTCAGCGCTGGCCGGAACTTCCAGATCATTGGAAACGCACTTCACTACTTCGGTTTTCGTGCCGCGCAGCAGCCCGGCAAAGGCATATTCTGACAGGGTATCGGGAACCGGCGTGACCGCGCCCAGAATCGTTGCCGGATCGGCGCCCAGCGCCACGGAGACGGGGAAACGCTCGCCGGGATGCGCCGCACACCACTCCTGGAAATCCAGCGCGCCGCCGCGATGCGACAGCCAGCGCATGATGAGTTTGTTTTTACCGATCAGCTGCTGGCGATAGATGCCGAGGTTCTGCCGCTCCTTATGCGGACCGCGCGTCACGGTCAGGCCCCAGGTAATGAGCGGCGCGGCGTCTTCAGGCCAGCACTGCATAATTGGAATTTGAGTCAGATCGACCGCATCGCCTTCCAGCACTTTCTGCTGGCATGGCGCGCCGCGCAGGCGTTTGGTAGGCATGTTCAACACCTGCTTAAACTGCGGCAGCTTGTCGAACAGATCGCGAAAGCCCTTAGGCGGCTCCGGCTCTTTCAGAAAGGCCAGCAGCTTGCCGACTTCACGTAACGCCGTGACATCCTCTTGCCCCATGCCCATCGCCACGCGTCGCGGCGTGCCAAACAGGTTGCACAGCACCGGCATTGAGTAGCCTTTCGGGTTTTCAAACAGCAGAGCCGGGCCACCGGCACGCAGGGTGCGGTCGGCAATTTCTGTCATTTCCAGGTAAGGATCAACAGGTAGCGTAATGCGTTTGAGTTCGCCCTGCTTTTCCAGCAGCGCCAGGAAGTCGCGAAGATCGTGATATTTCATGCAGTTAGTCATGGCCTCTCTGTAAGCGCTTCATTATACGGCGTAAGGCGGCGTGATGCTGTAATTTTGTTAAATTAGCGTGAACTACCGCGGCTTACTCCGCTGACGGCCAGGATAATCACCTTAGCGATCCCGCCGGGTTTTTGGTATGCTTGCGCCCCGAACCAAGGGAAAAAGTGATTATGCAGGCCTGGTATTTACTGTATTGCAAACGCGGCCAACTTCAGCGCGCGCAGGAACATCTTGAACGTCAGTCTGTCAATTGCCTGACGCCCGTTATCACGCTTGAAAAAATCCAGCGTGGGAAGCGTACTACCGTCAGCGAACCGCTTTTTCCCAACTACCTGTTCGTCGAGTTCGACCCGGAAGTTATCCACACTACGACCATCAGCGCCACGCGCGGCGTCAGCCATTTCGTGCGCTTTGGTACGCAACCGGCGACGGTTCCGTCAAAGGTTATCCATCAACTTTCTGTCTATCAACAGCCCGAGGACATTACCGATCCTGACACGCCTTATGAAGGCGACAGCGTGGTGATTACCGAAGGTGCGTTCGAAGGACTGCAGGCCATCTTTTCCGAGCCGGACGGCGAAGCGCGCTCTATGCTGCTGCTTAATCTGCTCAACAAGCAGGTGCTGCAGAGCGTCAAGAACACCGACTTCCGCAAAGTTTAAAATTGCACGCCGAACAGGCGGCGCACGTTTTCATCCGTTTGCGCTGCCAGCTGCTGCACGTCTTCTCCGCGCCAGTGCGCGACGCGCTCGACAATATGCTCCAGATACGCCGGTTCATTGCGTCGGGATGCAGGCTTAGGCTTCATGTCTCGCGGCAGCAGATAGGGTGCATCGGTTTCGATTAATAGCCGCTCGGCCGGAATAGCGGGCAGCAGTTCGCGGAGTTCCAGCCCGCGGCGTTCATCGCAGACCCAGCCCGTAATCCCCAGATAAAGCCCCCGCTTCAGGCAATCCTGCGCCTCCTGATATGAACCGGTGAAGCAGTGCAGCACCGCGCCGGGCAGTTTATCGAGCCACGGATCCAGCAGCGCCAGAAAACGCTCGTGCGCGTCGCGACAGTGCATAAACACCGGCATCCCCAGCTCTGCCGCCAGCGTAAGCTGCGCGATAAAGGCGTATTCCTGCTCCTGAGGCGTCGAGAAGTTGCGGTTAAAATCCAGCCCGCACTCACCGATCGCCACCACTTCTGGCGTGTCTGCCAGCGCGCGGAGCGCTTCCGCACTTTCGTTCGTCCACTGGCTGCTGTCATGCGGATGCACGCCCGCGGTTGACCAGCAGCGCGCATAGCGATGCGCCATCTGCTGCGCCTGTTCGCTTTCGTGAAGATTGGTGCCGGTCAGTAACAGCCCCTTCACGCCTGCGTCAAACGCGCGCGCCACAACCTCATCGCGATCGTTATCAAACTGCGAGCTGGTCAGATTGAGCCCGATATCAAACATGCTGGTCCCCATATGACAACCGCCCTGACGGGCGGCTGGAATTATTCTTCGGTGGTCTTTTCAGACTCGTCGTCTTCGTCGTTCTGCCGACGCCCTTTACCCACATAGAAACGGGAGAAGAAGACCCCCACTTCAAACAGGCAGTACATCGGAATAGCCAATAGCGTTTGCGAGAAGACGTCCGGCGGCGTCAGCAGCATACCGACCACGAACGCGCCAACCAGGATATACGGACGCTTTTTGCGCAGGTCGTCAGGCGTGGTCACGCCCACCCAGCAAAGCAGCACAATCGCCACCGGCACTTCAAACGCCACGCCGAAAGCCATAAACAGCGCCATGACGAAGCTAAGGTAGCTTGCGATGTCGGTCGAGACCTGCACCCCAACTGGCGCCGTGTGCGTCAGAAAGCCAAAGGCCAGCGGGAACACCACGAAGTAGGCAAACGCCATGCCGATGTAGAACAGCAGGGAGCTGGACACCAGCAGCGGGATTACCAGCTTGCGCTCGTGTCTGTACAGTGCGGGCGCCACAAACGCCCACACCTGATACAGAATGACCGGGGCAGAGGCAATCAGCGACACCCAAAACGTCAGCTTAATCGGGGTAAAGAACGGTGAAGCAACATCCGTTGCAATCATCGTCGCACCCAGCGGCATCTGTTTAATCAGCGGCGCGGAGACAACCTGGTAGATATCGTTGGCGAAATAGACCAGGCACAGGAAAATGAGGAAAACTGCAATAATGCAGTTTAACAGGCGCTTACGCAGCTCAATAAGATGCGTAATAAGCGGTTGAGTATCATCTACTGCCATGGCTACGCTTTATCACTCGACGTGGGGGATGATTCGGAAACGGGCGCTGCGGGTTTGGCTTCAGCCGTTTTGCCGACGGCCTCTTCCGGCTCCACCTGTTTTTTCAGTTCAGATTCCTGCGGCGTCTGTTCCGGCGCATCGGCCTGATGCTCCGCGCTGGCAGGCGTGACGCCCTCTCGCTGCGCTTCGCTGTTCTTCACCACCGGGTTATGGATGGTGTTAGCTTCATCGCTCGCTTTTTCAGGATCGTTAACGCTGTAGGAACGCTTCATGGATTCAGCCGCTTCGCGCAGTTCATCCATTGAGGCTTTCAGCTCCGGCGTCAGGTTATCCATGCTCGCCTTCTCAACTTTTTTCAGGCTGTCCTGAAATTCCTGAAGCTTCAGCTCTTGCGCCAGCTCGTTCTGTACGGTGGTTGCCAGCGAGCGAAGCGCGCGCACCCAACCCACCACGGTTTTCACCGCAACAGGCAAACGCTGGGGCCCAAGCACAATCAGGCCAATCACGAAGACCAACAGCAGCTCACCAAAACCAATATCGAACACGAATTACACCTGCTCTTTATCGTGGCGTTTAGCGTCTTCCTTTTTGGCTTCATCCTGCTTGTCGGCGATAGATTTAGCAGTAAAGTCAGCGTCCTGGCCGGATTTATCCTGCTTATTCTCATCATCGCCCATGGCTTTCTTAAAGCCTTTAATCGATGCACCAAGGTCGGAGCCAATAGAGCCGAGTTTCTTCGTGCCAAACAGCAGCACGACGATGACGGCAATAATGACCAATTGCCAGATACTGATACCACCCATACATATTCCTCAGTGATAGATGATTAATTAATCAAATCGCATTATACGTATGCGACCTTGTGATAGCGATGCAATTTCAGCGCGTTTTTCTCCAACCCGCGAGCCAGACAACAACACCTCCGGCCATCAGCCAGGCGGGCATCATTTCCCAGTCAGGCCGGTTGATCAGCAGTAACGTTCCGCTTAGCAGCAGCGTGGCGCCAATACCGAAGAGATAGCGCGACTGCCCCTGGCGAACGCGACTAGCCTGTAACTCGGTGGCGATTTTATCCATGCTGTGCTGAAGGTTCTTGCTCTGACGCAAACTGTCGTAAACCAGTTCAGGGATTTCAGGCATTTTTTCGATCCAGAACGGTGCTTTCTCCTTAAACGAGCGCACCAGCGCCGGAATACCGACCTGATCCTTAATCCAGGATTCGAGGAATGGCTTCGCCGTTTTCCACAAGTCTAACTGAGGATAGAGCTGGCGGCCTACGCCCTCAACGTAAAGTAATGTTTTCTGAAGTAAAACTAATTGCGGCTGGACTTCCATATTGAAGCGGCGCGCGGTGTTGAAAAGGTTCAGCAGAACGTGGCCAAACGAGATCTCTGACAGCGGCTTTTCAAAAATCGGCTCGCACACCGTGCGGATAGCAAACTCGAACTCTTCAACGTTGGTGTCCGGCGGAACCCAGCCGGAGTCAACGTGCAGCTCGGCCACCTTGCGGTAGTCGCGGTTGAAGAAGGCAATAAAGTTTTCAGCAAGGTAGCGCTTATCTTCTTTATTCAGCGAGCCGACAATACCGCAGTCGATGCCGATGTATTTCGGGTTTTCCGGGTGTTCATAACTGACGAAAATATTGCCCGGGTGCATATCCGCATGGAAAAAGCTGTCGCGGAATACCTGGGTAAAGAAGACCTGCACGCCGCGCTCGGCCAGCAGCTTCATGTTGGTACCCTGCTTTTCCAGCGCCATCACGTCAGATACCGGAATGCCGTAGATGCGTTCCATGACCATCATATTCTGGCTGCAGTAGTCGGAGTAGACTTCAGGAACGTACAGCATGGGGCTGTCTTCGAAGTTGCGTCGCAGCTGGATCGCGTTGGCTGATTCTCGCAGCAGGTTCAGCTCGTCAATGAGCGTTTTTTCATACTCACGCACCACTTCCACAGGACGCAAACGTCGTCCATCGGGCAGCAGGCGCGGCACCCAGCGGGCCAGACGGTAGATCAGCTTCATGTCCGCTTTGATGACCGGCAGAATATCCGGACGGATCACCTTGATCACCACCTCTTTGCCGTTCTCTTTCAGCCGGGCGGTGTGGACCTGAGCGATTGACGCGGATGCCAGCGGTTTGATATCGAAATCATCAAACCAGGTATCAACGGGAATGTTGCCCATCGCCTCTTCGATCTGTTTCTTCGCTCTTTCCCCGTCAAACGGGGCGACCCGGTCCTGCAGCATTGCCAGTTCATCGGCAATTTGCGGCGGAAAGAGATCGCGGCGGGTAGACAGCATCTGGCCAAACTTGATCCATACCGGGCCAAGCTCCTGCAGCGCAAGACGCAGGCGTTCGCCTAACGGCTGATCTTTGTGGCGGTTTGGCATCCAGAATAACATCCGCCGCCAGATGCGAAGCGGCAGCGTAATACGCATTTTGGGGATAAGCTCGTCGAGCCCGTAACTCAAAAAGGTGCGGATGATAAAATAGAGGCGCCGAATTTCACCAGGCGTCATTTGCCCTCCAGTTTTTCCAGCCGTTTGGTCAATGCATCGGTCGCGCGCTCAACGGCGGCGGTTTCTTCAGCAAACCACGCTACTTCAAGCGGTCCTGGCGCCATGCGCCACTCTTCGGTTAACACTTCAGCCGCGTAACGCTGCTGTCGCTGCAGGCTTTTACGCAGGAACGTCGTACCGCCGTGGACCGCTTTGCTGATACCTTCAGCAGCGATATCGCCGATATAGGGGGCAAGCAGCTCTGCCGGATCGAACTCCGCCAGATCGCTGAGCGCAACGAAGTTCTGTACCACCTGGATATCGCCCTCAACCTGCAACTCACCGCTGCGGATCAGCGCCGTCAGCTGCTGGCGGTCGCGCAGTTTTGGCAGCACGCTCATGCGGGTGATAACGGAGCAGTCGGCTTCACCTTCCCACTCGCCCAGCACGTCGAGCTGACGCTCGCTGAAGACCAGCACAAGCGGCGTCGAAAACTCGCTTAACGAAATGCGTAACACCTTTCCGTTGAGGCGCTGGCGCGCGGACTTTAACGCTGGCGCACGGTACAGGAAGGCATTAAGCACATTCTCGATGCCTGCGGTGACTAAGGGTTTAAAGGGCACAGGAGACCTCCACTCAGAACTTATAACCGCGATGCAGCGCAACGACACCCGCCGTCATGTTGAAATATTCAACGTTTTCAAATTCTGCATCCTGCATCATCGCTTTCAGGGTGTCCTGATCCGGGTGCATACGGATGGATTCCGCCAGATAGCGATAGCTCTCCGCGTCGTTTGCCACCAGCTCGCCGATGCGCGGCAGCACATGGAACGAATAGGCGTCGTAGGCTTTGCTCAGCGGATCGATAATCGGTTTTGAAAATTCCAGCACCAGCAGGCGTCCGCCGGGCTTAAGCACGCGATACATGGAGCGCAGCGCTTTGTCTTTATCGGTAACGTTACGCAGGCCGAACGATATGGTGATGCAGTCGAAGGTGTTATCCGGGAACGGCAGCGCTTCGGCGTTTGCCTGCACATACTCCACGTTGCCTA
This sequence comes from Enterobacter sp. KBR-315C3_2022, assembly GCF_041399425.1. Classification (NCBI taxonomy): domain Bacteria; kingdom Pseudomonadati; phylum Pseudomonadota; class Gammaproteobacteria; order Enterobacterales; family Enterobacteriaceae; genus Enterobacter; species Enterobacter sp. KBR-315C3_2022. The sequence continues at coordinate 15,989 of NZ_JBGKEB010000019.1, forward strand.
CTACGCCAATGTTACGCAGCTTTTCGCGTCCCATTTTCAGCATGGAGTCATTGATATCTGCCAGAACAACGCGGCCGGTTTCTCCCACCAGACGGGAAAATTTCGCCGTCAGGTCGCCCGTGCCGCCCGCCAGGTCCAGTACCGTTTGCCCGCGACGCACGCCGCTGCAGTCAATGGTGAAGCGCTTCCACAAGCGATGAATGCCGAACGACATCAGGTCATTCATTACATCGTACTTCGCCGCCACGGAATGAAATACGTGGGCCACCATGTCTGCCTTCTGCGCCTTGGCGACAGTCTGAAAGCCAAAGTGCGTCGTGTCTTGTGATTCTTCAACCATCTCAGAGCCTGCTTATCAGTAAAATGTTTGTGAAGTGTAACAGATTGGGCGCGTTTGCCCTACGATTCAACCGCCGCGAACGTAACGTTCATGAGAGGCATCTGGTGGAAAATTCGCCGCTAAGTCGTTGTCTTCAGCGCCTGTTTTTTGATCGTCAGAGGCTTCACGCAGCCGGAACTCTTCATCCTGCGCCGTCGCCTGCTCCACCAGTTCCGGATTAATCTCGCGTTTCACTTCCACCCCCAGGCTACGAAATGCCTCAGCCTGCGCCAACAGATTACCGCGGCCGGAAGAGAGCTTTTTCATTGCCTGGCGGTAGTTATCCTGCGCGCGATCCAGGCTTTGCCCAACGGAGGACATGTCGTCCACGAACAGGCGCATTTTGTCGTACAGCTTGCTGGCGCGATCGGCGATCTGCTGCGCGTTACGGCTCTGGTGCTCGTAGCGCCAGAGATTCGCAATGGTGCGCAGGGCCACCAGCAGCGTAGTCGGGCTGACCAGCATAATGTTATTTCGCAACGCTTCGGTAATCAGTTCGGGCTGTATGTCGAGCGCCAGCAGAAACGCGGGCTCTACCGGAATAAACATCAGCACGTAATCTAACGAGCGCAGGCCCGGGAGCTGTTGATAGTCTTTGCGGCCCAGCAGGCGAATGTGGTTACGCACGGAGGCAATATGCTCCTGCAGCGCCGCCTCGCGGGTATAGTCGTCCTCCGCATTGAAGTAGCGCTCGTAGGCAACCAGCGTCATTTTGGCATCGATCACCACGTCCTTGCCCTGTGGCAGACGCACGATCACGTCAGGTTGCATGCGCGAGCGGGCGTCGTTTTCGATACTCACCTGGGTTTCGTATTCATATCCTTCGCGCAGGCCGGAAGCTTCGAGCACGCGCGTCAGCACCACTTCGCCCCAGTTGCCCTGCGTTTTATTGTCGCCTTTAAGCGCGCGCGTCAGGTTAACCGCCTCCTGCGCCATCTGCGCATTCAGCTGCTGGAGATTGCGGATCTCATGCGCCAGCGTGTGGCGCTCGCGCGCTTCCTGGCCAAAGCTGTCCTGCACCTGACGGCGAAAACCGTCCAGCTGCTCGCGCAGCGGCGTTAACAGCCCATTCAGGCTCTGACGATTTTGTTCGTCAACGCGCCGGTTGCTCTGCTCAAATATTCGGTTGGCGAGGTTCTCAAACTGTTCGCTCAGGCGCTGTTCGCTGTTGATCATCTGGCGAATTTTGTCTTCGGCGTGCAGCTGCGTGGATTCGAGGCGGGTGGTGACTTCACGGAGATCGGCCTCCAGCGATGTGTTGATATCGCGAAGGTTTCGCAGTTCGTTGTTGAGCAACTCGCACTCGTCTCGCCAGTGGGCACTTTGCGCAAGCTGTTGTTTTGTCGCGCTTAGCTCCGCAACGATCTCTTCTCGCTCTGCAAGCTGGTCGGCTTTTTGCTGCGCGTGCTGATAGCTGGAGATCAGCCAGCCAACGCCTGCGCCCACCAGCGCTATCACCGCATAAATCAGGAATGAGATGTCCACAATGCCCCCTGCATCAACGTATTACCCGCAAGATAGAATTGTGCTGTATAAACGTCCAGTTTGAAAGGGTTTTCCTGCGAGGCGCTACGCAAAAAAGAAAAGGCCGAACGTGTCGGCCTTATATCTCAGAAGAGAGGGTTAGATCAGGCGGCGAGCCGCTTCTACCACAATTTTCACCGCATGACTTTCAGTCTGCTTCATGGTTTCAGCGTTCGGGATCTCCTGCTGGGTGCGGTTAACGATGACGCCCGCCACCATACCGGCACGCAGACCCTGGCTTGCGCACATTGTCAGCAACGTGGCTGATTCCATTTCATAGTTCATCACGCCCATGGACTGCCACTCTTCCATAGAGCCTTTGAAGCGGCTGACCACGCGGCCAGAGAAGGTGTCGTAACGCTCCTGGCCCGGGTAGAAGGTATCGGAGGAGGCGGTTACGCCCACGTGGGTGGTTGCACCCACGGATTTCGCGGCCTCAACCAGCGCGGTTGTACAGGCGAAGTCCGCTACTGCCGGGAATTCCATCGGCGCGAAGTGCAGGCTTGCCCCATCCAGACGCACGGATGCGGTCGTCACCAGCACGTCACCCACGTTGATGTGCGGCTGAATAGCGCCCGTTGTACCGATACGCAGGAAAGTACGAATGCCCAGCTGCGCCAGTTCCTCAACGGCAATAGAGGTAGACGGGCCACCGATGCCGGTAGAACACACGATCACCGCTTTGCCATCCAGCTCTGCGCGCCAGGTGGTGAACTCGCGATGGGCTGCCAGCTTAACCGGCTTATCCATCAGCGCGGCGATCTTTTCCACACGCTCAGGATCGCCCGGGACGATGGCAAGCGTAGCCCCTTGTAAATCGTTTTTAGTGAGGCCGAGATGAAAAACATCAGACTTAGACATAGGTGACTCCTCTGTGGGTCGGTTAGTCAGAAGAAGCAAAACGGTACTTTACAGAAGCGATACGCATAATTTCGTGATGAATCTCACCATGAATGAAAATGATTGCAGTGATTTTCCATAAAAAGGTGATTTACATCACATTAACAAGTTATATCGTCGCGTGTTGCACAAAAGATAGACCGTTTCGGGCAGTGTGGGTTGTTATCTTGAGGTCTATATTTATATGCACTTACGGGTACGGAGAATACCATGACTCAGAAAACCAATTTTGCACCTGCCGCCGCCCCGCATGCTTCAACCATTGTTTCTACTTCTGAAGAAGCCATCGTGGCGGGTGAGACCTCCATTCCCTCGCAGGGGGAGAATATGCCCGCCTTTCACGCGCGGCCTGAATCTGCCGACGGCCCGCTGCCGATCGTGATTGTGGTTCAGGAGATTTTCGGCGTTCATGAACACATCCGCGACCTCTGCCGCCGCCTGGCGAAGGAAGGCTACCTGGCCGTGGCGCCGGAGCTCTATTTCCGTCAGGGCGATCCGAATGATTACAGCGATATCCCCACCCTGTTCAGCAATCTGGTGAGCAAAGTGCCTGACGCGCAGGTGCTGGCGGATCTTGACCACGTAGCAAGCTGGGCGGCACGCAACGGCGGCGATCCGCACCGCTTAATGGTGACCGGCTTCTGCTGGGGCGGGCGCATTAGCTGGCTGTATGCTGCGCACAATCCGCAGCTGAAGGCCGCCGTTGCCTGGTACGGCAAGCTGGTGGGTGAAAAGACGCTGAACTCGCCTGAGCATCCTGTTGATATCGCAACCGATCTTAACGCACCGGTTCTGGGACTGTATGGCGGGCAGGATACGGGCATTCCGCTCGACACCGTGGAGACCATGCGCCACGCGCTGCGCGCCGCTAACGCAAAGGCGGAAATAGTGGTTTATCCGGATGCCGGGCACGCGTTTAACGCCGACTACCGGCCAAGCTATCACGAAGAGTCGGCCAAAGACGGCTGGCAGAGGATGCTGGCGTGGTTTAGCCAGTACGGTGGCAAGAAAGCCTAATAGCAATAAGCCCGGTGGCGGCGACGCCTTACCGGGCCTACTACGGTTGAAAAAACAATATCCCCACAGGCTTGTGCCTAAAAGATATATCTTTTATGGAAGAAAACATTGCTCCTGGATAATTTTTTGAGCGCTATCTGCAAACGATAAATAATATAAAAGAATAGATTATCTAACGCACCATATTCATTTGATGAATGAAATTCAGCGGTAAATATATCATATTTATTTCATACGCAATAAACAACGCACTAAGCTCAATTTAAATATCATTAGCAAAAAATGCCTCATTTAAAATATATCCTTTTGCGCGCCAAAACGAAGAGTACGATACGTCATCGACAAAATAAGCAAGAAATAAAACAGTATGGCTTTACATGGAACATTTCATATCAATAGCGCTGATTTCTCACCGCTGATTTTTCCGGGAGTCGGCACTTTTCTGGCATTCTCCGGGGATGGAATATATCGTAACAAAGGCACCTGTGGTATGAAACCAAAGGTTGGCCCCATTCCCACAGGCAAATATTGGATTGTAGATCGTCCCGAGGGGGGAATAAGATCGCAACTCGTTGCAGGCATTAAGGATTCCTGGAACCAGTATAAAAAAGGCGCAACGTTTACACACAACGAGTGGTTCGCATTATGGCGAGATGATTGGGGAATTGACGATTACACGTGGATTGAAAACGTCAAAAGGGGGAACTTTCGTTTACACCCGGGTACGCTATCTGAAGGCTGTATTACGCTTCCCCATGATACAGACTTCTCGACATTACGTAATGCCCTATTAAGAACGAATCAAATTGATGTTCCATGTCAAAGGAATTTAAAAACCTACGGTACAATTGAGGTCGTTACATCATATGGCAACACATGCCCTTAATTTATTTTTTAAGATATGTATATTCATGCTGGTAATGTGGATGGTGTCATTCATTCCATATGATGAAGGTGTTAATACAGCCATTTGTCAATATATTGGCTTTGATACTGCACACAAAATCACATTCTTTATTCTTGGTGAGACAGATCCAGAACCGCGAGACTCACTCGCAGAGTATTGCTACATAATCATTAATACGATCATCAGCGTACCCTGTTTCAGTGTAGTAATATCGATCATCAATGGTAAAAATTTCAATAAGCCGTACTGCTTTTTGAAAACCCTGGGCAAATCCATAATCCGAAGATATTTCAAAATAATTATCTATACTTTTATGTTTTGGTTAAGCCTGCGATTTATGCCTTATGAAAAATTGGCTCATGAAAATACCAGTACCACATCTCTACTGCTGATCATTATCTTCAACTTGTTAATATCTACAGTAATGTATTCAATATTCATTAAACTCGTTAAAAGAACAAGGAGTTCTTAGTATGTCTATCCCTCCCTATATGTGGCTTAAGGATGATGGCGGAGCCGACATTAAAGGTTCTGTTGATGTGCAAGATCGTGAAGGCAGTATTGAAATTAATAGCTTGAGTCACGGAATAAACTTACCTGTCGATAGTAGTAACGGTAGGGTAACGGGAACCCGCCAGCATTCTGCTATGTTGATTGAAAAAGCGATCGACAGTTCCAGTCCATACCTTTATAAAGCGGCAGCTTCAGGCCAAACGTTAAAAAGTGCTGAAATCCGCTTTTATTGCATCAACAATGCAGGACAGGAAGTGTGTTACTACACCGTCTTGATGGAAAATGTGAAGGTAACTGGCGTTAATTGTGCTGTTCCAAACGTCAAGCTTGCGGGTAATTCCCAGGTCAATCATATGGAAACCATCAGCTTACAATATGAAAAAATCACCTGGCGCATTGAAGATGGCAACATCATGTTTGCTGACGCGTGGAAAGAGCGAACAACAGCTTAGTCCACTTCGTATTTAACAATGGGGCCAAAAGCCCCATTGTTATTTTGTATTAGCCCTGACGCAAATTCTGCGCCGCCTTGACCATGTTCGCCAGCGCGGCGCGCGTTTCCGGCCAGCCGCGGGTTTTGAGGCCGCAGTCCGGATTCACCCACAGGCGTTCTGCGGGGATCCGCTGGGCAGCCTTCTGCAATAGGGCTTCGATCCACTCCACGCTTGGCACGTTCGGCGAGTGAATATCGTACACGCCCGGCCCGATTTCGTTCGGGTAGTCAAACTCCTCGAACGACTCCAGCAGCTCCATGTCCGAGCGCGAGGTCTCGATGGTGATCACGTCGGCGTCCAGCGCGGCAATGGAATCCATGATGTCGTTAAACTCGCAGTAGCACATGTGGGTGTGGATCTGGGTATCGTCCTTCGCCACCGCGGCGTTGATGCGGAAGGCTTCCACGCCCCACTTCAGGTACGCATCCCAGTCGCTGCGGCGCAGCGGTAAACCTTCGCGCAGCGCCGGTTCGTCAATCTGAATGATGCCGATGCCCGCCGCCTCGAGGTCCGCCACTTCGTCACGCAGCGCCAGCGCGATCTGCTTCGCGATGGTTTCACGCGATACATCCTCGCGCGGGAACGACCAGCAAAGAATGGTCACCGGGCCGGTCAGCATGCCTTTTACCGGCTTGTCGGTGAGCGACTGCGCGAACTTCGCCCATTCAACGGTAATCGCTTCCGGGCGGCTGACGTCCCCAATGACCACCGGCGGCTTCACGCAGCGGGAGCCGTAGCTCTGCACCCAGCCGTTCTGGGTAAAGACGAAGCCGTCGAGATGCTCGCCAAAGTATTCCACCATGTCGTTACGCTCGGCTTCGCCGTGCACCAGCACGTCCAGGCCAAGACGCTCCTGCTCGTTAATCGCCTGCTTGATGTGCTCAGCGATGCCGGTGCGGTAGTGATTCGCATCCAGGTTACCCTTTTTGAAGTCCAGACGCAGGCCGCGGATCTCGGTGGTCTGCGGGAAGGAGCCGATGGTAGTGGTCGGCCACGCGGGCAGATTGAAGCGGGCGCGCTGGGCTTCGGCGCGCACCTCATACGGGCTCTGGCGCTGGCTGTCCCGGGCGGTGATGGCTGCCAGGCGTTTCTCGACCGCCGGGTTGTGCACGCGAGCCGAGTGGCGGCGCGCCTGAATCGGGGCGCTCCATTCGGCAATCGCCGCCGTGTCGCCGGTGTTCAGGGCGTTACGCAGCAGCGCGAGCTCCTCACATTTTTGCAGGGCGAAGGCAAACCAGCTTTTAACTTCCGCATCCAGACGCGTTTCGACGCTCAGATCGATCGGGCTGTGCAGCAGCGAGCAGGAAGAGGCCACCCACAGCTCGCGTTCGCCGACGATCTCTTTAATCTGGCCATATTTTTCCGTGAGATCGGCGCGCCAGACGTTACGACCGTTGATCAGACCGGCGGAGAGCAGCCAGTCCGCAGGCAGGCGGCTGTGCAGCTCGGCCACATCGTCTTTGCCGTGGACCAGGTCAACGTGCAGGCCCTGAACCGGCAGCGCGGTGATGGCGTCGAGGTTCGGCGTAACGCCTTCGAAATAGGTGGTCAGCAGCAGCTTCACCTGCCCGGTGAGCGCGTCGTACGCCGGTTTAAAGGCATCAAGCCAGGCCTGAGGCAGCTCCAGCACCAGCGCCGGTTCGTCGATTTGCACCCACTGGATGCCGCGCTTGCCCAGCTCGCTCAGCACCTGCTTGTAGACCGGCAGAATAGCGTTTAGCAGGCTGAGGCGGTCAAACTGCTCGCCTTTGACTTTGCCCAGCCACAGGTACGTTACCGGCCCGAGCAGCACGGGCTTCACCTGGTGGCCCAGCGCCAGCGCTTCATCCACTTCGTCCAGCAGCTGCGTCCAGCCCAGCTTAAACTGCTGCCCCTTCACAAACTCCGGCACCATATAGTGATAGTTGGTGTTGAACCACTTGGTCATTTCCGCCGCGGCCGCTGGCTCACCCGTTCGCGCGCGGCCGCGGCCAATGCGGAACAGGGTATCGATATCGACCGATCCATCTTTGTTCTGATGACGAGCCGGCACGTTGCCCAGCAGCAGGCTGGTCGTCAGAACATGGTCGTACCAGGCGAAATCGCCCACCGGCAGCAGGTCAACGCCCGCCTGCTTTTGCTGCTCCCAGTGGCGGGCGCGCAGCTCGCGGCCAACGGCCAGCAGCTCTTCGCGGGTGGAATTGCCCGCCCAGTAGCTTTCCTGTGCTTTTTTCAGCTCGCGGCGCAGGCCAACGCGAGGGAAACCGAGAGTGTGAGTGCGGATTGTCATGGTATGCCCCTTGTGAATTTTTACGTTTTAGACGTCCAGATGTTTACACATCCATAATTGGCAGTTACTGTATATTCCTCAAGCGCAAAATGTTCATGGCGAAGTGAAGGACTTTCATGATCGAGATAAAACACCTGAAAACGCTACAAGCGTTGCGGAACTGCGGCTCGCTCGCGGCGGCGGCGGCCACGCTGCACCAGACCCAGTCCGCCCTTTCCCACCAGTTCAGCGATCTGGAACAACGCCTTGGCTTTCGTCTGTTTGTGCGTAAGAGCCAGCCGCTGCGCTTTACGCCGCAGGGCGAGATCCTGCTACAGCTGGCGAATCAGGTGCTGCCGCAGATTGCCAGCGCGCTGCAGTCGTGCAACGAGCCGCAGCAGACCAAACTGCGTATCGCCATTGAGTGTCATAGCTGCATTCAGTGGCTGACGCCCGCGCTTGAGAACTTCCGCCAGAAGTGGCCGCAGGTAGAGATGGACTTTAAATCCGGCGTCACCTTCGACCCGCAGCCCTCGCTCCAGCAGGGCGAACTGGACCTGGTGATGACGTCCGACATCCTTCCACGCAGCGGCCTGCACTATTCGCCGATGTTTGATTATGAGGTGCGCCTGGTGCTGGCACCCGATCATCCGCTGGCGGCCAAAACACGCGTCACGCCGGAAGACCTGGCGACGGAAATGCTGCTGATTTATCCGGTGCAGCGCAGCCGCCTGGATATCTGGCGCCACTTTCTGCAGCCGGCGGGCGTGAGCCCGCAGTTGAAAAGCGTGGATAACACGCTGCTGTTGATTCAAATGGTAGCGGCCAGAATGGGCATCGCGGCGCTGCCGCACTGGGTCGTGGAGAGCTTTGAGCGTCAGGGTCTGGTGGTCACCAAAACCCTGGGCGAGGGCCTGTGGAGCAGGCTGTACGCCGCCGTGCGCGACGGCGAGCAGCGCCAGGCCATTACGGAAGCGTTTATTCGCTCAGCGCGGAACCACGCCTGCGACCATCTTCCGTTTGTGCGGAGCGCGGAGCGACCCATCGGCGATGGACCCACAGCGAAGCCAGAATCACCGCTCCACCAATAATGAAGCTCGGCCAGTGCGGCTGCTCCTGCCATATGGCAAGGTTCACCAGCAGCCCCGCGGGCACGTGCACGTTGTTCATGATCCCCAGCGTACCGGCGTCGACCTGCGTCGCGCCGTAGTTCCACATGAAGTAACCCAGCCCGGAAGCAACCACGCCCAGCCAGACCAGAACACCCCACTGCACCGACGTCGTCGGGAGCTTTTGCGGGTTGCCGAGCATAAACCACGCCGCCACCGCGACAATCGCCGCGCCCAGGTAAAACCAGGCGAAGGCGTTGTGCTGCGGCATCGGCCGGGTTTCCATCAGGCGCTTATAGCCCACCATGCCGATGGCGAAGCTGATATTGGCAAGCTGGACGAACATCAGCCCGGTCCAGAAGTGATCGCTCACTTTGTCGTAGCGAATAATCGCCGCGCCCAGCACCGCCAGCGCGGCGCTCAGTAGATATCCCCAGCGCAAGCGACGTCTGCTCAGCAGGTCGTAGATCAGCGTGATATAGAGCGGCGTGAGCACGGTAAAAAGCAGAAACTCCGAGACGGACAGGTAGACATAGGCCCGGAAGCTGAACAGGTACATGATGCCGAGCTGCATCGCGCCCACCAGCATGTACAGCAGAATGGTTTTCAGCGTTTGCCCGCGCGTACGCAGAAACGGCAGGAACACCAGCGCGGCCAGCCCCACGCGCATCAGCACCGAAAAGTAGCTGTCGACCGAACCCGCAAGGTATTCGCCAATCAGGCTAAAGGAGAAGGCCCACAGGATGGTGGTGATAATGAGTAGCGCCACAATGCTTGTCTCGCAAAAAGAAGGAGAGGCATTGTAGCGAACTCTTTAGTTGACAACTGAACGATAAATAACCGCTTGAGAATTATTCAAGGAACAGCTTGCGCAGATACTTCGGTACAGCGTTGTCGGCATTGGTGCCGATCACTTCCAGCTCCGGGTGCAGGTCCTTCAGGCGCTGGTGCGCGTTTTCCATGATGCAGCCTTTGCCCGCCATGGAGAGCATTTCGGCATCGTTCATGCCGTCGCCAAAGGCGATGCAGTCTTTCAGCTCAAAGCCCAGACGCTTCGCGACGGCTTCCAGGGCGTGACCTTTCGACACGCCGCCCGCCATCACTTCCAGACAGGTCAGCGTTGAGAAGCTCACGTTCACGCGATCGCCCCAGCGCGCGTTGATCGCCTGCTCAAGCGGCAGAAGCTCCTCGTGGCTTTCGCAGGTAAAGAACACTTTGCTGATCCCTTCCGGATCCAGCAGGCCCGGCTCGTAAAGGGAATACTGGAAGACCGCCTCTTTAAAGAAGCGCATCTCATCCGGGCGATGGCGGTTCATAAACCACTCATCGTCGCGGTAGACGTTGGTGACGATCGCCGGGTTGTTATGCACCACGCCGAAGAGATCGGCGGCGATATCGCGGTCGAGGTTATGGGTGAAAATCAGGTTGCCGTCGGTGTCGTGTACGCGCGCACCGTTGGAGGTGATCATGTAGGCTTTGATGTCCAGGTTATCGCGGATCTGCCCCACGTCCACGTGGTGGCGGCCGGTGGCAAACACGAAGTTCACGCCACGGGCAGTCAGGAGTTTTAAGGTCTCTTTCGCGTAAGGCGATAGGGTGTGGTCGGGCGAAAGCAGCGTGCCATCTAAGTCAGATGCAACAACCTGGTACATAGGGATCTCAACCTCTGGTAAAAAATAATAATCAGTTATGCCTGTCGAAAAACTCGACGATGGCGTTCAGCGCGACTGAGCGCATAGCGTCCTTTTCGAAAAGGATCTCATGGTACGCGCCGTTTATGACCAGCGGTTTACCCCCTTCACAGGGATGACCGGCGGCGGCGCGCAGTTCACAAAAGCGGTCGTGCATGCGGTTATCCACCACGCGCTCTTCTTCGGCCTGAATCAGAAGCGTCGGCGTGGCGTCGTTCGCCACCCCGCCCAGCACCTGCTCACCGGCTAAAACGCCTTCACGCACCCAGTGCCAGGTGGGACCACCTACGCGCAGGCGCGGCTCATCGGCGTAAAAGCGCAGGTTGCGGCGATAGCGCTGCCGACTGTGGGTGAGCACGTTGAGCGCAAACGGCAGCGCGCGCCAGCGGCCCGTGCCGATGGCATACCCTTCCCGAATGCGCTGATGGCCCTCAGCCCAGTCGAGAAGCGGACGTACCATCCAGTCTGGAAAACGGATCACAATGCCGTACATGGGCGCGGTAAGCGCGATAGCATCGCACTGATGCGCGTGACGCTGCAGGAACAGCGTGGCGATAGCGCCGCCCATGGAGTGCGCCAGGATGTAGCGCCTGCGCCACGGCCCCGGCTCAACCTCCTGCTGCCAGAAGGCGGCGAGATCGTCGACGTAATCGCTGAAATGATCCACGTGACCCCGGTGCGTGTCCGACAGCATGCGCCCGGAAAGCCCCTGCCCGCGATGGTCGATAATCAGGACATCAAAGCCCATGTGAACCAGGTCATACGCCAGCTCGGCGTATTTGACGTAGCTTTCGATACGGCCAGGGCAGACCACGATGACGCGGTCGTTTTGCTCATTACGAAAGCGCACAAAGCGCACCGGAACGTTATCGACGCCCGTAAACTCATCTTCCTCGCGCTGACGCCAGAAATCGGTCAGCGGCCCCATAGAGAAAGCAGCAAATGCGTTTTCTCGTGTTTCCCAGTCCTTTTTCTGCTGCAACATTGGGTTTCCACCCCTGTAAGCCAAGGAATATCGTTTTTTCTTAACCGGTCACAAAATGACTCAACAATAGCGTATTGTGGCATAAAAACAGACGATTCGGGAGCTTCAAATGACCTTCGAGTGGTGGTTCGCGTACCTGCTGACATCCATTATCCTCAGCCTTTCTCCGGGCTCGGGGGCCATCAACACCATGACCACCTCCATCAACCACGGCTACCGCGGGGCGGTGGCGTCGATTGCCGGATTGCAGACCGGGCTGGGCATTCACATCGTCCTGGTGGGGATTGGCCTCGGCACGCTGTTCTCACGCTCGGTGCTGGCGTTTGAAGTGCTGAAATGGGCCGGGGCGGCGTACCTGATTTGGCTCGGCATTCAGCAGTGGCGCGCGGCGGGCTCGATTGATCTGAATACCCTCGCCCATACGCAAACGCGCGGCCGCCTGTTTAAGCGTGCGGTGTTTGTGAACCTGACTAACCCGAAAAGCATTGTGTTTCTCGCCGCGCTGTTCCCGCAGTTTATCGTTCCGCACCAGCCGCAGGTGATGCAGTACGTGGTGCTCGGCGCGACCACCATTATCGTCGATATCATTGTGATGATTGGCTACGCGACGCTGGCGCAGCGGATTGCGGCGTGGATTAAAGGGCCTAAGCAGATGAAGGCCCTCAATAAGGTATTTGGTTCGCTGTTTATGCTGGTGGGCGCGCTGCTTGCGTCAGCGCGTCACGCTTAGCGAGAAATGATGAGGTGGATGCCGAAGCCCGCAAACAGCGCGCCGGCGAAGCCGTCGATCCACTTCGCAATGCGCTGGTAGCCGCGGCGCATCGCAGGCATGGCAAACAGGCTGGCGACGATGGTGAACCAGGCAAACGTCTCTACCACGATCAGCAGGAAGATCCCCCAGCGCGCGCCCGCGCCGACGCTGTCACCGACGAACAGGGAGAACACGGACCCGAAGTAGATAATCGCTTTCGGGTTCGCCAGATTGGTCAGCAGCCCTTTGACAAAGCTGCGTCCGCCCGTTGCCAGCTCCACCTTTGGCTCTTCCGGTTTTTTCTCTTCTTTCTTCAGCGCCCCGCGCAGCATCTGGTAGCCCATCCAGCACAGATACAGGCCGCCGCCCACCATGATGATGTTATGCAGCCAGGCCATTTTCGCCAGGATCAGGTTCAGGCCGAGCAGCGCCACGGCGGCCCAGACCATCACGCCCATGGTAATGCCGAGTACGCCCATCATCGCCTCTTTACGAGAGCGGCTCACGGCAGTTTGCGATACGAAGAAAAAGTCAGGGCCGGGGCTCATCAGCGCAACGATGTGCACTAACGCCACGGTGAGAAATAGCATCAACATAATTAACTCGCGGGGAAATAATTCAGTGAGTCACCATCCTGGCACTTTTTCGCCCGGCTGACTACTCCTCATCATCACCATCGGCGTGGGAGCGAATGAGCGCCATAAACTCTTTACCGAAGCGCTCCAGCTTGCGCGTGCCGACGCCGTTGACGCTGAGCATTTCGCTGGCGCTGAGCGGCACCTGCTCGGCCATCTCGATGAGCGTGGCGTCGTTGAACACCACGTACGGCGGAATGTTCTCTTCGTCGGCAATGGCCTTACGCAGCTTGCGCAGTTTGGCAAACAGCTTGCGGTCGTAGTTGCCGCCGTAGGATTTTTGCATCACGCGCGGCTTGAGCGCAATCACGCGCGGCACGGCGAGCTTCAGTTCAACCTCACCGCGCAGCACCGGGCGCGCGGCTTCCGTCAGCTGAAGCGCAGAGTGCTGAGCAATGTTTTGCGTGGCGAAACCGAGGTGGATCAGCTGGCGAATGATGCTGACCCAGTGCTCGTGGCTCTGTTCTTTACCGATGCCGTAAACGGGCAGCTTGTCGTGGCCCATATCGCGGATGCGCTGGTTATTGGCGCCGCGCAGCACTTCGACCACGTAGCCCATCCCGAAGCGCTGATTCACGCGGCCAATGGTCGAGAGCGCCTTACGCGCGTCCATCAGGCCATCGTACTGCTTCGGCGGGTCGAGGCAGATATCGCAGTTGCCGCACGGCTCCTGACGCCCTTCACCGAAGTAGTTGAGCAGCACCAGGCGGCGGCAGGTTTGCGCTTCGGCAAACGCGCCCATCGCATTGAGCTTGTGGCGCTCGATATCCTGCAGCTGCCCCTGCGGCTTCTCTTCCAGACAGCGGCGCAGCCACGCCATGTCCGCCGGATCGTAAAACAGCATCGCTTCTGCGGGCAGGCCGTCGCGCCCGGCGCGGCCGGTTTCCTGATAGTAGGATTCGATATTGCGCGGAATGTCGAAGTGCACTACAAAGCGCACGTTGGGCTTGTTAATTCCCATGCCGAACGCCACCGTGGCGACCACGATTTGCAGGTCGTCGCGCTGGAATTTCTCCTGCACGTCGGCGCGGATGTGGTTCTCTAATCCGGCATGGTAGGCCGCGGCGCTAAAGCCGCGGTTTTGCAGGCGCGCGGCGGTGTCTTCCACCTTCGCGCGGCTGTTGCAGTAGATGATGCCGGACTTGCCGCGCTGCTCCTGCACGTAGCGCAGAAGCTGATCCAGCGGCTTGAATTTTTCCATCAGCATGTAGCGGATGTTCGGGCGATCAAAGCTGCTGACCTGGATGAACGGATCGTTCAGGCCCAGAAGCCGGACGATATCCTGACGCGTGGTGTCATCCGCCGTGGCGGTAAGCGCCATAAACGGCAGCTCGGGGAAGCGCTGGCGCAGCTGGCCTAGCGCGGCGTATTCCGGGCGGAAATCGTGTCCCCACTGCGAAATACAGTGCGCTTCGTCCACCGCGAGCAGCACCGGGTTCCAGTGCGCCAGATGATCGAGGAAGTTATCCAGCATCAGCCGTTCAGGCGCGATATAGAGCAGGCGAATCTGCCCGGTACGGCAGCCAGCCATCACTTCCTGCTGCTGCTCGCGGGTCTGGGTGGAGTTCAGACAGGCCGCCGCCACGCCGTTGGCGAGCAGCTGATCGACCTGGTCCTTCATCAGGGAAATGAGCGGCGATACCACCACCGTCAGGCCGTTGAGCACCAGCGCGGGAACCTGATAGCACAGCGATTTCCCGCCGCCGGTCGGCATCACCACCAGACAATCACGGCCTTCCAGCACGGTTTCAATGATGGTCTCCTGGCCGGGGCGGAACTGCTGATAGCCAAAGGTTTCTTGCAAAACCTGCTTAGCCAGCGATTCCTGATTCATTACTTCCGCCTGCGCCACGTTAACCCCATTTGCCAGAAATAAAACTCTAGGTGAGCAAAAACCATCCCGAAGGTTGAGCATGATAAACGCTCATAAGAAGAATATCGACTTGGTTTTGATACTGAGAGGAATTTTGCGATGCATCCCCTACCAGAGACGATATCTCAATCCGCATGCCATCCCTCCTGCGTGAAAGCATTCACAATTCAAACGTAACGAACTGTTTTATATAAATTATATATCACACAAAAAGCTTACCACACACTCATGAATTGAGCGTTTATTATCCACCCACAATAAAATATTAAGGGATAAATTATGGGATGGGATCCAGTCAGAGCATCAAATTACGCCAGGCAACATGCGATGAGTTCATCACATAGCTTATGTGCGACATTCGTTCGTCACGCTCTGCACGCTGGTGGTGTAAATATCACTGGAATACGATTAGCGAAAGATTATGGGCCAGCTCTCGAAAGCAAAGGTTTTGTCGCCCTCGGAGCTGGGCAAAATCTTATAGCGGGCGATATCATCGTCATTCAACCCTATTCCGGCGGGAATCTTGCCGGGCATATCGCTATCTATGATGGCAGCGCATGGTTTTCTGATTTTAGACAGAACGATATGTGGGCCGGTCCCGGCTACAGAGCCAGACGTCCCCCTCACAAAATTTATAGGAAGAGATGATGATAAAGGGACTTTTACTCACCGTGCTATCAATCGTGCTGATTGGCTGCAGCCACCCTCAGGAAGAGACGCCAGAAGCAGCGACACGGGCATTTTATCAGCAATATCTTCAGGCCTTTGCAGATTTCGCCCCCGATGAGGCAGAGCAATCCCCCCTTTCTAACAACTCTCCTTTGCTTAAACGGTATGTATCAGTAGATACCCGGAACCGAATCACTGATATAGACCGGATATTCGAGCAAGAAATTCTTGAAGCGGACTATTTTACCTATTGTCAGGATTACGCGCCGGAATGGGTTAACGCATTGAAAATTGGCAAAGCGACGATGCGGTTCGGCGGGGCAATTGTTCCGGTCAGCCTGGGCGTCGAAGAGGGAAAGTCTTTGGAGCTCATGGTCTATCTCAGGCGCGAGGATAGTTACTGGAAAATCTATCGAGTCAGAGATTTATCTAACAACACCGAGCAACGCATCTTCGATGATGCGGCTATTAAAGCGGCAAAAGACTATGCCAGAGCAAATAAAGACGGTGTGTTGTATTGAGGTCCGGGAAGCGCGATGCTCCCGGCCTCATCACGCGTAATCAGAAAATATCGTTCAACATGACGCCCACGCCAACGCGGGTCTGGTTGAAGTTATAGTCGATAAGCGACTCGCCGTAACCGCTGTAGACCTGCGTATAAAGGCGCACGTGTTTGCTCACCGGGTAGCTCACGCCCAGCTCTGCGCCGCCGTAGCCCGTGTTCCAGTTGTACTGACCTTTAGCGCTCAGCACCGCGTCACCCAGCTGGTAGCCGATCTTAAGCTGGTAGTAACCCATGTATTTGGTGATGTCCGGGTTGTCGTCAGTGTCACCCACGACAAACCACGGCTTCACTTCCACCATGTAATTGCCGTTCTGCGCCATCAGGCGCGTATAGGCGCGGTTCCAGCTGCGCGAAGTGGGATCGGAGCGGCCGTTGGAGTCATGGTTAAAACCAAACTCGACGTCGCGCAGCGTCCAGCCGGCAAACTCGTAGTCCGTCGCGAAGCCCAGGAACAGCTGCGGCTCGTAGTTGGTTTCGCGGAACGGCGAGGATTCACCGCTGTTGGAGAGCTGCCACCAGGACTTCTGCGTATAGGACGCGCCGAGCACCGAGTTCGGCCCCAGGATCCCGCGCCAGAACGGAAACGCCAGGCTGAGCTGGTATTTCACCTCGTCCTTGCGCGCATTCTCAGCCCAGTCGTAGGAGCGAATCGCCTCTTTATTGAGGTCGCTGGTCCAGGTGTAGAGCAAATAGTTGGTGTCGTACGGATAAAGCGTGAACGGATTGTCATGCTCCTGAAGCAGGTTCGCGATGATGCTGCCGCGCACGGCGGGCGTATCATGGACCTCTTTAACCGTTGCTTCCTGCGCATATGCTGTGAGGGGCAGCGAAACCGCCGCCAGTAACCAACCCAGATACGTCCGCATCGGTGGTGTTCTCCTGAGATTGTGACGTCTAATGAATAGTTTTGTAGACGCATTCTACATTTTTCCGCGCGAACTTCCCCTCCTGGTTTCTGAAAGTGGAATTTCTCCGTTGCGAAGCATAAAATCAACATTTTGTTAACAACAAGGATGCTATACAGATGTCAGCCATGCTTACCGCTGAAGAAGCGTTGAAACTCGTGGGCGAAATTTTTGTTTACCACATGCCGTTTAACCGCGCGCTGGGGCTGGAGCTGGAGCGTTACGAGAAGGATTTTGCGAAGCTTAACTTCAATAACCAGCCGATGATGGTAGGCAACTGGGCGCAAAGCATTTTGCACGGCGGCGTGATTGCCTCGGCGCTGGACGTTGCGGCCGGGCTGGTCTGCGTGGGCAGCACGCTGACGCGCCACGACACCATCAACGAGGACGAGCTGCGCCAGCGCCTGTCGCGCATGGGCACGATCGATTTGCGCGTCGACTATCTGCGCCCCGGCCGCGGCAACCGCTTCACCTGCACCAGCAGCCTGCTGCGCGCGGGGAATAAAGTCGCCGTGGCGCGCGTGGAGCTGCATAACGAAGAGCAGGTTTACATCGCCAGCGCAACCGCCACTTATATGGTGGGTTAACGCGGCAAAAGCGGGTAAAATTGCCTCACACTTTTGTAATGGATTTTCCCGATGGATGCTAAACAGACGCGGCAGGGCGTTTTACTCGCCCTTGCCGCTTATTTTATTTGGGGCATCGCGCCTGCCTATTTCAAGCTGATCCACTACGTCCCCGCCGACGAGATCCTGACTCACCGCGTCATTTGGTCGTTTTTCTTTATGATTGCGCTGATGAGCATCAGCCGTCAGTGGTCAGGCGTTAAAACGCTGCTGAAGACGCCGAAAAAGATTTTCCTGCTGGCGCTCTCGGCGGTGCTGATTGGCGGCAACTGGCTGCTGTTTATCTGGGCGGTGAATAACCATCACATGCTCGAAGCGAGCCTCGGCTACTTCATTAACCCGCTGGTGAATATCGTGCTGGGGATGATTTTCCTCGGCGAACGCTTCCGCCGCATGCAGTGGCTGGCGGTGATCCTCGCCTTCTGCGGCGTACTGGTTCAGCTGTGGACGTTCGGCTCGCTGCCGATTATCGCTCTCGGCCTGGCGTTCAGCTTCGCGTTCTACGGCCTTGTGCGCAAGAAAATTGCCGTGGAAGCACAAACCGGGATGCTGTTCGAAACCCTGTGGCTGCTCCCCGTTGCCGCCATTTATCTGTTTGGCATCGCCGACAGCGCCACCAGCCATATGGGCAGTAACCCGTGGTCGCTGAACGTGCTGCTGATGGCCGCGGGCGTGGTGACCACCATTCCCCTGCTGTGCTTCACCGGCGCGGCAACGCGCCTGCGCCTCTCGACGCTGGGGTTCTTCCAGTACATTGGCCCCACGCTGATGTTCCTGCTGGCGGTGATGTTCTACGGCGAAGTGCCGGGCGCGGATAAGATGGTGACGTTCGCGTTTATCTGGGGCGCGCTGGCCATTTTTGTTATTGATGCAATTTATTCAACAAAACGGTTTCGGCGGTAATTAATATTAATTAATTCTGAAACATGCCCTTTTCTTAATTTTCTTCTTTAGAAAAGGGCTAAAAATGCTAGCCTGTCGCTTTGTCATCCTCGAGACAATTAGCATGAAAATATTACGTCACTGTTTCTTTTTTCATGGGAAACAAAAAATCACCCGCCGCCCTTTTTGTATTGCTACAATTATTCATTCTTTGTTTATTATCTTTCCTGCTTCATTACTAAATTTTATAGACAACAATAGCCGAAATATACAATCTTCGCTGACTCTTTTATCACTCATCATTAGCCTGTGCTATTTCAACCTGCGCCTGCAAAGAGCAAGAGATTGTGGACTGAAGGGACGTTATCTACTACTCATTGAAATACTTATCTACGTCCTTGGATTTTGGATTTTACTCTATTACAATCCAAATATGGGTTTCTATTTTATTGGGGCATCCTATCTGGTGCTAACTATTGCGCTGTTGCTGATCCCCTCAAGAGCAAACAAATAAAACCATTGTCATGTTAAGTTATAAAAAAAGGGCACAGAAGATAACCATGCCCTTTTCTAATTTTTACAGCCAGTTCCGGCGCTTAAAATACAGGTACGGCGCCAGCCCGGCGAGGATCATAAAGATAATCGCGCCCGGATAACCAAAGCTCCACTTCAGCTCGGGCATAAACTCAAAGTTCATCCCGTAGCTTGACGCCACCAGCGTCGGCGGCAGGAACACCACGGATACCACCGAAAAGATCTTGATGATGCGGTTCTGCTCGATGTTGATAAAGCCCATCGCCGCCTGCATCAGGAAGTTGACCTTCTGGAACAGGGATTCATTGTGCGGCAGCAGGGATTCGATATCGCGCAGGATCTCACGCGCCTGCTCCAGCTGGCCGCCCGGCAGGCGGGCTTTTCGCACCAGGAAGTTCAGCGCGCGCTGGGTATCCATCAGGCACAGGCGCACCTTCCAGCCGATATCCTCCTGTTCTGCCAGCGTCGAGAGCGCTTCGTCATACTCATCGCCCTGATGGCCTTCCATGATCACGCGGCTCAGCTTTTCCAGATCGCTGTAGATGTTTTCGATTTCATCCGCCAGCTGTTCAATTTTGGTTTCAAACAGGTCGAGCAGCAGCTCGTAGGCGTTGCCTTCCACCATCGCCTGGCTGCGGGCGCGCATGCGGTAAAGACGAAACGCGGGCAGCTCGCGCTCGCGCAGGGTAAACAGGCGGCCGTCGCGAATGGTAAACGCCACGGTGGAGTTACCGGCGTGATCGTCAGCATCTTCAAAAAAGAAGAAAGAGTGAATGTGCAGGCCGTCTTCGTCTTCAAAAAAACGCGCCGAGGCCTCGATGTCTTCCAGTTCCGGACGGGTTGCCAGGCTTTGCCCCAGCTCTGATTGTACGCGAAGGCGCTCATCGTCGTCCGGCTCGACCAGATCCACCCATACGGCATCACTGAGGGGCTGCGACTCTTCGGCTTCAAGCCGAATCAGTCGATTATTTTCGAGTTGAAATGCGCTCAACATGACCGGGACTCCCAATGCAAATAATATCGGACAGTTCGGTGGGCACACAGAAACAATATGGGTTTCAGACCATTAAAAGCCTGACTCAGCGCGACGGGAATAATGCAGGTCGCTGACAACCACTAAGGCCATCAGCAAGAGGAGATAGCCTTAGGAGTTGTTCCTGGATGACAGGGAATTGAGCCAGTATCTACTGGGTGTGTCCAAGGCGAATGTCCTCTTAGCGTAATCGTGCGCGCATGTTACGCCAGCATTCACGGCGGCGTCAACACGCAACGGGACGCTTGAGGGTAATAAATCACCTTCAATGTATAAGGCTAGCAGATTATTACAAAATAATGATATTTTTCTGAAAGTTACACAGTTTCCAGCTTAGCATATGCCGCCACCAGCCATTTGATCCCCTGGCCCTGGAACGCGACCTGCAGGCGGCTGTGCTCGCCGCTGCCTTCCAGGTTGACGATGGTGCCTTCGCCGAATTTTGAGTGGCGAACGCGCTGGCCCAGCTTGTAGCCGGTGTCAGTTTCCGCGATAGGCGAGCCCATGCGCTGATGGCTGAGAGGGCGGCTGATGCTCGCGCGCAGGCGTACCTCTTCAATGCACTCCTCCGGCAGCTCGCCGATGAAGCGCGACGGACGGTGATACACCTCTTTACCATACAGGCGGCGCGTTTCGGCGTAGGTCAGCGTCAGCTTTTGCATGGCGCGCGTTACGCCGACGTAGGCCAGGCGACGCTCTTCTTCCAGACGCCCGCCTTCATCCAGCGACATCTGGCTCGGGAACATCCCCTCTTCCATCCCGACGATAAACACCTGCGGGAACTCCAGGCCTTTCGCGGAGTGCAGGGTCATCAGCTGAACCGCATCCTGCCAGGTGTCCGCCTGCCCTTCGCCCGCCTCCAGCGCGGCGTGGGAGAGGAACGCCTGCAGCGGCATCAGGTCTTCGTCTTCTTCGTTGTAGCTGAACTGGCGCGTTGCCGTGACCAGTTCCTCTAAGTTCTCAATACGGGTCTGGCCCTTCTCGCCCTTCTCCTGCTCGTACATGGTGCGCAGGCCGGAGTCTTTAATCACCCGGTCGGTCTGCACGTGCAGCGGCATATCGGCGGTTTCTTGCGCCAGCGCGTCGATAAGCTCCATAAAGCGCTGGAGCGCGCTGGCCGCACGTCCGGCGAGGGCTTTTTCCTGCAGCAGCTCGCGGCACGCCTGCCAGAGCGTCAGCTGACGATCGCGGGACGCCTGGCGCACCACGTCCAGCGTGCGGTCGCCGATGCCGCGCGTCGGGGTATTCACCACGCGCTCGAACGCGGCGTCATCATTGCGGTTGGCGATCAGGCGCAGATACGACAGCGCATCTTTAATTTCCTGACGTTCGAAGAAGCGCATGCCGCCGTAAATGCGGTACGGCATGCCCACCTGCAGGAGCGCCTCTTCCAGCACGCGCGACTGGGCGTTGCTGCGGTAGAGAATGGCGCACTGCTCCAGCGCGCCGCCGTTGTCCTGCCAGGTTTTGATGCGGTTCACCACGAAGCGCGCTTCGTCGAGCTCGTTGAACGCGCAGTAGATGGAGATCGGCTCGCCGTCGACGCCGTCGGTCCACAGCTTTTTACCCAGTCGCCCGTTGTTGTTTTCGATCAGGGCGTTGGCCGCGCTCAGGATGTTGCTGGTCGAACGGTAGTTCTGCTCCAGGCGAATGGTTTGCGCGCCGGGGAAGTCGTTCAGGAAGCGCTGGATGTTTTCCACCTGCGCCCCGCGCCAGCCGTAGATTGACTGGTCGTCATCGCCAACGATCATCACCTTGCCGGTGTCGCCCGCCAGCAGGCGGATCCATGCATACTGAATGTTGTTGGTGTCCTGGAACTCGTCCACCAGAATGTTGGTGAAGCGCTCGCGGTAGTGCTGCAGGATGTGCGGCTTGTTGAGCCACAGCTCGTGCGCGCGCAGCAGCAGCTCGGCGAAGTCCACCAGCCCGGCGCGGTCGCACGCTTCCTGATAGGCCTTGTAGACGTTCTGCCAGGTCTGCTCGACCGGGTTGCCGAAGCTCTGAATATGGTGCGGGCGCAGCCCTTCGTCTTTTTGACCGTTGATGTACCACATCGCCTGACGCGGCGGCCACTGCTTCTCGTCGAGGTTCATAGCTTTGATCAGGCGCTTAAGCAGGCGCAGCTGGTCTTCGCTGTCGAGGATCTGGAAATCCTGCGGCAGGTTGGCGTCCATGTGGTGCGCGCGCAGCAGGCGGTGCGCCAGGCCGTGGAAAGTGCCTACCCACATGCCGCCCTGGCTGGTGCCCATCAGCTGCGCGATACGGTGGCGCATCTCCGCCGCCGCCTTGTTGGTGAACGTCACCGCCATAATGGAGTACGGCGAGCAGTTCTCCACGCTCTGCAGCCAGGCGATACGGTGAACCAGCACGCGCGTCTTGCCGCTGCCCGCTCCAGCCAGAACCAGCATGTTGGTGCGCGTTGCGGCAACCGCGTCACGCTGTTTGTCATTAAGGCTGTCGAGCAGGTAAGAAACGTCCATTGGCACCGTCACATAGTATTCAGGAACACAGCAAAACGCCCGGTGGCGCTTCGCTTACCGGGCCTACAACTGCAAAACCCTGGTAATTTATACAATATTACTGGTGATTATATCAGCGTCGTGAGGGATGCCAACCGCGAAATTTCGATGTGCGGCAGCAGGCGGCTGTCCTGCGTTGTC
Organism: Enterobacter sp. KBR-315C3_2022; assembly: GCF_041399425.1. NCBI lineage: Bacteria > Pseudomonadati > Pseudomonadota > Gammaproteobacteria > Enterobacterales > Enterobacteriaceae > Enterobacter > Enterobacter sp. KBR-315C3_2022. The sequence continues at coordinate 38,889 of NZ_JBGKEB010000019.1, forward strand.
ATCAGGTCCGCGTTTTCCGGCTTGATCCAGCACGCCTGCATGCCGCAGCGGATGGCGCCCGCGACGTCCGTCGTCAGGTCATCGCCCACGTGCAGGATCTGGCCGAGCGGCAGATTTAGCTTTTCAGCCGCCAGGTGGTACATATCGCTGAACGGCTTGGCGCGCCCGTGCGGACCCGCGCGGAGCACAAACTCAAAGTAGTCGCCCAGGCCAAACAGCTCCGGCTGCGCGTTGCCGTTGGTGATCGCGACCAGCGGCCACTTTTCAGCAAGCTTCGCCAGCGTGTCGTGGGTTGCCTGCGGCACGTCGATACGGCTGCGCCATTTGGCGAAGTTTTCCATTGACGCTTCGGCCCCGATCGCCGCGTCGCGCGCGCTCAGCCCGGCGTTAAGCATCGCCTGCTCCACCGCGCGGCGGCGCCATTCGGTCACGTCGTGGTAAATCTCCGGCTCGGTTTCACGCAGGGACTGGCGCAGCTGATGGAAGTCCTTGTTCTGCATGGCCTTCAGCGCCGGGTGGTAGTTTTGCACAAACGCCAGCGACTCCTGCTCGGTGCGCAGGATCACCTGACGGTTGTCATAAAGGGTGTCATCAAGGTCAAAGGTGATTGCAGAAATCTGACCCAGTGGGCGGTAAAAACGCATTATTTCCCCCGTTTGGCGCGTGGGTGCGCCGCGTCATACACCGAGGCAAGGTGTTGGAAGTCTAAGTGGGTATAGATTTGAGTTGTCGATAAATTCGCATGGCCGAGGAGCTCCTGCACGCCGCGCAGATCGCCGCTCGACTCCAGCATGTGGGTCGCAAAGGAGTGGCGCAGCTTGTGCGGGTGGACGTGGCTGTTCAGCCCCTGCTTGATGCCCCACTCCGCAAAGCGCTTCTGCACGTTGCGCGCGGAGATACGCTTGCCGAGCTTCGACAGAAACAGCGCGTTCTCCTCCGCGCCAAACAGCCCGCGCAGATCCAGCCAGTGCTCAATCCACGAAACGGCGTTGCGGCCAATCGGCAGGCGACGCTCCTTGCTGCCTTTCCCCATCACCCACACTTCACCGGACTCAAGATCGAGGTGGTTGAGATCGAGGTTGACCAGCTCGGACAGACGCAGCCCGGCGCCGTACATCACCTCCAGCATCGCGCGATCGCGCACGGCCAGCGGATCGTTAAGATCGATATCCAGCAGGCGGTTCACGTCGTCAACGTCGATATTCTTGGGCAGATGGCGCGGGGCCTTAGGCGTGGCGATACCTTTTGCCGGATTGGCCTTGAGCGTACCCTGGCTCACCAGCCAGTCGAAGAAGCTGCGCAGGGCTGAAAGCCGCAGCGCCAGGCTTGCCGGGCTAAGGTTTTTTTTACGGCTGCGCACGACAAAACCGCGCACCGTTGCCGCGTCGCAGCGCTCCCAGCTTTTAAGGCCGATCTCGTCGGCAATCTGCATAATGGCATCAAGCTGGCGCTGGTAATTCAGCAGCGTGAGGGGGCTAAGCTGGCGCTCAACGCCCAGATAGCGCAGGAACCGCGTAACGTCAGTTGAAAGCAGCGCGTCCGTCATATCCGTTCAATCCAGCGCTCCAGCAGCTCCGGCAGCATCAGCGCAAGCTCCTGCAAGAGGTGCGTGGCCTGGCCCGGCTCGTAATGATGCGCGTCGCGGCTGGTAAAAAGCATCACGCCCAGATCGCCGTCGCGGCCCATCAGCGACATCGCCACCGAGCCAATCGCTTTGGCTTCCGGCAACACCACCAGCAGCTCAGGTCCGTTCAGCGGCCCGAGATAGTGGTGTTCATGCCCAAGGCGCTGAATGCGCAGCGGTTCGAATGCCTGACGGCTGAGCGCCAGATGGGTAAAGCCGGACGGCGCGCCAATGCGCCAGCGATCGGGAAAGAGGCGAATCGTTGCGCCTGCCAGCCCAAGCTCGCGCGCCCAGCGGTGGAAACGATTGAGGAACTCTTCCAGGCTGTGCGCCGACGCCAGCCGCGCTTGTAAATTCAGCAGGCGATAGAACAGGCTCTCGTTGCTGCTGGCCTGCTCCATCAGCAGCGTCATGTTCTCTTCGAGCTGATGGATGTGGTTGCGCGAACGCGCCATGTGCCATTCGACCAGCGACACGGTGCCGCGCACCGGATGCGGCACGCGCATCTGTTCGACCGCGCGCGCGTTGCGAATAAAGAACTCAGGATTGTTCAGCAGATAATCAACGACGGCCGCATCGTCCAGCGCCGTCACCGTTTCCTGCAGTTCTTCCCCTGGTTGTTTCATAGATGGATAAACCCGTCATAGACATGTGCCGCCGGGCCCGTCATATACAGTGGATGACCCGGTCCTTTCCAGGCGATATCAAGCCGTCCGCCCGGTAACTCCACGCGCACCTCTTCTGCCAGTAACCCCTGAGAGATACCTACCGCCACGGCCGCGCAGGCGCCGCTTCCGCAGGCCTGCGTTTCACCCGCGCCGCGTTCGAATACGCGCAGGCGAATGTGCTCGCGCTTCACCACCTGCATAAAGCCGATGTTTGCCCGCTCGGGGAAGCGCTCGTGGCTTTCCAGCACCGGGCCGAGGCTTTCGACCGCCGCGGTTTCCACATCATCAACCTGAATCACGCAGTGGGGATTACCCATCGAGACGACGCCGCACAATACTGTCTGCTCGGCCACGCGCATGATATAGGTCTTTTCCGCTTTGTTGGCGCGAAATGGCACGGCGGAAGGATCGAAGTTAGGCTCGCCCATGTTCACGCGCACCAGCTCATCGTCGGTGACGCTCAGCACCATGCGGCCATTGGCGGTGCTGACGCGGATGTCGCGCTTGTTGGTCAGCCCTTTCAGGCGCACAAAGCGGGCAAAGCAGCGCGCGCCGTTGCCGCACTGGGACACTTCGCTGCCGTCCGCGTTGAAGATGCGATAGTGGAAATCTAGGTCAGGATCGTAAGGCGGCTCAACCACCAGCAGCTGATCAAAACCCACGCCAAGGTGGCGATCCGCCAGACGGCGGATCAGCTCCGGAGAGAAAAAGACATTCTGCGTTACCGCGTCGACGACCATAAAGTCATTGCCCAGGCCATGCATTTTAGAGAACTGCATCATTTGCTCCACTTCGCGGGTACAGAACGTAATTGTCAGTAATTCACCTGGGTCGGGCCGCCGTTGTCGCCGCGGTCGTTGGTGTCCGGCGTTGTGGAATCAATACCACTTTGCACAGGCCTGGTTGGCGGCGGCGCGTTTTTATCCGCTGGCGGGAAGTAGAGAGGTCCCTTGAGTCCGCAGCCGGTCAGGCTAAACAGAGTGACAAGAACGGCAAGCGCTCGGAAGACGTTTTTCATTATAAAGTTGCCCGTAAGTTCAAATCTGTTTCTATCATCGCAGGAGAAGACACAAAAGCAAGAGTTTGCCGCTTTCCTGCAACGGGAATTATTTAGCGTTATACTGCCGCCATCACGAAAAAAGGAACAAAACCATGAACGACAGTGAATTTCATCGCCTTGCCGACACCCTGTGGATGACCATCGAAGAGCGCCTGGACGACTGGGACGGCGACAGCGATATCGATTGTGAAATCAACGGCGGCATTCTGACCCTGAGCTTCGAAAACGGCAGCAAAATCATCATCAACCGTCAGGAGCCGCTGCACCAGGTATGGCTGGCGGCGAAACAGGGCGGCTACCATTTCGACCTGAAAGGTGACGAGTGGGTGTGCGACCGCAGTGGCGAAACGTTCTGGGATCTGCTGGAGCAGGCGGCGACGGCGCAGGCGGGTGAAACCGTCAGTTTCAGGTAGTTTTTTTGCCGGGTGGCGCTGCGCTTACCCGGCCTACGGGTTCGGGCTGTTGTAGGCCCGGTAAGGCGTAGCCGCCACCGGGCTCACGAAATCAGGAGAAATACTGCTGCAGCAGCGGTGCGGTATCCTGGTTTGCGGGAACCGGCGCGATCGTTTGGGTGCGGAACGGAATCACCTGCGCGCGCCCGTCCACGTTCACGATCTGGTAGAACTGCGGCAGGTTGAAGTTAATAAAGCTTGAACCGTAGGTGAAGCGGTCGTGGGATGAGGAGTAGAAGCGGCTGACGTCGCGCACCAGCTCCTCTTTGCTGCCCTCACAGTGGTGATAGACCTCGGCGCGGTTGGTCTCATCCAGAATATAGATGTTGAAACCGGCGTCGTCCCCCGACTCCTCAAAGAAGAACTGAATAATCCCTTCGCTCGCAAAGCCGTCCACCACCTGCGGCAGCGTGACGTGGTTGGTTCCCACCTGCACCGACAGGCCGTGCAGCTTGTTGTGCGATATCGCGCCGTAAAACTCGATGGCGTTTTCCAGCTTCTGCACCGACACGTTCAGACGTTCGAAGAACAGGCCCCAGGTCTGGCCAGAGACGCGCAGCGCCTTAAAGCGTCCGGTTTCCTGACGGGTGCTGGAGAGGCGAAGCTCGATGCATTCCGACACCAGCTGCTGCACGCGGGTACGGATCAGGCCGCGCAGGTGCTGGCTGTAGCAGAACACCTCCACGCTGTCCGGCGGCGCGGCGTCCTGGTGCATCTTGCCGAGAATGGTTTTCAGCGCCTCGATCATCGCCTGCTCGCCGTTGAAGTGCAGGGTACGCACTTCGTTCCACGAGTTGCGGTACAGGAGATCGACGCTGCCCACCAGGCAGTTTTGCTGCTCGCCGAAGCTAAAGACGTCCAGCTTGCGGAAGTCAAAGTGGACCACCTGATTGCGGAAGGCCGCCGTCGGGTCGTACTCCAGGTTGACGATAATCGCCAGATGGCGAATTTCACACGGGCTGTAGAGCGCTTTCGGCGTTGGCGCAGGCAGGCGCAGCGGGAAGTGGTGCGACACGTCAGCGACCATCTCCTGCAGCTTAGCTAAATCGACGACCTCGTTGCCCTTGATAAACAGGCGCGTGCGCGAGGTCAGCAGGCCGTTAAACCAGGCCCAGGCCACCAGCTTGTTAAGATAGCGGTTATATTCCAGCGGCTGATGGCTGATGATGGAGTTCATGCTTGGCGCACGGTTGTAGAGATACCACCCGGTGCGGTTCGCGCGGCCCGGCGGCACAAAAATAAAGGTCAGGTTCGGTTCTGACAGGTCCGGCGAAATCTGCGGGTTCACCAGCGTGACTTTACCCGGCAGCGCTTCAAACGCGGCGTATAGCTTACGGGTCAACACCCCGATGTCCTGCGGACTGGCGGAAACGCTCAGGTTATTGCGGCGCGCAAAGCGGATCAGGTTGCGGTAGCTTTGCATCATGGCATCGAGCAGTTCGTTGTGCGCTTCGCGCACCTGGTCGATTTTCCAATTGGCGCGGTTGTCGAGCATCGCAAGGCGCTCTTCGTCCCAGCCCCACTCTTTCACGAGCTGGCTGACCACTTCACGACGCCAGCCCACGCAGGCGCGCTCGCGGCTCAGTTTTTCGCATACCTTGAGATAGAAACATCGACGCACGAGGTCAAGACGCGTGTGGTCATCAATGGCTTTCAGGTATTCGGTGACGCGCTCCAGCATCATGCAGTAGGCATCAAGCCCGTAGGAGACAATCTCTCCGTCGTGCAGGCGCTGTTTAATGTCTTTCGCCAGCAGGCGCGGCGTTGGGTATTCCCAGGAATAGGCTTCGAGCAGCAGCGTTTTCAGCACCGCCTTGTACGGCGAGTCGATGCTTTTATAAAGCTGCCACAGGCTCGCGCCAAAGTACTCTTCGGCGGACAGGGAGCTGAGGCCGCCCAGATCCAGCCATTCGTTCGGCGTCAGGACGCCCTGCGAATAGAGCGACATCACGTAGTCGTCGTAATGCTCTTCTTCATCGCACGGCACCATATTCCACAGAATACGCTTGCCGGCGAGACGTACCGCGGTGCGGTAAAACTCGTCCAGCAGCAGGATGTGCTGCGTCGAGCCGCAGTCTTCGCCTCCCAGGCTGCCGCTTTCGTTATGGCGGAAACGGTTTTCATCGATCAGGAAGAAGCTCACTTCCACCCCGAGCGACGCCGCCCAGCTCTCCAGCAGGCTGCATTTACGCTGCAGCAGCTGGCGCTCTTCGTTATCGAGCCAGGATTGGTGGCAGACCCAGATGTCCAGGTCAGACGAACAGCTTTGCCCTACCGATGAGGTACTCCCCATGGAGTAAACGCCGGTGATCGGCAGTTCACCTTTCGGAGAAACCTGAGGCGGCATGCCGCGGTAGAGTTCAAGTTCGTTGAGATAATGCTGTTGAGTTTCATCAGGCGTGAAGAGGCAAATGCCCTGGGGAACGTTACCATCAAGGTAACCCGGCATCAGCGGATGGTGATAGTGCAGTAATGTCGGCAGCAGACTGTATACCTGCTGGAAAGCAGGGCCCATGGCAGCAAGCGCGCGATCCACACGCAGTTGATTGATGGCATCCAGTCTCTGTTTCAAAGTCTCAATATAGAGGTACAAGACGTATCGCCTGATGTTTCCGGGCGTTACATGCTATTCCAGAATCGAATAACAGCAGGCCCGCAGTATTTCAAAAAGATAACCGTTACCCTTTTTCGCCCTTATCTTTATGGTGGTACAGACGAAAAAATGGTCTAAAACGTGATCAATTTAACACCTTGCCGGTTGACCGTAAAGAAAGATGCGCTACATACAAGTGTAGCACCGTTCTGTACGTGTAAATTCCTGAATACGGCTTTGGCTGACGAGAACGCCGCCCTGTCCCTCACTCGCCTCATCAACCGTAAAACTGCCATCCGAGTGTCAACAATGTTAGGATGGTTAGCGATTGATAATGACGGTAACAAGCATGTTAGACAATGTTTTGAGAATTGCCACACGCCAAAGCCCCCTCGCGCTCTGGCAGGCACATTATGTTAAGCAGCGCCTTGAAGCCTGCCACTCCGGACTGCGCGTCGAGCTGGTGCCGATGGTCACGCGCGGCGATGTGATTCTTGATACGCCGCTGGCAAAGGTGGGCGGAAAGGGCTTGTTCGTCAAAGAGCTTGAGCTGGCGCTGCTTGATAAGCGTGCCGATATCGCCGTGCACTCCATGAAAGACGTGCCCGTAGAATTTCCTGAAGGGCTGGGGCTGGTGACGATCTGCGAGCGCGAAGATCCGCGCGATGCGTTTGTCTCCAACCAGTACGATTCCCTTGACGCGTTGCCGCCGGGCAGCGTGGTTGGCACGTCGAGTTTACGCCGTCAGTGCCAGCTGGCAGAGCGCCGTCCGGATCTGGTGATTCGCTCGCTGCGCGGCAACGTCGGCACGCGCCTCGGCAAGCTGGATAACGGCGAGTACGATGCAATTATCCTCGCGGTGGCGGGCCTGAAGCGTCTGGAGCTGGAGTCGCGCATTCGCGTCGCGCTGCCGCCGGAGCTCTCGCTGCCGGCAGTAGGCCAGGGTGCCGTGGGTATCGAATGCCGTCTTGACGACGATCGCACCCGCGCGCTGCTTGCGCCGCTGAATCACGACGAGACCGAAATTCGCGTCAAAGCCGAGCGGGCGATGAATACCCGCCTCGAGGGCGGCTGCCAGGTGCCCATTGGCAGCTATGCTGAATTAACCCACGGCGAGCTGTGGCTGCGCGCGCTGGTTGGCGCACCGGACGGCACGCAGATGGTGCGCGGCGAGCGTCGCGGCAGGCCAGAAGAGGCCGAAGCGCTTGGCGTATCGCTGGCTGAAGAGCTGCTGGATAACGGCGCTCGCGAGATCTTGGCCGAGGTTTATAACGGAGAACCCCCTGCATGAGCATTCTTGTCACCCGCCCTTCTCCCGCAGGAGAGCAATTAGTGAGCCGTCTGCGCGCACTGGGGCAGGTGGCCTGGAGTTTTCCGCTGATCGAATTTTCCCCCGGTCGGGAGCTTGCCATGCTCACCGACCGTTTGAATGCCCTTCGGGAGGATGACCTCCTGTTCGCCCTGTCGCAGCATGCCGTGGAGTTTGCCCACGCGCAGCTTCAGCAGGAAGGGATGCGCTGGCCAACCGCTCCGCGCTATTTCGCCATCGGCCGTACGACCGCGCTGGCCCTGCACACCGTCAGCGGAATTGACGTTCGTTACCCGCTGGATCGGGAAATCAGCGAAGTCTTGCTACAATTACCTGAATTACAAACTCTTGTCGGCAAGCGCGCGCTGATCCTGCGCGGCAACGGCGGCCGCGAGCTGTTGGGCGAAACGCTGCGCGAGCGCGGCGCTGACGTAACGTTTTGCGAATGCTATCAGCGCTGTGCAAAACACTACGATGGCGCACAGGAGGCCATGCGCTGGCAGGCGCGCGGCATTTCTACCCTGGTGGTGACCAGCGGTGAAATGCTGCAGCAGCTTTGGGCGCTTGTTCCGCAATGGTATCGTGAAAACTGGTTACTCCGCTGTCGGCTTCTGGTCGTCAGCGAGCGTCTGGCGAACCTCGCCCGGGAACTGGGCTGGCAGGATATTCGGATCGCTGATAACGCCGACAACGATGCGCTGCTGCGCGCATTACAATAACTCTCAAATGGGAAGCCATAATGACGGAACACGAAAAATCCTCCGCCGTGGTTGAAGAGACCAGGGAAACTGCGGACATTACGCCGCAGCCAGAAACGACTGAGAAAACCGTTGAGAAGAAAAACGGCGGCAGTAAAACCAGCCTCGCGCTGAGTGCGATTGCCATCGCCATTGCGCTGGCGGCAGGCGTCGGCCTGTACGGCCTGGTGAAGCAACAGGGCACCAACCAGACGGCGACCAGCGATGCGCTGGTCAACCAAATCACCGCCCTGCAGAAAGCGCAGGAGACGCAAAAATCCGAGCTGGAAGGCGTGATCAAGCAGCAGGCCGCCGAGCTGGCTGACGCGAACGCGAAGCAGCAGGCGCTGACGAAACAGCTCGACGAGGTTCAGCAAAAGGTTGCGACCATTTCCGGCACCGACGCCAAAACCTGGCTGCTCTCGCAGGCGGATTTTCTGGTTAAGCTCGCCGGGCGTAAGCTCTGGAGCGATCAGGACGTAACCACCGCCGCCGCGCTGCTGAAAAGCGCCGACGCCAGCCTGGCGGATATGAATGACCCAAGCCTGATCAACGCACGCCGCGCCATCACCGAAGATATCGCCAGCCTGTCTGCGGTTTCGCAGGTGGATTACGACGGCATCATCCTCAAGGTTAACCAGCTTTCAAACCAGATTGATAACCTCCAGCTGGCGGATAACAACGACGACGACTCCCCGATGGACTCTGACGGCACCGAGCTTTCCAGCTCGCTGAGCGAGTGGCGCATCAACCTGCAAAAAAGCTGGCAGAACTTTATGGACAGCTTCATCACCATTCGCCGCCGCGACGAGACCGCCGTGCCGTTGCTCGCGCCAAATCAGGATATCTATCTGCGCGAAAACATCCGCTCTCGCCTGCTGGTCGCCGCGCAGGCCGTGCCGCGCCATCAGGAAGAGACCTACAAGCAGGCGCTGGATAACGTCTCGACGTGGGTGCGCGCGTATTACAACACCGACGACGCCACCACGACCGCGTTCCTGGAAGATATCGACAAGCTGAGCCAGCAAAACATCACCATGAGTGTGCCGGACAAGCTGGTCAGCCAGCCGATTCTGGAAAAGCTGATGCAGACCCGCGTGCGTAACCTGCTGGCGCAGCCGGGCGTTCCGGCAGAGCCTCAGGCTGCAGCGCCAGCCGTAGCACCTGAAGCGCCACAAGGAGAGTAACGATGCTTAAAGTTCTCTTCCTCTTTATCTTGCTTATCGCCGGGATCGTCCTCGGCCCGATGCTTGCCGGCCATCAGGGCTACGTGCTGATCCAGACCGATAACTACAACATCGAAACCAGCGTGACGGGTTTGGTCATCGTTCTGATTCTCGGCGTGGTCGTGCTGTTTGCTATTGAGTGGATCCTGCGCCGCCTCTTCCGCACCGGCGCGCATACCCGCGGCTGGTTCGTGGGCCGCAAGCGTCGCCGCGCCCGCAAGCAGACCGAACAGGCGCTGCTTAAGCTGGCCGAAGGCGATTATCAGCAGGTTGAAAAGCTGATGTCGAAAAATGCCGACCATGCCGAGCAGCCGGTGGTGAACTATCTGCTGGCCGCGGAAGCCGCGCAGCAGCGCGGCGATGAAGCCCGCGCGAATCAGCACCTTGAGCGCGCGTCCGAGCTGTCCACGAAAGATCCGATTCCGGTTGAGATCACCCGCGTTCGCCTTCAGCTGGCGCGTAACGAAAACCACGCGGCGCGCCACGGCGTCGATCGCCTGCTGGAGATCACCCCGCGCCATCCGGAAGTGCTGCGCCTTGCCGAGCAGGCCTACATCCGCACCGGCGCGTGGGGCTCGCTGCTGGACATCATTCCGTCCATGGCGAAAGCCGACGTGGGCGATGATGAGCACCGTGACGAGCTGCAGCGCATGGCGTGGATTGGCCTGATGGATCAGGCGCGAGCCGATCTGGGCAGCGACGGTTTGAAAACCTGGTGGAAGAATCAGAGCCGCAAAACGCGCCAGCAGGTTCCGCTGCAGGTGGCCATGGCGGAACATCTGATTGAATGTGACGATCATGACACCGCTCAGGAGATCGTGCTCGACGGCCTGAAGCGCCAGTACGACGATCGTCTGGTAATGGTGATCCCGCGCCTGAAAACCAACAATCCAGAGCAAATCGAAAAAGCGCTGCGTCAGCAAATCAAAACCGTGGGCGATCGCCCGCTGCTGTGGAGCACGCTCGGCCAGTCCCTGATGAAGCACGGCGAATGGCAGGAGGCGAGCCTCGCCTTCCGCGCGGCGCTGAAGCAGCGTCCTGACGCGTACGATTACGCCTGGCTTGCGGATTCGCTGGATAAGCAGCACAAGCCCGAAGAGGCCGCCGCTATGCGGCGCGACGGGCTCCTGCTAACGCTGCAGAACAACGGTAACCAGCCGTAAACACTAAGGAGGCCAGAAGGCCTCCTTTTTTTGCCCATAAAAAAACGCCTGCTATAAAAGCAGGCGTTAAAACAGGTCTATAAGACAACATATTTGGTGCTTCACTCAACGTTGTGTCCATGGTGTTTGATGAGGCCGAAGCGACATCTGTCAGTGGACGATAAGCACCGTAAACGGCTCTGCGTCATTCCTGAGTTTATGAGGCACTAAGGCGAACATAAGAGATGGAATGAGCATCTACGCGTATATTATTGCACGTAACGTGCCAACTTAACACGCAGAACTTTTACATCGCGCAACATTTTAAGATAAAAGGAAATTTTGCGGTTAAGCACCGTCTTAAGCGCCCGATCGCGCCGAGTACCGCGTCTAAACGTCGCCATCTGGAGACAATAAACGCGCATAAATAATATTAACTTTTATAACAATAAGTTAAGTGTCACCGAAATGCGACATGGAGAAAGCGTGTTGTCGTGAGGAAGCTACAAAGACAGGGAATTGCAGAAAACAAAAAACCCCGCCGAAGCGGGGTTCAAAATTGGTCGGCGAGAGAGGATTCGAACCTCCGACCCACTGGTCCCAAACCAGTTGCGCTACCAAGCTGCGCTACTCGCCGATGTACTGCTTTTTTGAATTTTTAGTTCAATTCATTTAAAAAGTCGTGGTGCGAGGGGGGGGACTTGAACCCCCACGTCCGTAAGAACACTAACACCTGAAGCTAGCGCGTCTACCAATTCCGCCACCTTCGCAATTCACAACTCTTTCAAATAATGGGGTGGCTAATGGGATTCGAACCCACGACAACTGGAATCACAATCCAGGGCTCTACCAACTGAGCTATAGCCACCACTGTATTCTTTCACGCGGTACTGACTACTTCTCAGACCACCGCAGCTCCAGCACCGGGTTAATGGTGCGCCCGACAGGATTCGAACCTGAGACCTCTGCCTCCGGAGGGCAGCGCTCTATCCAGCTGAGCTACGGGCGCTTAGCGCCGTTGCGGGGCTGGATATTACGTACCTCCGTCCCCGCTGTCTAGTGCTTTTTAGAAAAAAATGCGCGTTTGGTTATGGTTTGCACATTTTGCCGCTTAATCCTCCACTTTCTGCGTCGAGGCGCGGCGGCCCAGGCCAAAAAGCTTGTACGCAGCCGTCACGGCGGCGAGGAAGATAATCCCGACAAACAGCGACATGCGGGTATCTTCATTAAAGTACATCCCGATTAATACGCAAATCAGGAAGGCCATCGTCATGTAGTTTGCATACGGGAATAAAATCGAGCGGAACGGGTGGCTGGCAATCGCCTGCCTGTACGCCTGACGAAAGCGCAGCTGGCTAATCAGGATCACGAACCACGGCACCATGCCCGGCAGCACGCTGGCGCTGTAGACGTACACAAACACGCGCTGCGGATTAGGAATAATGTAGTTCAGGCAGGAGCCGATCAGCAGAATGACAATCGATACCGCCACGCCCGCCACCGGGACGCCCGCGCGCGAGACTTTGCTCATTGCCGCCGGCAGCTGGTTGTTTTTGGAGAGCGCGTAGAGCATGCGCCCGCAGCTGTACATCCCGCTGTTACAGCCGGAGAGCGCTGCCGTCAGGACGACAAAGTTGATGATACCTGCCGCCGCGGTGATGCCAATCTTCGCAAAGGTGAGCACAAACGGGCTGCCGGTGGTGCCGATTTCGTTCCATGGGAAAATAGTGACGATGACGAAGATCGCGCCCACATAGAAAATCAGGATGCGCCACAGGACCTTGCCCACCGCGCTGCGCAGCGTGACCTGCGGGTTCTTCGCTTCACCGGCGGTAATGCCGATCAGCTCAACGCCCTGGTAGGACGCCACCACGATGCACAGCGCCGTCAGGAAGCCCTTCCAGCCGCCCGCGAAAAAGCCGCCGTGCTCGGTCAGATTGCCAAAGCCAATCGAATGGCCGCCGTTGCCAAAGCCAAAGAAGATCACGCCCAGGCCAACGATAATCATCACGATAATGGTGGTGACTTTGATCATCGCGAACCAGAACTCGATTTCACCGTAAAGGCGCACCGCCGCGAGGTTGGCGAGCGCCACCAGGCCAACGGCAATCAGCGCGGGTATCCACTGGACCATGTCCGGGAACCAGAACTGCACGTAGACCCCTATCGCGGTGATCTCCGAGATGCCGACCGCCATCCACATAAACCAGTACGACCAGGCCGTGAGGTAGCCAAAGAAGGGGCTCATATAGCGGTGCGCGTAAACGGCGAAAGAACCGGTCACCGGCTCCATAAACAGCATTTCGCCCATCGAGCGCATGATGAAGAAAACGAACAGCCCGGCGATGATATACGCCAGTAAAACGGAAGGCCCTGCCCATTTGAGCGTGCTTGCGGAACCCATAAACAGGCCCACGCCGATCGTGCCGCCCAGCGCGATCAATTCAATGTGTCGAGCTTCCAGACCACGCTGGAGCTCCGGTTTTTTCTCTGCCATAAATCCTCGGTTGTGTTTGCTGTTTACCGGCTTTTGCCGGTTATTGTTTTTAGGGGGTACTGAAATACGGAGCGAATGGTTTCGCAAAATCGGGGAAATGGCAAACGATGCATTAAAAAAATGAATGCATTGCACATAAACGCAGCAGTTTTGCAGGGGAGTTGCAGCGCGAGTAGCATATCGCGCTACATTTTGATTACATTTTTCCGGTGTAGTGCCAGCTTAGGTAGCGCAGCAGGCGGATCTGTCGTTTGATTCGCGTCGGCTGGGACAGCAGACGGTAGAGCCACTCCAGTCCCAGCTTTTGCCATATCTTCGGCGCGCGCTTAACGTGGCCGGTGAAGACATCATACGTGCCGCCAACGCCCATGTAGAGCGCATCCGGGCTAACAAGGCGGCAATCGCGCATCAGGATCTCCTGGCGCGGCGAGCCCATGGCCACGGTGACAATCTTCGCCCCGCTGTCGCGCACGCGTTCAAACAGCGCCTGCTTGTCTTCCGGTTTGAAGTAACCGTCCTGGCTGCCCACGATGTTAACATTCCATTGACGACGCAGCTTCTCCTCGGTTTGTGCAAGCACGTCAGGCTTGCCGCCGATCAGGAAAACCGGCGTCCCTTCCGCTCCGGCGCGCGCCATCAGCTCTTCCCACAGGTCGGCTCCGGCCACGCGTGAAACATTAGCGCCGGGATACTTTTTGCGGATTGACCGCACCACGCTAATGCCGTCCGCGTACTTAAACTCGGCCGCTTCAATCAGGCTTCGCACCTCGGCGTTATCTTCTACCGCCAGCATCTTTTCCGCGTTGATCGCCACCAGCGTGCCCGATTTCATCTCTCCGTCGGCAAACAGATAATCGAGCGCGTGCTGCATATCGCGCCAGCCAATAAGCTGCAGGCCGCGCAGCGCGTAGCGCGGTGCGGAGGTTGTGTCAGTCATTACGATCCTTACTCAGACTTGCGACAGCGTTGTGCTGCCCCGTGGCTCGCGTCTGTGGATAAGCCCTGCGCTCTCAAACAGCCAGTACAGCAGCTTGGCGAGCAGCAGGCAGATGCCAAAAACCACCATAAAGAAAACGACGCGCGAAACGAACGAATCCAGCCCCTCGCGCGCCAGGACGATCATATTGAAAATGGCACCGAAACAGAAACTGTGCAAAATTGCCGCCTTGTAGCGATTCGTCTCCCGGTTGCCGAGCGCGTAGAGCCAGTCGAACCATTTGATGATCAGCCCCACGGCAACGGCTCCCGGCAGGATGAACCACGTGCCGCCCATCACCACCAGCGAGCCGATCAGCGTCGGCGAAATCGCCAGCCCGGAGTGGTTATTCAGCACTTCCCAGGTGAAGTAGTTCGCGGTGTTGAGCACCGCGCCCGGACGGTCCGGCCACAGCCAGGTCGGGATAAAGACGTAGAAGTCGCGCACGATGGGCGCGAGCCCCTGGAAGTCAATTTTGTCGTAGTTTTGCAGCAGCAGCGCCAGGTTTTCCCACGGCGAGAAGGTGTCGCGCGTCAGGTAGAGGAACGTGTAGAACGCCTCGTCACCGGCCACGTTCAGCCCATAGCGCTTGAGCGCCAGCCAGAACATGCCCACGATGCCAAACACGCCCGCCGCCGCCAGCATCCACAGAGAGATCCAGCCGCGAATGATGCCGATAAACAGGAAAATGGCGAAGGCGATAATGATGTTGGCGCGCGTGCCGCCGACGATCATGTAGGTGAGGATGCCGAACGCGACGGTGCTGACCAGGAAAAAGAGCCAGGCCTTGCTGTCCTGTCGCAGGAAGAAGACCACCAGCATCGCCGGAATGAAGAAGTAGAAGAAGCGCTTGAGCGCCACGCCGGACACTTCGGCGGAAAAAATCTGGCTGTAGGACTGGAGCTTAAACAGCAGAAAACCGTTGTGCATGAAGAAGACGCCCACGCTCACCAGCGCGATGGTCATCAGCATCACCCACGTCAGGTGCGTCTCTACCCGGTTCATGGTGAACAGCGCCCTTCGGTGCGCCGTCTCCTTAACGGACCGCAGCCGCGTCTTGTAGGTGACGTAGTACACCGCGTAGAAGCAGGTGGCCGACAGCAGCGCTTCCAGAAGGATTTCCGGCGGCGCAACGCCTACGTCAAAGCGGAAAACCAGGACGCTGGTTAGCGGAAAGCCGAAGTAAAAGGTGAGCAGAAACAGCAGCGAGAAGAAGACGTTGAAGTTAAATCGCACGCGGCGAAACTCAAACCACGTCAGCGTGGCGATAAACAGCGTGCTCAGCAGCCACACCACCAGCAGGCCGCTAAATTGCAACTGGCTCATGCCGTCTCTCCTGAGGCGATACGCAGCGCGCGGTGCCACGGCGTAAGGTAGTTCGGGCTAAAGAAGTCGATGGCGTTCTTATCCACCAGCGCCAGCTGACGCTGCGCTTCACGCACGACCTCAACGTTCAGCGCGTCGGACGTAAACAGCACCGGAATGTGCTGTTCAGCCATATCCTGCCAGAAGGGGTTTTCGCGATTCAAGACGCACGGCACGCCAGCCTGTATGAGCAGACACAGCGTGCCAATCCCCTGCTGGCGGGCAAAGATAAAATAGCCGAGATCGCACCTGCGCAGCAGCGCGAGGTAATCGTCAAACGCCAGCTTATCGCGCAGAACGTTCACGTTCTCTTCGCTGAAAAGCGTCAGCGCCTGCTGGCGCACGTCGTCGATATAAGCGTCGTTGTTGGCCGGGTAGCCCATCGGCACCACCACGTTGACCGTATCGCCAAACTGCTGATGGACCGCGCGCAGCGCCGCGACGTGTTCGTTGCTGCGATCGCCGGAGTTCCCCACCAGAATCGTCAGCTTGCCCTCACGTTGCGAATCGTTCGCCATCGCGTTCAGCGCCGGGTCCATGCGGGTCGGGAAATAGAGCAGCTCGCCGCGCACGTTGGGGTGCTGTTTTGCAAAGTAATTGAGATCGCCACGGGTGGCGAACACGCGGCCCACGCGCCCCTGCGCCATGCGGCGCAGGGGATAGAAGAGGCGGAATTTCCAGCCGCGGGAGACTTCATACAAATCGGCTCCCCAGACGTGCCAGCTGCACTGCGAAGGCTTGATCCCGCCGCTCAGCAGCGCCAGCCACAGGCCGGTATTGAACTGGCCGTGGAAAAAGAAGCGCTGCGAGCGATTGGCTTTTGCCTTCGCGACAACCGCCTTCGCCAGCGCCGCTTTGTTCGGCCAGAAGGTGATGTTCAGCGCCGGGCACGCCGCGCTCAGTCCGTTATCCTGGCCTGCCACCATAAACTCGCGCGCATCAGACGAGCCGGACGCCAGCTCGTCGTTGAAGAACCGCAGCACGGTCTGGTTATGGTGTGGAATATCCGAACCCAGTATGTGAATCAGTGCAGTCATGCGCGTTTACGCCAAAGTAAAAATACGCCGCAGCAGGCAGCGAAATAAACGATATAGGTTGCCATGTAGGCCTGAGCGGCGCCCAGCGCGCCGTGCGCCGGGATCAGCCAGTGGGCGAACGCCGTCAGCAGCGCAAACTGGCTCACCTCTGCGAGGATATACAGCCGCAGCGACGCTTTGGCAATCACCAGATAGCCGAAAACGTAAGCACCTACTTTCAGTACATCCCCGACCAGCTGCCAGGCAAAGAGGTCGCGCATGGCGGTAAACTTCGCCGAAAAGAGCAGCCAGATCGCCACGTCGCGCAGCAGCCAGACGGTAAAACTCGCCACCGCTACCGCCGGTAAAACAAAGCGCAGGGAGCGGAGGATTTCGCGGGTAATATCCTGCTTTGTGACAAGGCGCGATAGGGTCGGCAGCAGCCAGACGCTAAAGGACGCGGTGATAAACTGGAGGTAGGCGTCAGAAATGCTGCTTACGCCCTGCCAAATTCCCACCTCATCCCAGCTGTAGTGCGCCGCCAGCAGGTTTCGCATCATCACGTAGGCGACAGGCAGCGTGACGGACGTAATGAGCGCCATCAGGGTAAATTTACCCAGCTGCCCCGCCAGCACCTTGTCCCACTGCGGCTTGAGATAGCGCAGCGGGATATCGCCTCTGCGCATCAGCATAAACGCGGCGGGAATGACCACCAGCGCAGGCACCAGCGCCAGGCCCAGAAGCGCGCCCTCATAGCCGCCGAGGCGGTAGCAGAAGTAGTAGGCGATTACGCCAATAATGCTGCCGAGGATCAGCGCCAGCGCGTTTCCGGCCGCGTCGCGGAAGCCTTTCATCAGCGCCAGCAGCAGGTTCGCCCAGGCGATCCCCATCTGAACAAGCGCAACCAGCCGCACCAGGCCTTGATAGTGCGTGTGGCCAAACAGCCCCTGGCTTATCGGCGCTGCCGCCAGCAAAAAGACCACCGCCAGCAGCGTGGAAAAGCCCAGCACCATGGAGGATGACGTTCCCACGACGGCGCGGAGCTTGCCGGGATCGTCATGGTGCTGCGCCACGTACTTGGTTACGCCGTTAAAGATACCGGCACCCGCCAGAACGCCCAGCACCGTCACCAGCTGGCGAAAGTTGCCCGCCAGCCCAACGCCTGAGGGGCCAAAGGAGACGGCCAACAGCTTGACGACCAGCAGTCCGGCACCAATTTTTACAAGCGTGGACGCGGCGGTCCACACCGATGCTTTTGCCAGTGACATATCAGCCGAAGTAGCTCAGGAGGGTATTGATCACCGTGCGCTGGTTAACCGGCGCGAGGTTGTAGAACAGTGGCAATCTAAGTAAGCGCTCACTTTCTTTCGTGGTATAGCGATCTTCACCCGCAAACGTGCCAAACGCTTCGCCTGCCGGGCTGGAGTGCAGCGGAATGTAGTGGAATACCGCCATGATCTCCGCCTCTTTCAGCCAGGCGATCAGCCCGCTGCGATCGTCGTTATCGCGCAGCTTGATGTAAAACATGTGGGCGTTATGCACGCAGTCGGCCGGAACGGTAGGCAGCTCGATACGTCCGGCTTTCGCCAGCGGCTCCAGCGCGTCGTAGTAGGTCTGCCACAGGGACAGGCGCTGAAGATTGATGCGCTCGGCGGCTTCCAGCTGCGCCCACAGGTACGCGGCCTGCAGGTCGGCCATCAGGTAGCTTGAGCCGATATCGCGCCAGGTGTATTTGTCCACCTGACCGCGGAAGAACTGGCTGCGGTTCGTACCTTTTTCGCGGATCACTTCCGCGCGCTCCACCAGCGCGCGGTCGTTAATCAGCGTCGCACCGCCTTCACCGCCCGCCGTGTAGTTTTTGGTTTCATGGAAGCTAAAGCAGCCGATGTGGCCGATGGTGCCCAGCGCGCGTCCTTTGTAGGTGGACATCACGCCCTGCGCGGCGTCTTCCACCACGAACAGGTCGTGCTTTTTGGCAATCGCCATGATGATGTCCATTTCGCAAGCGACGCCCGCGTAGTGGACCGGCACAATCGCCCGGGTGTTCTCGGTGATCGCCGCTTCAATCAGGGTCTCATCGATGTTCATGGTGTCCGGACGCACGTCCACGAACACGATTTTGGCTCCGCGCAGGACAAAGGCGTTCGCCGTGGAGACGAAGGTGTAGCTTGGCATGATCACTTCATCGCCGGGCTGGATGTCCAGCAGCAGCGCCGCCATCTCCAGCGAGGCGGTGCAGGACGGCGTCAGCAGCACCTTGGCGCTGTGAAAACGCTGCTCCATCCACTGCTGGCAGCGATGGGTAAACCCGCCGTCCCCGCAGAGCTTGCCGCTGCCCATGGCTGACTGCATATAGTCGAGTTCTGTTCCCACAACGGGAGGCGCATTAAAGGGGATCATCTTGTCACCTGTATAACCAGTAGGCGGTGGCATCAACGTTGGCGCCACTCGCGATATAACGTTTAAGCGCGGCGGTGTTGCCCATCTGGGTCGCCACCCGCAGCGTCGAAAGATGTTGCTGTTGCGCCCAGCGCAGCGCCGCCTGCATGAGCTTTTCGCCCATGCCGCGCCCGGCCAAAAGCCCAATGCGGGCCTCGCGTTCATTCAGCTTGCGCAGGGAAACAAACCCGCTGATGTGGCTACCCTCTGCGCGAAAAACGAGACAAACGTGATCGAACGTGCCCTTGACCGCATTCTCTATCCACTGGGCGTAGAAGCGGCCGCTGTCCGCCGGCGCGTACCAGGGCGCGCGAAAGCGGCTCTGGGCAAACGCCTCTGCCGCCAACTGGCGCAGTACGGCGATGTCCTGCTCTGTAGCAATTTCCGCACCGGGCGACGCGTGTTGGCCCACCGCGATGGAGAGATCGACCTCGCCCTCAACCAGCTGAAAGCCCCGCCGCTGCAGCGCGTCCAGCAGATCGGCGCGGCCCGCGGGGATTTTAGCCTGCACGCGCTGCCAGGCTGAAAGGTCAGCCTCGGAAAGCGCGGGAGCCTCCTCGCGCAGGCGCACGATGGCCGAAGGAACGGCAAAAAAGGCGCTTTCCCACTGAAGGGGTTCCAGCACGCCGTTCAGGTCACTCAACGCCAGACGCCTTTGGTATCAACGACGTATTTCTGCGAAACGGCATCGGCAGGCGTTGCTTTAAACTCTTTGTGATCCACCAGCAGCACCAAAACATCCGCCGTCGCCAGCGCGTCGTCGAGCGCGGTAAGCGTGCAGTTATCTGCCAGCGTCGCCGGAAGCGCATGGATATTCGGCTCAACCACCAGCGTTTCACCGCTGTGCCAGCCTGCGATCGCGTCGGTAATTTCCATTGCCGGGCTTTCGCGCAGATCGTCGATGTTCGGCTTGAACGCCAGGCCGAAGCAGGCGATTTTCAGCTCGCTGGCGCGCTTGCCGCTTTCGGCAAGGCAGTCCGCTACCGCAGCCTTAACCTGATTCAGCACCCAGTGCGGCTTGCTGTCGTTAACCTCGCGCGCGGTGCGGATCAGGCGGGCCTGCTCCGGGTTCTGCGCCACAATAAACCACGGGTCGACGGCGATGCAGTGTCCGCCCACGCCCGGGCCCGGCTGCAGGATGTTCACGCGCGGATGGCGGTTCGCCAGGCTAATCAGCTCCCAGACGTTAATCCCGCGATCGGCACAAATCAGCGACAGTTCATTCGCAAAGGCGATATTGACGTCGCGGAAGCTGTTTTCCGTCAGCTTGCACATTTCGGCGGTGCGGGAGTTGGTCACCACGCATTCGCCTTCAAGGAAAATCTTGTACAGCTCGCTGGCGCGCGCGGAGCACACCGGCGTCATGCCGCCGATCACGCGGTCGTTCTTAATCAATTCCACCATCACCTGGCCCGGCAGAACGCGCTCGGGGCAGTAGGCGACGTTGATATCCGCCTGTTCACCCGCCTGCTGCGGGAAGGTCAGGTCGGGACGCGCATCGGCCAGCCACTGCGCCATCTGCTCCGTCGCGCCCACCGGCGAGGTGGATTCCAGAATCACCAGCGCGCCTTTCTTTAGTACGGGCGCAATGGATTTTGCCGCGGCCTCCACGAAGGCCATATCGGGCTCGTGGTCGCCTTTGAACGGCGTCGGAACGGCAATCAGGTAGGCATCGGCTTCGACCGGTGTCGTGCTGGCGCGCAGAAAACCGCCGTCAACGGCCTCTTTCACCACGCGATCGAGATCCGGCTCCACGATATGAATTTCACCACGATTGATGGTTTCCACCGCGCGCGCGTTGATGTCCACGCCCACAACCTGCTTTTGACGAGAGGCGAAGGCCGCCGCGGTAGGCAGCCCAATGTAGCCAAGACCAATGACAGAGATGGTAGTAAAACTCATAGCGTTACCCGATTGTGTTTAAGTGCATGCAAAATACGCTCACAAGCCTGCCCATCGCCGTACGGGTTATGGGCCCGGCTCATCGCCTGGTACTCATCGTCATCGTGCAGCAGGCGCGTTACTTCGTCGACGATACGCTGCTTGTCCGTGCCCACCAGGCGCACCGTACCGGCTTTTACCGCCTCCGGGCGCTCTGTGGTTTCACGCATGACCAGCACCGGCTTGCCGAGAGAAGGTGCCTCCTCCTGAATGCCGCCGGAGTCCGTCAGGATCAGCCAGGCGTGGTTCATCAGCCAGACGAACGGCATGTAGTCCTGCGGTTCAATCAGCAGCACGTTTTCAACGTGTCCCAGAATGCGGTTCACCGGCTCGCTGACGTTAGGATTGAGGTGGACCGGATAGACGATTTGCACATCTTTATTGTTGGCGGCGATGTCCGCCAGCGCGTGGCAAATCTGCTCGAAGCCGCGGCCAAAGCTTTCGCGGCGGTGGCCCGTCACCAGAATCGTCTTCTTACCGTTGTTCAAAAACGGATAGCGGGCGGCGAGCTCGGCCTTAAGATCGTCACTGGACAGCACCCGGTCGCGCACCCAGATCAGCGCGTCGATCACCGTATTCCCGGTGACGAAGATTTGCTTATCGGAGATATTTTCGCGAAGCAAATTCTGGCGAGAATTTTCCGTTGGCGCGAAGTGGAACATCGCCAGATGGCCGGTGAGCGTGCGGTTGGCCTCTTCCGGCCACGGTGAATAGAGGTTGCCGGTGCGCAGGCCCGCTTCGACATGACCAACGGGAATGCGCTGATAAAATGCGGCCAGGCTGGTCGCCACGGTGGTGGTGGTATCACCATGCACCAGCACCACATCGGGCTTGAAGGATTCCAGAATCGGCTTGAGCTCTTGCAAAATACGGCAGGTGATCTCCGTCAACCCCTGCCCCGGTTTCATAATATTAAGATCGTAATCCGGGACGATAGAAAAGAGAGTTAAGACCTGATCGAGCATCTCACGATGCTGCGCGGTAACGCACACCCTTGCGTCAATATCAGGATCTCTGGCTAGCGCATGAACCAGAGGTGCCATCTTGATGGCCTCCGGCCTGGTGCCAAATACGGTAAGTACTTTCACATCGATTCTCTTCGATTGGACGATGAAGGCCGGAGCCTTCACCGTAGACGGCGTTCTTAGCTTGTGCGACGACGCGTTAACGCCACGCCAGCGCCAACCAGTGCACCCACAATACCCCACATGATCATCAGGAATGCGCGACGCGGGCTATCGCGTTTTACAGGTTCTTCAGGCGTTCTTAAATACCGATAGGTCTGAAAACGCGGGTCGAGCGTTGGCCCCACGTTCAGGGTGTTCAACATGGCGCGATTCTGGTCGTAATCGAGGTCGAAATCAGGGCCCACCGCCTGGAGATTCTCCAGACGCGCCTGAAGCATCGGACGGCCCAGGAGGAACATTTCAGAATCCGGCAGCTCTTCAGACGGCACGTCCGTTTCGCTACGAGAGATATTACGCTGTTCAGCAATCTTCAGGGCCTGCTCAAGGTTGTGTACGCGGCGAGCAAAAATGGCCTGCGCGACCTCTTCCTGGCGTTTTACCTGGGCTTTCGTTTGAATGGTGCGGGCAGCCCATGCGCCTTTCAGCTCATCGTTCAGATGGCTCGCCGCGCGCTGGCTGGCAAAGGCAACGTACTGGCGCAGCAGGTTGTTGGCGTCCGGCGCGGTTTCCGCGATCAGCTTCACGCTGTCACTAACGTTGCGCAGCGCATCGCCGGGCATAAACTGGATGTTGTTGATCATGTCATCCAGCAGCGCCGCATCGACCTTGCTGTTTCCGGACATGCGCTGCTTGTAGTAGTCCGTCTGGGACCAGAAGTCGCGGCGGGTATCCCAGGAGGCCAGCTGCATAACGAACTCTTTGTAGGACTCGTCCATCACGGAGTTTTGGTCCGGCGTGGCGAGGTTCGCCTTGATGTCCAGATTATTCAGGAACTGCTGCTGGGAGTAGAATCCCCCGAGCATGTTCACCGTTGGCCGGTCTGTGATCGCCGTGGCGCTCCACTCCTGTTTTGCAAAGAAGGTATAGGCCAGCGCAAGCAGCGCAAAGCCCAGCGCGATCCCTACAATCCACAGCTTGCCTCTCCATAACACGCGAAACAAACCACGAATATCGAGTTCATTTTCTGTCACTACTGATTTCGCTTCCGCCAACGGTTGAGTCATCATAGTCCCGGTTTACTTAGTTAATGTTGTGTTGTTGCCACTGTTCCGACGCATCCTTCGTTTTATGCGTTTAATAAACCGCGCCACTTTCCATGCGCGCTTAATGCAGTAACCGTAAAGGAAAAATGCAAGCAAGAATAATACCAACATTACCCATTCTGGAATGAAGTGGTGCAGATATTCGGCCGCGACGCCAATACCGGCCAGAATAGCGGCCGCCAGCGTAATGAGCACAAACGCCTGACGTGAGGTGAAGCCCGCACGCATGATGAGGTGGTGAATATGCTGACGGTCCGGGGAGAACGGGCTCATGCCCTTACGCAGGCGGCGGTACATAATGGCCACCATATCCATCAGCGGAATGGCGATGATCCACAGCGCGGTCACCGGGCTAATGGGATGCGTTTTTCCCTGCGTCGTTTCGAGCAAAATCCAGATAACGGTGAACCCAATCAGGGTACTGCCCGCATCGCCCATAAACACTTTATAGCGGCGACCCAGCACGCCAAGGTTCAGCAGGATGTAAGGCAGGATGGCGGCAATCATGGCGAAACACCACATCGACAGGCTGTACTGACCGTCGAACCACAAAATAATGCCGATTGCGCCAAACGAGACGGAAGAGAGCCCGCCCAGCAAACCGTCAATACCGTCAACCATGTTGAAGGCGTTAATGGCTGCCCAGACGGCAAACAGCGTCAGGAAGAAGCCAAAGGGTCCGAGTACCAGCTCCCACGGGCCGAAGACGTAGCCCAGGCTTCGGAGATAAAGACCGCCAACCACCATCATCACGACGCCAATCACGGCCTGAACGGTCGCGCGGATTTTGACGCTAATATCGAAGCGATCGTCCAGCGCGCCGACTAACACCAGCACGCCCGCACACGCGAGGTAAAGCGCCGCGTGCGGAATATAATAATCAGCAATACCGAACGTGAAGCAGATGCCCGCGTAAACTGAAATCCCCCCAACCAGTGGAATGAGGCCCTGATGACGTTTACGGAAATTAGGCTTATCCACCAACCCGATTCTTTTTGCCGCCTTGCGCGCAATGAACAAAAAACAGGTTGTGAATAAAAAAATACTGATCAGCTCAGTAACTGCAGTGAGTAGATTCACAATGGATTGCTCTCAACAAATGTTAGTCCCGGAAGTATAACCATGAAGCCGCTGCCTCAGAAGGAATAAAGCTCGCCTTTACTACTCCCTTTGTATATTTTTCAATCAATTATTTCTTTGATTGTTCAAACCGGCGTATTCTCTCATCGACCGTTCGAAAATGGGAGTCTGTGGTAATAGCGTATAGCCCATAAATAAAAAACGCCACGTAAAAACGTGGCGTTTACTGGGATTATTTGCGTTACGAGCGCTTCATCATATCGAAGAAATCGTCGTTGGTTTTGGTCATCGCCAGTTTATTAATGAGGAATTCCATTGCGTCGATTTCGCCCATTGGATGGATGATTTTGCGCAGGATCCACATTTTTTGCAGCTCTTCCTGAGTGGTGAGCAGCTCTTCTTTACGGGTACCGGAACGGTTGTAGTCGATAGCCGGGAAGACGCGTTTTTCAGCAATTTTACGAGACAGGTGCAGTTCCATGTTGCCTGTACCTTTAAATTCTTCGTAAATCACTTCATCCATCTTAGAACCGGTGTCGATCAGCGCCGTTGCGATGATGGTCAGGCTGCCGCCCTCTTCCACGTTACGCGCCGCGCCGAAGAAACGCTTCGGACGATGCAGGGCGTTCGCGTCCACACCACCGGTCAACACTTTGCCGGAGGCCGGAACCACGGTGTTGTACGCACGCGCCAGACGGGTGATGGAGTCGAGCAGGATGATCACGTCTTTCTTGTGCTCAACCAGGCGCTTGGCCTTCTCGATAACCATTTCCGCAACCTGAACGTGGCGAGATGCCGGTTCGTCAAAGGTAGAAGCAACCACTTCGCCCTTCACCAGACGCTGCATCTCGGTCACTTCTTCCGGACGTTCGTCGATCAGCAGCACCATCAGCACGCAGTCTGGGTGGTTGTAAGCGATGCTCTGCGCGATGTTCTGCAGCAGCATGGTTTTACCTGCTTTTGGCGGTGCCACAATCAGACCACGCTGGCCACGACCAATCGGAGACGCCAGATCCAGCACGCGAGCCGTTAAGTCCTCGGTGGAACCATTACCACGCTCCATACGCAGACGAGAGTTTGCGTGCAGCGGGGTTAAGTTCTCAAACAGGATCTTATTGCGCGAGTTTTCCGGTTTGTCGTAGTTAACTTCGTTAACTTTCAACAGCGCAAAGTAGCGTTCACCCTCTTTAGGAGGACGAATCTTACCTGAAATGGTGTCACCAGTGCGGAGGTTGAAACGGCGGATTTGGCTGGGGGATACGTAGATGTCGTCAGGGCCGGCGAGGTAGGAGCTGTCTGCAGAGCGGAGGAAACCAAATCCGTCTTGCAATATCTCCAGCACACCGTCGCCAAAGATATCTTCGCCACTCTTAGCATGCTGCTTCAGGATGGCGAAAATGATGTCCTGCTTGCGCATACGAGCCTGGTTTTCCAGCCCCATATTTTCGCCGAGAGTGATCAGCTCAGAAACCGGCGTATTCTTTAATTCGGTAAGATTCATAATGGTGTGGGTTCTTAAACTCGGGGTAATACTCGAACTTAATGTTGTGAATGGTATGGCAGGGTCATCCATGCCTGTTTAGCGGCCATCAACTCATGTCTGTTCGCTGCCTGGTCACAGGGAAAGAGCGCAGAACTGAAACGACAAGACGGATTGAGTGACAAGCCCGGAATCTAGCAACTTCACGCACTGTTTACAGCAACAACGGGAAGTATCGGGTAAAACAAGATTCAAACAACAAGGTATGTTTAAAACGAAGTCATAGCTAACTTAGCACGACTAAAGCCGGGCGTCCAGAGATCCACATCATTTTGGCGCTCTGGACGCGCAGCCGAGAAACCTTACGCCAGGTTAGCGTCCAGGAACTCTTTCAGCTGACCTTTGGACAGTGCGCCCACTTTGGTCGCCGCCACTTCGCCGTTTTTGAACAGCAGCAGGGTTGGGATACCGCGGATGCCGTATTTCGGCGCAGTGCCCGGGTTCTGGTCGATGTTCAGTTTAGCAACGGTCAGTTTGCCCTGATATTCGTCAGCGATTTCATCCAGAATCGGGGCGATCATTTTGCAAGGACCACACCACTCAGCCCAGAAATCGACGAGGGTCAGCCCGTCAGCCTTAAGCACGTCCGTGTCAAAACTGTCGTCAGTCAGGTGAATAATTTTATCGCTCATATATAACTCCACAGGAATAAGCCTGGTGCGTTGGTTTCGCCCTCATCAACGACGTGTTGATGTCGCATTAACCAACTAAAGGTTGACTTTATTTCACCGGATACGCTTTCGTAAAGCAATAGTAAGCTGATATTCTACCACACTATGAGCAAAACACATTTAACAGAACAGAAGTTTTCCGACTTCGCCCTGCACCCTAAGGTGATCGAAGCCCTTGAAAATAAAGGGTTTCATAACTGCACGCCCATTCAGGCCCTCGCGCTGCCGCTTACGCTGGCCGGTCGCGATGTTGCAGGGCAGGCGCAAACCGGTACTGGCAAAACGATGGCGTTCTTAACGTCAACGTTTCATTATTTACTTTCTCATCCAGCGATTGCAGACCGCAAAGTTAACCAACCGCGTGCGCTCATTATGGCTCCAACGCGAGAACTGGCGGTACAGATCCACGCAGACGCTGAGCCTCTGGCACAATCCACCGGGCTGAAACTGGGCCTGGCCTACGGCGGCGACGGCTACGATAAGCAGCTGAAAGTGCTGGAAAGCGGCGTAGATATCCTGATTGGCACCACTGGCCGTCTCATCGACTACGCAAAACAGAATCATATCAACCTCGGCGCAATCCAGGTCGTGGTGCTGGATGAAGCAGACCGTATGTACGATCTGGGCTTCATCAAAGACATCCGCTGGCTGTTCCGCCGTATGCCTGCGGCAAACCAGCGCCTGAACATGCTGTTCTCCGCAACCCTTTCTTATCGCGTACGCGAACTGGCGTTTGAGCAGATGAACAACGCCGAGTACGTCGAAGTGGAGCCGGAACAAAAAACGGGCCACCGCATTAAAGAAGAGCTTTTCTATCCGTCTAACGAAGAGAAAATGCGTCTGCTGCAAACGCTGATCGAAGAAGAGTGGCCGGATCGCGCCATCATCTTTGCGAACACCAAGCACCGCTGCGAAGACATCTGGGGCCATCTGGCTGCCGACGGTCACCGCGTTGGCCTGCTGACCGGCGACGTTGCGCAGAAAAAACGCCTGCGTATCCTCGACGAATTTACCCGTGGCGACCTTGATATTCTGGTGGCGACCGACGTTGCCGCGCGCGGCCTGCATATTCCTGCCGTAACGCACGTCTTTAACTACGACCTGCCGGATGACTGCGAAGATTACGTTCACCGCATCGGCCGTACCGGTCGTGCTGGTGCCAGCGGCCACTCAATCAGCCTCGCCTGTGAAGAGTATGCCCTGAACCTGCCTGCCATTGAGACCTACATCGGCCACTCAATTCCGCAGAGCAAGTACAACCCGGATGCCCTGTTGAGCGAACTGCCGCCGCCGAAGCGCCTTACCCGCCCACGCACCGGCAATGGCCCGCGTCGTTCAGGCGGCGCGCCGCGTAATCGTCGTCGGTCAGGTTAAAAAATATGCCATACACACAATCATTCACGATGCATCAAGGCGGTAAGTCTGCGAATCTCCTGGAGCTTTCTTCAGTAAGTGACAGGGGTGAGCGGGCGCAGCCAACGATGAGGCAGCGTGAAGGATGAAGTGTATGAGTTCTACCTCGCTCTATGCAGCAATCGATCTCGGTTCTAATAGTTTTCATATGCTGGTTGTGCGCGAGGTGGCCGGGAGCATACAAACGCTGACGCGCATCAAGCGCAAGGTCCGCCTCGCTGCGGGCCTGAGCAGCGATAATCATCTCTCGCCAGAAGCCATGGAACGCGGCTGGCAGTGTCTCCGCCTTTTTGCCGAACGTCTGCAGGATATCCCCCACGCGCAAATCCGCGTTGTCGCCACGGCGACGCTCAGGCTGGCGGTTAACGCCGTCGATTTTATTGCCAAAGCGCAGGAAATTTTGGGCTGTCCGGTGCAGGTCATCAGCGGTGAAGAAGAAGCGCGCCTGATTTATCAGGGCGTTGCGCACACCACGGGCGGTGACGATCGCCGTCTGGTGGTGGATATCGGCGGAGCAAGCACCGAGCTGGTTACCGGCACGGGCGCGCAGGCGACCTCGCTGTTTAGCCTGTCGATGGGCTGCGTCACCTGGCTTGAGCGCTATTTTACCGATCGCAATCTGGCTCAGGAAAACTTCGACGAGGCGGAAAAAGCCGCGCGCGACGTGCTGCGCCCGGTGATGGACGAATTGCGCTACCACGGCTGGAAGGCCTGCGTGGGTGCCTCCGGTACCGTGCAGGCTTTGCAGGAAATCATGATGGCGCAGGGGATGGACGAGCGCATCACGCTTGCCAAACTCCAGCAGCTTAAGCAGCGTGCCATTCAGTGTGGCCGTCTGGAAGAGCTGGAAATTGAAGGCCTGACGCTCGAACGGGCGCTGGTTTTCCCAAGCGGGCTCGCGATTCTTATCGCGATTTTCACCGAGCTGAACATTCAGTGCATGACGCTGGCCGGCGGCGCGCTGCGCGAAGGTCTGGTCTACGGGATGCTGCATCTGTCAGTCGATCAGGACATCCGCAGCCGCACGCTGCGTAACGTTCAGCGCCGCTTTATGGTGGATACCGATCAGGCGGGACGCGTCAGCCAGCTGGCCTCGCTCTTCGCCGATCAGGTGGAAAAAAGCTGGGATATCGAGCCGTTAAGCCGCGATCTTCTGTTAAGCGCCTGTGCGCTGCACGAAGTCGGGCTGAGCATCGATTTTAAACAAGCCCCTGCTCACGCCGCTTATCTGGTGCGAAACCTCGACCTTCCGGGCTATACGCCCGCGCAAAAAAAGCTTTTGGCAACGCTGCTGCTGAACCAGACCAACGCCGTTGATCTCTCTTCACTGCATCAGCAGAACGCCGTGCCGCCGCGCGTGGCCGAGCATCTTTGCCGCCTGCTGCGCCTGGCGATCCTGTTTGCCAGCCGTCGTCGGGACGATCTGCTGCCCGCGACGACGCTGACGGTGGAAGACGAGAAGCTGATCCTGACGCTGCCGGGAAACTGGCGAGAGAGTCATCCGCTGGGTGCGGAGCTGATCGAACAAGAGTGCCAATGGCAAAGCTACGTGCACTGGGTACTGGAAGTGAAGTAATACGCTGAACGTTGCCGGGTGGCGCTGCGCTTACCCGGCCTACAAGCCCTTCTGATTTATCCCTTCTCTTTCGCTTTTGCCAGCATCGCGCGAATGTTCGCCACGTTGGCCTGGCCTTTGTGCATCCGCTCTTCGGCCGTAATCACCTTGCGCTCCTGCTCCCAAATCAGATCGTCCTGCGGCAGTTCCAGCAGGAAGCGGCTCGGCTCCGGGCGCACCAGCTCGCCATACTGCCGGCGCTCTTTGCACAGCGTAAACACCAGTTCCTTCTGGGCGCGGGTGATCCCCACGTAGGCCAGGCGGCGCTCTTCGTCGACGTTATCTTCATCGATGCTGCTCTGATGCGGCAGCAAACCCTCTTCCATTCCCACCAGATAGACGTACGGGAACTCGAGGCCTTTTGACGCGTGAAGGGTCATCAGCTGAACCTGGTCGGCCTCCTCCTCGCTCTCGCCGCGCTCCATCATATCGCGCAGGGTAAAGCGGGTGACGACCTGGGTGAGGGTCATCGGCTCGTCAATCTCCGAACCTTCGAGCATCTCCGTCATCCAGCTGAACAGCTGGTTAACGTTTTTCATGCGCATTTCCGCCGCTTTCGGGCTGGCCGAGGTTTCATAGAGCCATGACTCGTAGTCGATGCCGTGGATCAGGTCGCGCACCGCCGCCACCGGCTCGCGTTCCGCCAGCCTTTGCACTTCGCCGAGCCAGTGGGTGAAGCGGGTTAAGTTGTCGTAGCCGCGCCCGGTCAGCGTCTGGCTCAGGCCCATGTCGAAGCTGGCCGTGAACATACTTTTGCTGCGCGTCATCGCCCATTCGCCCAGCTTTTGCAGCGTCGCGGGACCAATTTCACGCTTCGGCGTATTCACGATGCGCAAAAACGCGCTGTCGTCATCCGGGTTAGTGAGCACGCGCAGATAGGCCAGCAGATCCTTGATTTCAGGGCGCGAGAAGAACGACGTGCCGCCGGAAATTTTGTACGGGATGCGGTTTTGCATCAGCATCTTTTCAAAGACGCGCGCCTGGTGGTTGCCGCGATAGAGGATCGCGTAATCTTTGTATTCGGTTTTATTGACGAAGTGGTGGGCGATCAGCTCGCCGGCCACGCGCTCCGCCTCGTGCTCTTCATTGTTCGCGCTAAGCACCTTTAGCTCGGTGCCGTAGCCCAGCTCGGAGAACAGGCGTTTTTCAAACACGTGCGGGTTATTGGCGATCAGGATATTCGCCGCCTTCAGGATGCGCCCCGACGAGCGGTAGTTTTGCTCCAGTTTGATCACCTGCAGCGCCGGAAAATCTTTGCTCAGCAGCACCAGGTTTTGCGGACGCGCGCCGCGCCAGGAGTAGATGGACTGGTCATCGTCGCCGACCACGGTAAAGCGCGCGCGGCTTCCCACCAGCAGCTTTACCAGCTCGTACTGGCTGGTGTTGGTATCCTGATATTCATCCACCAGCAGATAGCGGATCTTGTTCTGCCAGCGCTCGCGCACCTCTTCGTTGCGCTGAAGCAGCAGCGTTGGCAGGAGGATCAGATCGTCAAAATCCAGCACGTTGCACGCTTTCATGTGCGCGTCGTACAGGCCGTAGCAGTGGGCGAAGATCCGATCCCGCTCGCCCTTGGCGATCGCCGCCGCCTGGGCTGGCGTCATCAGATCGTTTTTCCAGTTGGAGATCGTCGAGATCAGCTGCTGCAGAACGGTTTTGTCATCCTCGAGTAGCCCCTCGGTCAGCTCTTTAAGCAGCGCGACCTGATCGGTATCGTCAAACAGCGAAAAGTTCGATTTCATCCCCAGCGCCGCGTATTCGCGCTTGATGATATCCAGCCCCAGCGTGTGGAAGGTGGAGATCATCAGGCCGCGCGCCTCTTTGCGCCCCAGCGTCTGGCCGACGCGCTCCTTCATCTCGCGCGCCGCTTTGTTGGTAAAGGTTACCGCCGCAATGTGGCGCGCCTGATAGCCGCAGCCGCGGATCAGGTGGGCGATCTTGTTGGTGATCACGCGCGTTTTACCGGAACCCGCGCCCGCCAGCACCAGGCAAGGTCCGGTGACAAATTCGACGGCTTGTTGTTGTCCGGGGTTTAAACGCATAAATGATCACTCAATGAAAGTCGGGAGGGGGAAATAACAGCGTGGTAGTATAGCCAGCCTCATCCATACCACTCAAGGCACGATCATGGCAAAAATGGCAGCAGCAGTGCATATCCTTGTTAAGGAAGAAAAACTGGCTCTGGATCTTCTGGAGCAGATCAAAAATGGCGCGGACTTCGGCAAGCTGGCGAAGAAACACTCCATCTGTCCGTCAGGCAAACGCGGCGGTGATTTAGGCGAATTCCGTCAGGGCCAGATGGTTCCGGCGTTCGATAAAGTGGTCTTCTCCTGCCCGGTGCTGGAGCCAACCGGCCCGCTGCACACGCAGTTCGGTTACCACATCATCAAAGTGCTGTATCGCAAATAAAAAGCCGGGTGGCGGCGTCGCCTTACCCGGCCTACATGCAGGAAGTAGGTCGGGTAAGCGCTCGCGCCACCCGACTCGGTTTTTAGCCCGCTACCGCAATGCGCTTCATATCGGTCATGTAGCCGCGCAGCTTCTGGCCAACCTTCTCGATTTCATGGCTGCGAATTGCATCGTTCACGTCGCGCAGCTGCGCGTTGTCTACCGCGCCTTCCGCAATCGCCTTGCCCAGATCGCCCGCCTGCAGCGTGGTCATGAACTCTTTCAACAGCGGCACGCAGGCGTAAGAGAACAGGTAGTTACCGTACTCGGCGGTGTCGGAGATAACCACGTTCATCTCGTACAGACGCTTACGGGCGATGGTGTTCGCGATCAGCGGCAGCTCGTGCAGTGATTCGTAGTACGCTGATTCTTCGATGATGCCGGAATCCACCATGGTTTCAAACGCCAGCTCAACGCCCGCTTTCACCATCGCGATCATCAGCACGCCCTTGTCGAAGTACTCCTGCTCGCTGATTTTACCGTCAAACTGCGCGGCGTTTTCAAACGCGGTTTTGCCGGTCTCTTCGCGCCAGGTCAGCAGGTTTTTGTCGTCGTTCGCCCAGTCCGCCATCATGCCGGAGGAGAACTCGCCGGAGATGATGTCGTCCATGTGTTTCTGGAACAGCGGCGCCATGATGGTTTTCAGCTGTTCGGACAGCGCGTAAGCGCGCAGCTTCGCCGGGTTAGACAGGCGATCCATCATCAGGGTGATGCCGCCCTGCTTCAGCGCTTCGGTGATGGTTTCCCAGCCGAACTGAATCAGTTTTTCCGCGTATGACGGGTCGGTGCCTTCTTCCACCAGCTTGTCGAAGCACAGCAGAGAACCGGCCTGCAGCATGCCGCAAAGGATGGTCTGCTCGCCCATCAGGTCAGATTTCACTTCGGCAACGAAGGAAGATTCCAGCACGCCCGCACGGTGGCCGCCTGTAGCCGCCGCCCACGCCTTGGCGATCGCCATGCCTTCGCCTTTCGGATCGTTTTCCGGGTGAACCGCGATCAGCGTCGGCACGCCGAAGCCGCGCTTGTACTCTTCACGCACTTCGGTACCCGGGCACTTCGGCGCCACCATCACCACGGTGATGTCTTTACGGATCTGCTCGCCCACTTCAACGATGTTGAAGCCGTGGGAGTAGCCCAGCGCCGCGCCGTCTTTCATCAGCGGCTGTACGGAACGCACAACGTCAGAGTGCTGCTTGTCCGGCGTCAGGTTAACTACCAGATCCGCCTGCGGGATCAGCTCTTCGTAGGTACCCACTTTAAAGCCGTTTTCGGTCGCTTTACGCCATGAGGCACGCTTCTCGGCAATCGCCTCTTTGCGCAGGGCGTAGGAGATATCCAGACCGGAGTCACGCATGTTCAGGCCCTGGTTCAGACCCTGTGCGCCACAGCCGACGATGACCACTTTTTTACCCTGAAGGTAGCTCGCGCCATCGGCAAATTCATCGCGCGCCATGAAGCGGCATTTGCCCAGCTGCGCCAGCTGCTGGCGCAAGTTCAGTGTATTAAAGTAGTTAGCCATGGGTGATACCTCGTGATGTTGTGTGTCTTATTGTTCGGTTCGCCTTTCAGCGACAATGTACCCACATTACAACAGGAAATTTATTGCGGAAATTGATATATTCACAACGTCAAGTTGCAATTTCTGCAATGTAAAAAGAGGGAGTGGAATCGGTGGATTTACGCGATCTGAAAATGTTCCTGCACCTGGCGGAAAGCCGTCATTTTGGCCGCAGCGCGCGCGCCATGCACGTTAGCCCCTCCACGCTCTCACGTCAGATCCAGCGCCTTGAGGAAGACCTCGGCCAGCCGCTGTTCGTGCGCGATAACCGCACGGTCACGCTTACGGAAGCGGGCGAAGAGCTGCGCGTTTTTGCGCAGCAAACGCTGCTGCAGTATCAGCAGCTGCGGCACACCATCGACCAGCAGGGGCCGTCGCTTTCCGGCGAGCTGCATATTTTCTGCTCCGTCACCGCCGCCTACAGCCATCTTCCCCCTATTCTCGACCGCTTCCGCGCCGAGCATCCGTCGGTTGAAATTAAGCTCTCTACGGGCGATGCCGCCGACGCGATGGAAAAAGTGGTGACGGGCGAAGCCGATCTGGCGATTGCGGGCAAGCCGGAAACGCTGCCGGGCGCGGTGGCGTTCTCGATGCTGGAAAATCTCGCGGTGGTGCTGATCGCCCCCGCGCTGCCCTGTCCGGTGCGTAATCAGGTCTCGGTGGAAAAGCCG
Organism: Enterobacter sp. KBR-315C3_2022; assembly: GCF_041399425.1. NCBI lineage: Bacteria > Pseudomonadati > Pseudomonadota > Gammaproteobacteria > Enterobacterales > Enterobacteriaceae > Enterobacter > Enterobacter sp. KBR-315C3_2022. The sequence goes on from NZ_JBGKEB010000019.1 coordinate 73,160, forward strand.
GACTGGTCGACGGTGCCGTTCATCATGGCCGATCAGGGGCCGGTGCGCCGCCGCATCGAGCTGTGGTTCCGCCGTCAGAAGATCAGCAACCCGTCCATTTACGCCACGGTCGGCGGCCACGAAGCCATGGTATCGATGGTGGCGCTGGGCTGCGGCGTGGCGCTGCTGCCGGAAGTGGTGCTGGAAAACAGCCCCGAGCCGGTGCGCAACCGCGTCATGATTTTAGAGCGCAGCGACGAAAAAACGCCGTTCGAGCTTGGCGTGTGCGCACAAAAAAAGCGGCTGCATGAGCCGCTTATTGATGCGTTCTGGAAGATCGTTCAAACCCATAACAATGCCTGACGGGCAGGAGAAGCCCTGCGCTTCTCCTGAGGAGGTTAAGGCTCATACACCGTCTGAATCTCTTCCTTTTTATGTGATTTCTTACTTAACGTAAAATACCCCTGCACAATCATCGCAATCACGACGGAGGCAATAATCAGGAATATTGTATGGTAACCCACTTTGTCAAACAGCCGCCCAATCGGCAATGAAAGCATGATAATGCCCAGCGAACCTGCGATATTAAATCCGACGAGATAGATCGTCGCTGAAAAGCGTTTATCGAAGTTCGCTACGCTGAATTTAAAGACCGACAGCACAAACAGGGGAACTTCAATCGCATGAAGCATTTTGATAAAGGAGATGATGTAAATATCCGAGAAAATGGCCGATCCTAAAATACGGCAGGCCATAATCATTCCGCCCAATAGCAGCGCCGACTTTGGACCAATTCTATTAATCAGAAAAGGCACCAGCGCCATTCCAACGGCTTCCATAATAACCTGCACAGAATTCAGATAGCCATAAACCCGCGCCCCCGTCTCTGGATTATCAAACAGGCCAGCGTAAAATACGGGGAACATCTGCTGATCGTAGATATTATAAAATGACCAGGTGCCAATCACGAAAATCACAAAGAACCAGAACTGCTTATCCTTAAAGATGGACAAAAAGTCCTGCGTTCTGACAACATTGCCCTGCCCCGCATGCCGACGCGGCACGTCTGACTTGAGCACGATGTTGATGAACAGGAAGCAAACGCCCATCACCGAAACGCCCCAGAAATTGATATGGGGGTTGATGCTGAAGCAGATCCCGCCAATTAATGTCCCCACGGCATAGCCAACGCTTCCCCAAAGACGTGCGGTGCCAAATTCAAAGCTGAACAGGCGGCTTAGCTTTTCAACGTAACTCTCGATTAATCCGCATGCCGCCAGAAATCCTAAGCCAAAGAAAATCGCGCCGACGAACATGCCCAGCGTAAAGCTGGATGACAGCAATGGCTCATAAACATAGATCAGAAAGGGCCCGGTCAGAACCAGCACTATACTCATCAGCCAGATTAGCGTTTTCCCGATCCCTAATTTATCCTGGATAAATCCATATCCAATCATAAAAATCATGCTGAAGAATTGATTAACGGAATAAAGCAAACCTAACTCTTCACCGCTGAGCCCAATTTTTGTTTTCAACCAAATCGCATAAAAAGACCACCACAGCGACCAGGCACCAAAAAAGAAAAGCAGATATCCTGATGCGCCAAAATATTTTCTATTACTGAACAGCATGCTTGTTTCCATTTTTCATCCTGCCATAAGGAGACAAAGTCCAATGAGCTTTCGTTGCGCTATACATTCAGGGTGAGCCACCCATTTTTCAGGGAACAGGTGCCCACCTCATACCGATTACCAGGAGAGAGCCGTCATTCATCATCACCGCAAAGCGCGTTATCGGAGATGGTTAACCTTTGCTTTCCACCTCCAGCTCCGGGGAAGATTGCAGGAATAAATCAAGCTGTTGTCGATCCGCAATGGCGGTGAGCGCCCCTTTTTGCGTTGTCGCCAGTGCGCCGCAGGCGCTAGCCTGAGTGACCAACGCGGCCAGTTCCTCAAACGTCTCCGGCCAGCCTGAACGGGAAAGGGCGCTCAGCGCGCCGGCCATGAACGCATCACCCGCCCCTGTAGTATCAATGCTCTCAACGCGAAAGCCGAAGAAATGAAAGGCTCTGCCCTGCCAGATAACCAGCGTGCCCTGCGCACCGTAGGTCACCAGCTTTAAGCGGGCAGGATAAGCTTCCAGCCTGGCTAACGCGGTGGTGAAATCGTGACTGCCGGTCAGCCAGTACCACTCTTCCTCAGAGAGTTTCAGCACATCGGCCTCGAGCGCCTTTGCCTGGATGGTATTGAACATCTCCCCGGCATCGCTCCACATCTGCTCACGCAGGTTGATATCAAAGCTCACCACGCCGCCTGCGCGACGAACATTCGCTATTGCCCGTTCAAGCGTATTCCGGCAGGTTTCAGCCGCGAGCGCGAGGGAGCAAAAGTGTAAGATATCAGCGCCGAAGTCCGGCAGAGCGTCCCGCGTCAGATAGCGGTCCGCCGAGGCGCTCACCAGAAAATCAAACTGACGTTCCCCGTCGTCGTTTAAGGACACGACCACGGTGCTGGTGTGATGTTTTTCATCAAACTGCATCTGTCGGGTATTCACGCCGAATGCCGTCAGGCTGCGATGCAAAAAATGGCCAAAGGGATCATTCCCTACGCGACCGATAAAACCGCTCTCACAGCCCAGCCGCGCGGCGCCTACGGCAACATTCACCGGCGCGCCACCCGCACAGGCTTCAAACTTCATATTTTCAAACGGCAGTAAATCCACTACGCCGTCACCGAGCGCCCAGATTCTCATGACTGCCCCTCAGCGCTTAATGGCCATGCGCAGGCGTGACGCACAGTGGCGTTACCTGAGTGGCTAAATAATGCCATCTGGCGATCGGCGTCCGACGGGTAAATACGACTGCTCATCGTGTATTCCCCCGCATTGATAAAGAGCTCGAACGATGAGCTGTCGATGAACAACCGCCAGCGTAAAAGATCGCCCTCAGGAAGGGGCACGCTGCGGTAACCGCTGATGTTGTGCTCAGGATAATGCCGCTCGAGAACAATGCGCTGCGACTGGTTATCCACATAAATGCGAGCGCCGCTGCCCAGGGAAAGCCCGTAACGTTCGGCATCGCTGGATGAGGTATCCCACTCGATCTGCACTTCCATCGCCCGGACGTGTTCCTTCAGGATCATCGTCTGCTGCTGAAGCTTTGCTGGCTGCCATTGCTCGCAGGTGCCGCGCAGCGCTTCCAGCTCTTTAACCGGATGCTGGCAAACCCGTCCATCCTCAGACAACGTCAGCTCACGCGGCAACGACAGCATCCCTGCCCATCCGTCTGCTTTTTCCGGCATCACAGATTCCCACATGGCAAGCCATGCCATGATCACGCGGCGCCCGTCAGGCGTGGTAAAGCTTTGCGGCGCATAAAAATCATGCCCGTGGTCAAGCTCCTGAAACGCGCCTTCTGGGGCAAAGGTCTCTCCCGGCTGCCAGCGGCCCACCACATAGCCGCTCTGGAAGAGATTGCGATAGCGGTAGCCTTCCGCCGCAATGCCCTGAGGAGAGAACATCAGGATGTGCTTATCGCCGAGCGGGAAAAGGTCCGGACATTCCCACATGTAAGCGCTGCAAATCGCCTCGCCTGCGATAGCGCTTTCAACGTCCCAATGACGTAAATCCGCAGAGCGATAAATTTGTACCTCGCCCTTGCCCTGTTTTTTCGCGCCAACCACCATGTACCAGGCCTCTTTCTCGCGCCACACCTTTGGGTCACGGAAATGATGCAGGCCCTGGGGTGTATCCAACACCATTCCTTCCCGATGAAAGGTGACTCCATCGCTGCTGATCGCCAGGCATTGCACCTGATAAAGATTTTCATCGACGGGCTGGCCGTGGAACTTATGGCCGGTGTAAATCAGCGCCAGTTTTTCACCCGCTACCACGGCAGACCCGGAAAAGCAGCCGTCGCGATCCTCCGGGCCTTCCGGCGCGAGCGCGACGGGCAGATGCTCCCATCGCACCATGTCCCGGCTGCGAGCGTGCCCCCAGTGCATAGGTCCCCACTCGGGCGACGAGGGGTGATGCTGATAGAACGCGTGGAAATAGCCGTTGAACCACGTCAGGCCGTTGGGGTCGTTCATCCAGCCAACCGGGGGAGCAAGATGGTATTCGGGATACCAGCGTCGTTTTACCTCTTTCTGATTTTCTTTAATAACGCTATTTGCTGCCTGCAATAACGATTCCATCTTCATCCACCGCCCTCAAAGTTATCTGATGCGCCGCCTGATACGATTCGGCCCTCTGCACAAAAAGATAACGTTAACATTTCTGGCAATCATGCAGCCTTTGTCGTGCTTGCGATGTTAATCACAAAAGTTAACGTTAACATTGCGGTATTGTTAGCGCCTTCGCATTTTTAGATCGGGACGGATTTTCATCATGGCGTCATTGAAAGACGTGGCAAAGCTGGCAAACGTATCGTTGATGACGGTTTCACGCGCCCTTAATGAACCCGAGCGGCTGAAAAAGGACACCTACGAGCGGGTTATGGCGGCGGTAAACGAGCTGAACTATGTATCTGATATCTCGGCGCGCAAAATCCGCGGGGCAAAATCTACGCTAAATACCATCGGCGTGCTGGCGTTAGACACCACCACCACGCCATTTTCCGTCGAGATTACGTTATCGATAGAAGAAACCGCGCGCGCCCACGGCTGGAACAGCTTTCAGGTCAACATGTTCTCTGACGACAATCCCGACAAGATCGTCGATCTGCTGCTCTCCCATCGGCCTAATGGCATCATCTACACCACAATGGGCCTGCGCCAGGTTCCCATTCCGCAAAAGCTGCGCACCCTTCCCTGCGTACTGGCGAACTGTGAAAGCCTCACGGGGGAAGTGGCCAGCTACATCCCTGATGATGAAAACGGGCAATACGCGGGGATGAAAGCAGTGCTGGAAGCAGGATATCGAAAACCGCTGTGCATTCATTTGCCGAAGGAGCTGGTCGTCAGCCAGCGACGTCGGGCGGGCATTGAACGAGCCTGCAGGGAATATGGCGTCGACACCCAGCGGCTCGTCCATCACTACCTGCCGGAAGGAGACAAACATTATCTGGACGCCGCGAAGCTGGTGAATCGCTTTATGACCGGATCGGAGCGCCGGTTTGACGCCATTATTTGCGGTAACGATCGTATCGCTTTTGTGGTCTATCAGGCGTTACTGACCAGGGGACTTAAGATCCCGCAGGATGTCGCCGTGCTGGGGTACGACAATATGGTGGGGACGGGCGATCTCTTTCTGCCGCCGTTATCCACCGTGCAGTTACCGCACTATGAAATAGGCCGTCAGAGCGCCCTGCATATTATTAACGGGTTAACCCATCAAGAGACTGTCCTGGTCGATAGCCCTTACCTGCCAAGACAGTCGCTATGATTTTCACGTTCTGGTACGACATTAGGGTGATTCGCTAACCCGCCAGGAAGAACCTGAACGCCGGGTTATGGGTTTCGTCGTGGCACTCATAGCCCAATTCGTTCAGCCGCGTTTCGAAATCCGGCTCGTGCTCGCCCAGTTCGAACGCCGCCAGCACGCGGCCGTAGTCGGTGCCGTGGCTGCGGTAGTGGAACAGCGAAATGTTCCAGTGCGTGCCCAGCGTGTGCAGGAACTTCAGCAGCGCGCCCGGTGATTCCGGAAACTCGAAGCTGAACAGGCGTTCCTTGAGCGGCTTCGAGGGACGCCCGCCGACCATGTAGCGCACGTGCAGCTTTGCCATTTCATCGTCTGACAGATCGACCACGCTGTAGCCGCCCTCGTGCAGCAGGCTGAGGATCTCCTTGCGTTCCTCGAGGCCACGGCTCAGGCGCACGCCGACAAAAATGCACGCGTCTTTGGCATCGGCAAAGCGGTAGTTAAACTCCGTCACCGAACGGCCGCCCAGCAGCTGGCAGAACTTGAGGAAGCTGCCCTTCTCTTCCGGAATGGTCACCGCAAGCAGCGCTTCACGCTGTTCGCCCAGCTCGCAGCGTTCGGACACGTAGCGCAGGCCGTGGAAGTTGACGTTAGCGCCCGAAAGCACGTGCGCCAGCCGCTCGCCGCGAATGTTGTGCTGCGCGATGTATTTCTTCATTCCCGCCAGCGCCAGCGCGCCGGACGGCTCCGCGACGGCGCGTACGTCTTCGAACAGATCTTTCATCGCCGCGCAGATCGCGTCGCTGTCGACGGTGACGATATCGTCGAGATATTCCTGGCACAGGCGGAACGTCTCATCGCCGATGCGCTTCACCGCCACGCCCTCGGCAAACAGCCCGACGCGCGGCAGGTCCACCGGATGCCCCGCATCCAGCGCCGCCTTCAGGCAGGCGGAGTCTTCCGCTTCAACGGCGATGACTTTGATCTGCGGCATCAGCTGTTTGATCAGCACCGCCACGCCCGCGGCTAAGCCACCGCCGCCAACCGGGACGAAGACGCGATCAAGATGCGCATCCTGCTGTAGCATCTCCAGCGCCAGCGTGCCCTGCCCGGCAATCACCATCGGGTGATCGAACGGCGGCACCCAGGTAAAGCCCTGCTGCTGCGCCAGCTCAATCGCTTTGGCTTTGGCCTCGTCAAAGTTGGCCCCGTGCAGCAGCACTTCGCCGCCAAAACTGCGCACCGCGTCGACTTTGATATCCGCCGTGGCAACCGGCATCACGATCAGCGCTTTTAGCCCTAAGCGAGCGGACGAGAACGCCACGCCTTGCGCGTGGTTGCCCGCGGAAGCGGTAATCACACCGCGCGCTTTTTGCTCGTCGGTCAGCCCGGCCATCATCGCGTAGGCGCCGCGCAGCTTGAAGCTGTGCACCGGCTGACGGTCTTCGCGCTTCACCAGAATGACGTTGTCGAGGCGCGAAGAGAGTTTTTCCATTTTCTGCAGCGGCGTGACCTGCACGGCCTCATAGACCGGCGCGCGCAGCACCGCCCTCAGATATTCCGCCCCCTCGGGGGCGGCGGATAAGGGTTGTGACTCGGCCATCGTTAGCCCCCAAGCTTCGATTTATCGCGCACCGCGCCTTTATCTGCACTGGTGGCAAGGCTCGCGTAGGCGCGCAGAGCGAAGGAGACTTCACGCTGGCGATCTTTCGGCGTCCAGGCTTTATCACCGCGCGCTTCCTGCGCTTCGCGGCGCGCCGCGATTTCCTGGTCGCTCAGCTTCAGCTGGATGCCGCGGTTCGGAATGTCGATTTCGATCAGGTCGCCGTCTTCGATGATGGCGATGTTGCCGCCGCTCGCCGCTTCCGGTGACACGTGGCCAATAGAGAGGCCGGACGTCCCTCCGGAGAAACGGCCGTCGGTGATCAGGGCGCAGGCTTTGCCGAGGCCCATCGATTTCAGGAAGGTGGTCGGGTAGAGCATTTCCTGCATCCCCGGACCGCCTTTTGGCCCTTCGTAGCGGATCACGACCACGTCGCCTTCCACCACTTTGCCGCCGAGGATGGCCTCGACCGCATCGTCCTGGCTTTCGTAGACTTTGGCCGGACCGGTGAATTTCAGGATGCTGTCGTCCACGCCCGCGGTTTTTACGATGCAGCCGTTTTCCGCAAAGTTACCGTAGAGCACGGCCAGACCGCCGTCTTTGCTGTAGGCGTGCTCAAGCGAGCGGATGCAGCCTTCGGCGCGATCGTCGTCCAGCGTATCCCAGCGACAGTCCTGGGAGAACGCCTGCGTGGTGCGAATACCAGCCGGGCCCGCGCGGAACATGTTCTTCACCGCTTCGTCTTTGGTCAGCATCACGTCGTATTTGTCCAGCGACTCCGGCAGCGTCAGGCCGAGCACGTTTTTCACGTTACGGTTCATCAGGCCCGCACGGTCCAGCTCGCCCAGAATGCCCAGCACGCCGCCCGCACGGTGTACGTCTTCCATGTGGTACTTCTGGGTGCTTGGCGCGACCTTACACAGCTGCGGCACCTTGCGGGACAGCTTGTCGATATCGCTCATGGTGAAGTCGATTTCCGCTTCCTGCGCGGCGGCCAGCAGGTGCAGAACGGTGTTGGTGGAGCCACCCATGGCGATATCCAGGGTCATGGCGTTTTCAAACGCGGCTTTGCTGGCGATATTGCGCGGCAGCGCGCTGGCGTCGTCCTGCTCGTAGTAGCGCTTGGTCAGCTCAACGATGCGTTTACCGGCGTTGAGGAACAGCTGCTTGCGGTCGGCGTGGGTTGCCAGCAGGGAGCCGTTGCCCGGCTGAGACAGGCCCAGCGCTTCGGTCAGGCAGTTCATGGAGTTGGCGGTGAACATCCCGGAACAGGAGCCGCAGGTCGGACACGCGGAGCGCTCCACCTGGTCGCTCTGCTCGTCGGAAACCTTCGGGTCCGCGCCCTGGATCATCGCATCGACCAGATCGAGCTTGATGATTTTATCGGAAAGCTTGGTTTTACCCGCTTCCATCGGGCCGCCGGAGACGAAGATCACCGGAATGTTCAGGCGCAGGGAGGCCATCAGCATCCCCGGGGTGATTTTGTCGCAGTTGGAGATACATACCATTGCATCGGCGCAGTGGGCATTCACCATGTACTCCACCGAGTCGGCGATCAGCTCGCGAGACGGCAGTGAATAGAGCATGCCCCCGTGCCCCATCGCGATACCGTCATCGACCGCGATGGTGTTGAACTCTTTCGCCACCCCGCCGGAGGCTTCAATTTGCTCGGCGACCAGCTTGCCGAGATCGCGCAGATGCACGTGGCCCGGTACGAACTGGGTGAAGGAGTTGACCACGGCGATAATCGGCTTGCCGAAATCGGCGTCGGTCATCCCGGTGGCGCGCCACAGCGCGCGGGCTCCAGCCATGTTGCGGCCGTGGGTGGTGGTGGCGGAACGATACTTAGGCATGCTTTATTTACTCCCGTCTGACTATTTAATGGGACGGTGCGTGCCGTCCCAAATTTATGCTTAGTGATTAACCTGATCCAACCAGCCGTATTTGTCTTCGGTTTCGCCGGTGAAGAGGCCAAAGAAGGCCTGCTGAATGCGCTTGGTGATTGGCCCACAGCGGCCTTCGCCCACCTGGATGCCGTCGACGCTGCGAACCGGCGTGATTTCAGCCGCGGTACCGGACATAAACACTTCGTCGGCCAGATACAGGGATTCGCGGGACAGCACCTGCTCGCGCACTTCGATACCGAGATCTTTCGCCAGCTTGATGATGGCGTCGCGGGTAATGCCCGGCAGCGCGGAAGAGGTGAACGGCGGAGTAAACAGAATGCCGTCTTTTACTTCAAACAGGTTTTCCCCTGCGCCTTCAGAGATGTAGCCGTTGACGTCCAGGGCGATGCCTTCCTGATAGCCGTGGCGGCGCGCTTCGCTACCGACCAGCAGAGAGGAAAGGTAGTTACCACCCGCTTTCGCGGCGGTCGGGATGGTGTTTGGCGCAACGCGGTTCCAGGAGGAAACCATGGCGTCGATCCCCTGATCCAGCGCTTCGGCTCCCAGGTAAGCGCCCCACGGGAACGCGGCAATGATCACATCGGTGGTATAACCCTCTGGCGGGTTAACGCCCATACCCACGTCGCCCACGAAGACCAGCGGGCGAATATAGGCGCTGGTCAGGTTGTTCTTGCGGATCACCTCGCGGCAGGCTTCCATCAGCTCGTCAACGCTCTGAGAGACCGGAAAACGATAAATTTTGGCTGAATCATGCAGACGCTGCATGTGTTCGCGATGGCGGAACACCACTGGCCCTTTGTGAGAATCGTAGCAGCGGATACCTTCAAACACGGAGGTGCCGTAGTGCAGCGCGTGGGACATCACGTGGACTTTCGCGTCCTCCCAGCGAACCATCTCACCGTTGAACCAAATGTAATCAGCTTTTTTCGTCGTCATTTTCTCTTCCTGTCACGCTCAAGCGCGGATTTGTTGTGATGTGGTTGTGCTCTGGCAGATGGCAACATGGGCAACGTCTACCAGCTTATTTAACTGACTAAACAGTAAGTCGACCGGCCGCAGACTGGCAACGGTTAATTCAATGTTAATGTTCTGGGCATCGGTGGCCGTCTCCATATTCATAGAGCAAATCTGAAAGCCACGATGACGGACCACGCGCAAAACGCGTTCTAAAGTTTCCGGGTTGAAGCGAGCCTGCACGGCGACCTGATGCTGCATCATGATAATTTCTCCATCATTTGTGAGTTACTGGCACCTGGCGGTACCAACGGCCAGACGTTCTCAAGCTCGTCGATTGAGACATGAAGCAGGTAAGGCCCTTTGCTGGACAGCATGGCGTCGAGTGCCGCTGCAACCTGGTCTTTACGGGTGATGTGCTGGCCAGGGATACCGAACGCGCTGGCCAGGGTGAGGAAATCGGGGTTGTCGGTGAGCGTGGTTTCGCTGTAGCGTTCCTGGAAAAACAGCTGTTGCCACTGGCGAACCATCCCTAAGCGCTGGTTGTCGAGCAGCACGATCTTCAGCGGCAGCTGCTTGCGCTTCACGGTGCCGAGCTCCTGAACGTTCATCATGAACGAGCCGTCGCCGGAGATGCAGATAACGGTATCGTTCGGGCGGGCCACCTGCGCGCCAACCGCCGCAGGCAGGCCGAAGCCCATGGTTCCTAAGCCGCTGGAGGTGATGAAGTTTTCCGGGCGGGTGTAGGTCATATGCTGGGCTGACCACATCTGATGCTGGCCCACGTCGGTGGTGACCACGCTGTCTGCGGGCTTGCGCTCGGACAGCTGTTTCAACAGGAGCGGGGCGTAGATGGCGTCGCCGGGGTGGTCGTAACGCCACGCGTGTTCGGCGCGCATATCGGCGGCGTGCTGGCGCCATGCGTTGATTTCCAGCGGCTGCTGCAAAGCGGGCAACAGCGCGTTCAGATCGCCCTTCAGCGCGACGTGCGCCTGACGCAGCTTGTTCATCTCCGCCGGGTCGATATCCATATGGATCACGTTGGCATTGGGCGCGAAGGTATTCAGCTTGCCGGTGACGCGGTCGTCAAAACGGGCCCCCACGGCGATGAGCAAATCACACGCCTGAACCGCCAGGTTTGCCGCTTTGGTGCCGTGCATTCCCAGCATCCCCAGATAATACGGGTACTGTGCGTCTACCGCCCCCAGCCCTTTCAGCGTGCAGGTGGCGGGCATTTGCGTGACGGCAATAAATTCGCGCAGAGCAGGCACCGCCTGGGCCATACCCACGCCGCCGCCCACGTACAGCATCGGTTGTTTGGCCTGCGCCAGCATCTGACGCGCCTCTTCCACCTCTGCATGCGGGAATGCATCATCGTTTTTGACGGTGGAGAAATGCGGCTCCAGCTGGGCCAGCGCAACCTGAATATCTTTCGGGATATCGACCAGAACCGGGCCGGGGCGGCCTGAGTTGGCGACGTCGAAGGCTTCCGCCATCACGCGCGGCAGCTCTTCCAGAGACTGAACGAGAAAGCTGTGCTTGGTACAGGCCAGCGACAGGCCAATCACGTCCACCTCCTGGAAGGCATCGGTGCCGATGAAGGGAGACGCCACCTGGCCGGTGATTGCGACCACGGGAACGGAATCAAGCAGCGCATCGGCCAGGCCGGTGATCAGGTTGGTTGCGCCCGGCCCGGAGGTGGCCATGCAGACGCCGGTTTTGCCCGTAGCGCGCGCATAGCCAATGGCCGCCATCGCTGCCCCCTGCTCGTGCCGACACAGTAGGTGTTCCACGCCGCCGTCATACAATGCATCGTAAATCGGCATAATTGCGCCGCCCGGATAACCAAATACGGTTTCGACTCCCTGCGCGCGCAACGCATGTACTACCCACTGTGCCCCATTCATAGTTAGTTCCCCGTCATAAATCGGGAGAAACAGAATTTTGTGCTAGCGTTCATTCTCTGCTCCTCATTTACGTTTTTTAGTCATAAAAAAACCCCCGGACCTTTCGGTGCGGGGGTCTTAGTTCGTTAAGGCTTGTTTTCTAAGCCTTTCCTCGTCCAAGTGCAGCCCCGCACGGTGGGATAATAATCACCACCACGCTAATCACGACCAGGCTAATCACTCGTAGAAGGGCTGTCATTTTCAGTTCTTTTTGCATCTTGTTCGAAGGAATACCTAAAGAGGTATCACAGTTTTTAAAATAAGCACAAGATTTATTTATGACCTTTTTGTTTAGCCAGCGAATTATTTTCCTGAAAATCTTTGTTTTATATAAGGAAAATAGAAAATGAATTTTTTTCATTTTTTTATTCCTCTCTGGCCTGCCGAAATGCGGCCCAAAACGCCTTTGCGAGGGCGATCCCAGGGAAATGCAAATTTTGCAAAAGGACGCTAAAAATCACGAACGCGCCTCGTAAAGGCTGAAAATGACGATAAAAATAGATAACGGGCACGGGCATAGTAACGCCACAAGGAGGGCATTATGTCTCTGTCAGTTGTTTATACGCGAGCGGCGCTGGGCGTGAAGGCACCACTAATTTCTGTTGAGGTGCATTTGAGCAATGGACTGCCGGGATTAACCCTGGTCGGCCTGCCCGAAACGACGGTCAAGGAGGCCCGGGACCGGGTGCGCAGCGCGATCATCAACAGCGGTTATTCTTTCCCGGCAAAGAAGATAACCATCAATCTCGCCCCGGCCGATCTGCCTAAAGAGGGTGGGCGATATGATTTACCTATCGCCATTGCGCTTCTCGCGGCCTCTGAGCAGCTTAATACAACGCAGCTAGGCTCGTATGAGTTCGTGGGCGAGCTTGCGCTTACAGGCTCGCTAAGAGGCGTTCCTGGCGCAATATCAGGTGCTTTGGAGGCAATCCGGGCCGGGCGACAGATTATCGTGGCGAATGAGAACGCGTCAGAAGTGAGCCTAATCGCCGAGAAAGGGTGTCTGATAGCCGGGCATTTGCAGGAGGTATGCGCTTACCTGGAAGGGCGACACGAGCTGGAGGAACCGGAAGAGAGTGATGAGCGTCTGCCGGAGGCGTCAGAGGACCTCAGCGATATTATGGGGCAGGAGCAAGGTAAACGCGCCCTGGAGATTACTGCCGCAGGCGGGCACAACCTTTTGCTCATAGGCCCTCCGGGCACGGGTAAGACTATGTTGGCCAGCAGGCTGAGCGGACTGCTCCCGCCGCTTAATAACCGGGAAGCGTTGGAAAGCGCGGCGATATTCAGCCTGGTCAGCACGGTGTCGCTGCAAAAACAGTGGCGGCGTCGCCCATTTCGCTCGCCACACCACAGCGCCTCGCTGACGGCCATGGTTGGCGGAGGATCAATTCCCGCACCGGGTGAAATCTCGCTGGCGCACAACGGCATTCTGTTTCTCGATGAACTGCCGGAGTTTGAGCGCCGCGTGCTGGACGCTCTGCGCGAGCCCATTGAATCGGGGGAGATTCATATCTCCCGCACGCGAGCGAAGATCAGCTACCCTGCGCAGTTTCAGCTTGTAGCCGCGATGAACCCTAGCCCTACGGGACATTATCAGGGGAATCATAACCGCTGTACGCCCGAGCAAACGCTACGCTATTTGAGTAAGTTATCCGGCCCCTTTCTTGACCGGTTTGATCTCTCGCTTGAGATCCCGTTGCCGCCGCCGGGCCTGCTTCGACAAACACATTCTCAGGGGGAAAGAACGGTTTCGGTGCGCGAGAAAGTTATCGCAGCGCAGGCTCGTCAGTATGCACGCCAGCATGTGTTGAACGCTCGGCTGGATAATGGAGGAATTCGGAAGTACTGTCACCTCACGCCGGAGGATGCAGCCTGGCTTGAGGAAACGCTATCGCGGTTTGGCCTTTCTATCCGGGCCTGGCAGCGATTACTGAAGGTTGCCAGGACTATCGCTGACGTTGAAGCAAGCCCTGATATTGAAAGACGTCATCTACAGGAGGCGCTAAGCTATCGCGCGATCGATCGTCTTTTGTTGCACCTGCAAAAGATGCTGGCATAAAAAAAGGGGCCGAAGCCCCTTTTCGCATCCAATCAGTCGTCAGACTCGGTGTAGTCTTCCGCACCTTCCATCTGCGGCTTACCGCCGGACAGCGTATGGAAGCGTTTCGGACGCTTGATGCGAGCCATGTACTTGCTCCATACGCGTTCTACTTCAGACTCCGGCTCACGCTCTCCACGGCAAACAGCAAGGAACTGCTTTTCTTCTTCAGTTACTGGCTCACGCTTGCCCAGATCCAGCTCGTTAAAGGCATAACCATGGCGCTCAAGAAGCTGAGCCTCTTTGATGGTGAAATCGCCGTGACGAGAGAACCCGCGCGGATAATGTTTATTGTCGAAAAAACGATTAGTCGTCGTAAAGCTTTCCGCCATCCTACACGCTCCTAATTCTTTGGCCGAGCTATTTATGGCGCGGAGTATTAGTTACGCTTGACAGAGTGTAAAACAAAACATTTAAATCATAACGACAAATAATTTTGTGGAGAAGGATGTGGATACGGAATTGCTAAAAACTTTCCTCGAAGTGAGCAGAACGCGTCACTTTGGGCGAGCAGCTGAAGCCCTTTATCTTACGCAGTCAGCGGTCAGTTTTCGTATTCGACAGCTGGAAAATCAATTGGGTGTCAATCTTTTCACCCGCCATCGTAACAACATTCGCCTGACCCCAGCCGGTGAAAAACTGTTGCCCTATGCCGAAACGTTGATGAATACCTGGCAGGCCGCCCGAAAGGAGGTGGCGCATACTTCCAGACACAATGAATTTTCAATTGGCGCAAGCGCATCGCTATGGGAATGCATGTTGAGTCAATGGCTTACGCGGCTCTACAGGTCGCATACCCATCTGCAGTTTGAAGCGAGAATTGCGCAGCGCCAGTCGCTTGTTAAGCAACTTCATGAACGCCAGCTGGATCTTCTGATTACGACAGAAGCGCCTAAAATGGACGAATTTAGCAGCCAGATCGTTGGGCAGTTCGGTCTTGCGCTTTATGCCTCAGCGCCATCAATGGTGAAAGCCGATCTTAACTACCTACGTTTAGAATGGGGGCCGGATTTTCAGCAGCACGAGAGCGGATTGATCGCCAGTGACGACGTTCCTCAGCTGACGACCAGTTCCGCAGAGATTGCGTGCCAGCAGCTTCCTCTATTAAAGGGTTGTACCTGGCTACCTACGCGCTGGGCAGATAACAAACCGGAGCTACATACCGTCACCGATTCTACGGCGCTCTCCCGGCCACTTTATGCCATTTGGTTGCAAAATAGCGACAAGCAGTCACAGATAAAAGATCTGTTGAAAATCAATATTCTGGATTAGGAAATGAGGCAGCAAGGATGCTGGCCTAACATAGACATGAGTGAATATGGTCGATCTTCAGGCAAAAAAAATCCTTTGCCGAAGCAAAGGATTCTATATGGCAGGGGCGGAGAGACTCGAACTCGCGACACCCGGTTTTGGAGACCGGTGCTCTACCAACTGAGCTACGCCCCTAAATCTTGTTACCACTAAGCCTGCCCAGAAGGCAGGCTTAGTGTCTTAATAAGTGGCGGAACGGACGGGACTCGAACCCGCGACCCCCTGCGTGACAGGCAGGTATTCTAACCGACTGAACTACCGCTCCACCGAAGACTGCTGTAACCACCGGAT
>NZ_JBGKEB010000020.1:0-72337 GCF_041399425.1 Enterobacter sp. KBR-315C3_2022
ATCTCTGGCAGACTGTATGTAAAGGCACGATGAGGTCTCTTCTGTTTTGTTGGCGCAATCAGTAGATCACACTTCATCGTGCTTTTCATTTTTCTGGGGATTCCTCAGCCCAGGGGGAGAGGGAATGGAATGTAGGCCGGGTAAGGCGAAGCCGCCACCCGGCTTTTTTATATCAAATCACCATATTCAACAGCAGCACCCCAATCAGGCCGCACACCGAAATGATGGTTTCCAGCGCGGACCAGGACTTGATGGTTTCACCGATGGTCAGGTTGAAGTACTCCTTGAACAGCCAGAAGCCCGGATCGTTAACGTGAGAGAAAATCACGCTGCCGGAACCAACCGCGATGACCATCAGCTCTGGGCTCACGCCCGTGGTCGCAATCAGCGGCGCAACGATACCGCCGGCGGTGATTGCCGCAACGGTTGCAGAGCCGAGCGCGATGCGCAGAACCGCTGCAATCGACCACGCCATCAGCAGCGGGGAGACGTTGGTTTCATGCATCATGGCCGCGATGTATTTGTCCACGCCGCTGTCGACCAGCACCTGCTTGAACGCGCCGCCGCCGCCGATGATCAGCAGCATCATGGCGATGATTTTGATGGAAGAGGTCAGCGTGTCGTTAATCTGATCCATTGAACGACCGCGGTTAAGGCCGAAGGTGAACATCGCGATCAGCACCGCAATCAGCGTTGCCATTACCGGGTCGCCGAGGAACTCCGCTACCGCCAGGAACGCGTGGCCTTTTGGCAGAACCATCTCCGCCACGGCGCGCATCGCCATCAGAATAACCGGTACCAGCGAGGTCCAGACGCTGACGCCAAAGCCCGGCATCTCTTCTTCGGTAAAGGTTTTCGCGCTGTACAGGCCTTCCGGGATCGGCTTGTCGATGCCCTTCAGGAAGCGTGCGTACACCGGGCCTGCCAGGATGACGGTTGGGATCGCCAGAATGGTACCGAACAGCAGGGTTTTACCCATATCGGCGTGGAAAATGGTGGCAATGGCGGTCGGGCCCGGGTGCGGAGGCAGGAAGCCGTGGGTCACGGACAGCGCCGCCGCCATCGGCACGCCGACGAACAGCAGAGGGATGTTTGCCGCCGCCGCGATGGTGAAGACCAGCGGCAGCATCAGCACGAAGCCGACCTCGTAGAACAGCGCGAAACCGACGGTGAAGCCGGTTAACACCACGGCCCACTGGATGTGCTGCTTGCCGAATTTATCAATAAGCGTGGTGGCGATACGCTGCGCGCCACCGCAGTCCGCCAGCATTTTGCCGAGCATGGCGCCAAAGCCCATGATCAGGGCGAGGCTGCCGAGCGTGCCGCCGACGCCCGCTTTAATCGAGCTAATGACTTTTACCAGCGGCATGCCTTGCATCAAACCGACTGCAAGCGCCACCAGAACCAGAGCGATAAATCCGTTCATTTTGAAGCGGATCATCAAGAGCAGTAATAACACAACACCGATAGCGACGATGACTAATGGCATGATTTACCTGGCCTTTAATTGTTATGGGTAACGTCAATGTTTCGACGACAATGTCCGATTGTCCCAACCGGGAACAGAGCGATAACGGCACTCAGACTGTTGCCTCATAAACGGATAAGTTTAGTCGGCTGTTATGAAGGTGTTGAGTGCCCGCGTGAATGATACGGGTAACATCACGGGATTGAGAATCACCTGGGAAGGCAAAATTTGAATTATGAGACGCAGGTCAATATATCGAGGGGAGGTAAACGCAAAACGGCAACGCGCGTTGCCGTTTTTAGTGTTTGTTCCCTCTCCGTGTGGGAGAGGGCCAGGGTGAGGGCATCAAACCGCACTGTCCCTGTAGGCCCGGTAAGTGCAGCGCCACCGGGCAAAGGCAGACGGCTTAGTAGTAAGAGTGCTCGCCGCGCTGGTGCTCGGTCAGATCGCGCACGCCCTTCAGTTCCGGGAACTCGTTCAGCAGCTGCTTCTCGATCCCTTCCTTCAGCGTCACGTCAACCATGGAGCAGCCGTTACAGCCGCCGCCAAACTGCAGGATTGCCAGGCCGTCTTCGGTGATTTCCATCAGGGAAACACGACCGCCGTGGCCCGCCAGCTGCGGGTTGATCTGCGATTGCAGCAGATACTCAACGCGCTCCATCAGCGGGGCATCGTCAGAGACTTTACGCATTTTCGCGTTTGGCGCCTTCAGCGTCAGCTGGGAGCCGAGCTGATCGGTGACGAAGTCAATTTCCGCATCTTCAAGATACGGCGCGCTCAGCTCATCAACGTACGCGGTGAGCTGTTCAAATTTAAGGGCAGTATCGGTTGCTTCCACCGCGTCCGGAGGACAATAAGAAACACCACATTCTGCATTCGGAGTGCCTGGGTTGATCACAAACACGCGGATCTGCGTCCCTTCTTCCTGATTTGCCAGCAGTTTGGCAAAGTGCGCTTGTGCAGAATCGGAAATACGGATCATAGCTTTGGCCTAATAGTTGACTAAATTACCTGGGTATAATCATACGCCCATTGAAGAAGGGCTACAAGGTACGGCACAGACACCATACCTGAACCGACGCGGCGCCGCTTTGCAAAAGCAGCCGTGAAAGTTCGGCAACGGTGCTGCCCGTGGTGACGACATCATCCACAATCGCGATATGGAGGCCGTTGACCGGCAATTCAAGGCGAAAGGCGTTTTTCAGGTTTCTTTTCCGCCGCCGCGCGCTGAGCTGATGCTGTATTGCGGTGGCGTGCAGGCGCGTCATCGCGGCCGGCTCGTAGCGGCAGCCCAGCCAGCGGGCGAGCGGACGACAGAGCAAATCACTTTGGTTGTAGCCCCGCCGCCAGTGGCGACGCTGGTAAAGCGGCACGTTGACGATCAAATCAACCCGCGGCAGGGCGCGCGTTCGCCGCGCCTGCAAAACGGCGAGCAGCAGCAGGCGTGCCAGCGGCTGCGCCAGGCTGCTCTGGCGTGAAAACTTAAGCCTGTGAATCAGCCCGCTCAGGGGAGGGGCGTAATCATCTACGGCGACCAGCGCATGCCACGGCGGCGATTTTCGCAGGCAACGCCCGCAGGGGATTTTGGGGCTCACGGCCGGTAAGCCGCACTGCGGGCAGCCGGAAAGGCATCCGCTCTGCGCGCGCGTGCAGACGGAGCAAATCCCCCACCCGCTGAGCGCGAGCGGCATTCGGCATAGCCAGCACAGGCCGGGCGCTGTTAGCATGGTCAACCTCCCTGTAAAAAAAGAGAACAATAGCTGATGAAAACGCTGTGGTGGCAGACCGTTGGAACGGGAAATTGCCATCTTGTGCTGCTGCACGGATGGGGACTGAATGCGGAGGTGTGGCGTTGCGTAACGGAGGAACTGGCCTCGCATTTTACGCTGCACCTGGTGGACCTGCCGGGGTATGGTCGCAGCCGGGATTTCGGCGCCATGTCGCTGGAGGAGATGGCGAACGCGGTGCTGGACGCCGCGCCGCAAAAGGCCATCTGGCTCGGCTGGAGCCTGGGCGGTCTGGTGGCAAGCGAGATTGCCCTGACGCACCCCGAGCGCGTGGAGGCGCTGGTCACGGTTGCGTCGTCACCGTGCTTTAGCGCCAGAGAGGCGTGGCCGGGCATCAAGCCGGAGGTGCTGTCCGGGTTCCAGCAGCAGCTGAGCGAGAACTTCCAGCGCACCGTTGAGCGCTTCCTCGCCCTGCAAACGCTGGGAACCGAGACGGCGCGTCAGGACGCCCGCGCGCTGAAAAACACGGTGCTGTCGCTGCCGATGCCGGGAGTAGAGGCGCTGAACGGCGGTCTGGATCTGCTGAAAACGGTCGATCAGCGCGAGGCGATGGCGTCGCTGGCCGTGCCGCATCTGCGCATTTATGGTTATCTAGACGGGCTGGTGCCGCGCAAGGTTGTGCCGCTGCTTGACGCGCGCTGGCCGCAAAGCGAATCGCTGGTGGTTGCCAAAGCGGCGCACGCGCCGTTTATCTCCCATCCGGCCGAGTTTTGCGCGGCGCTGGTTGCGCTACGTCAACGCTTGCGCTGATTGTTTTTCATTCACCCTGGCAAAAGTCACCCGCGGCAACAATACTCAACGTGTCGCTGCGGTTGTTTCGCCGACGATGATCAAAACAACAATCTAAGGAGAGTCCTGTCTATGAAACTTATTACTGGTATTGTTACGTCTCTGGTTATTGGGTCACTGTCCTTCGGCGTAATGGCTGCACAGGAGCTGGAAAAAGACAAGGTGAAAGAGATGAACCTCACCAAAGTGGGTGAGATCACCACCTCGGACACCACCGCGCCGATGGACGCGAAAAAAGAGCTGTCGAAAAAAGCGGATGAGCTGGGCGGAAAATATTTCGTGGTGACCAGCGCGCAGAAAGATACCAAAAACGTGCACGCCACGGCGGTCGTCTACAAGTAAATTTGCCTGACGGCGCTGCGCTAGCGCAGCGCCCACCACTCCCGAATGCACGCCTTGCCTTCCGGGCAGCTTTTACAGCTTCCAGATAAACATCCGCGCGCATCTTCCTGTAGCCGGACGGCCTTACCCATGGCCTCCAGCCTTTCCAGCATGGCATCGATCATCGGCTGCGGCGTGCCAAGCGCGACGCTAATCTGATTAGCCTCCATGCGCCCCTGTAGCGCCAGCAGATCGCGAACCTGAATCAACGATGCCATTCCTGCCGCCTTAGTGACAGTCGCCCGCCGGGCTGCTGCAGCAGCTCGTTGGCGTCTTGCGGGTGGCAAGCAGGTTGACGTTCACGCGGCTGCGCGCCCGGCGCAGCAGGCCGATGACGAGCACGTTGAACAGCAGGACGGCCAGAATACAAACCAGGCTGTAGCGCGGGTGCTGGCTGAAGTTGACCGTCTGGTAGAAGACCGTGGATAGCGAGTACGCAATGTTCAGCCCCCACAGGACGGAGAAGCCCATCCAGCCGCGGCTCGATTCGCGGGCAATCGCGCCCATCACCGAGATGCATGGAATGTAGAGCAGCACGAAAATCAGGTAGCTGTAGGCCGCAGACGCGCTGCCAAACTTCTCACCCATGACGCCCATCGCGCCCGTTGCCATTTCGCCGTCGCCTTTGCTGGCTTCAATCGGGTTCGCCAGCACGCTCAGGCTGAAGGTGTCCTTCAGGCTCTGCCAGGTCTCTTCCACCGCGCCGAGCAGCTCGTCGCCGAGGCTAAACTCTGCCGGATTAAATTCCGCTTCCTGAATGTTTTCGGCGGTATAGAGCGTGTTCAGCGTGCCGACAACCACCTCTTTGGCCATCGCGCCGGTGAACAGGCCCACGGTCGCCTGCCAGTTATCCTCGTGCACGCCAATCGGCTTGAAAATAGGGGTGATGACGCGGCTGACGGAGGCGAGGGCGGAATCGTTAATGTTATCCGCCGCCTGGCCGCTCAGGGTGAAGCTGTTGAGCGCGCTCAGGAAGATGCTCACGATGACAATCACCTTACCCGCGCGCAGCACGAAGCCTTTCAGGCGCTGCCAGGTCTGGATAATCAGGCTTTTAAGGTGCGGAACGTGGTAAACCGGCAGCTCCATCACGAACGGAGACGCTTCGCCGCGCATGATGGTGTGCTTCAGCATCAGGCCGGTCAGGATCGCCATCACGATACCGAGCACGTACAGCGAGAAGACCGCCAGCGCGCCGCTTTGGCCGAAAAAGGCCGCGGCAAAGACGGCGAAAATCGCCAGACGCGCGCCGCAGGACATAAACGGCGCCATCATGATGGTCATCAGGCGTTCGCGCGGCGCGTCGAGGGTGCGCGCGCCCATCACCGACGGCACGTTACAGCCGAAGCCGACGATCAGCGGCACGAACGATTTGCCCGGCAGGCCCAGCGCCTGCATCAGGCGGTCCATCACGAACGCGGCGCGCGCCATGTAGCCGGAGTCCTCAAGGAAGGAGAGGAACAGGTACATCATGCCGATCTGCGGCACCAGCGGCAGCACGGTGTTGATACCGCCGCCCAGACCCTGTGCGAGGAAGATCGTCAGCCACTCCGGGAAGTGCAGGGTGTAGCCGAGCCACTGAATGCCGTGAACGAAGAGGGCAACCGAGCCCGCGTCGAAAATGGGCTGGAGCGCGCCGCCGATGTTAATGGCGAGCAGGAACATCACGTACATCACCAGCAGAAAGACCGGCAGCCCGAGGAAGCGGTTAAGCACGATTTTATCCACGGCGGCGGTAAAGCGGCTTGGCTCCGCCGTTAAGGCGTTACTGACCACTTCGCAGGTGGCGGCGATGGCCTGATAGCGCGCATCGGCAATATGCAGGGCCGGATCGTCGAGTTCATCCTTCAGGCGAGCAAGAGAGATATCAAGCTTATCCGCCGCTTCGCCCGCATAGGCGCGGCTGTAGATATCGCCTTCGAGCATCTGCAGGCCGAGCCACAGGCGCTGCTTCGCAGGCATGCTGCCGTCCATCTCCTGCGCCAGCAAATTGGCTTCGCGCAGCAGCGGCTGGGCGTAATGCACCAGCTCGACGTCATCGTTGCCCGTGTGGCGGTCAATCGCCAGCTTCAGGGCGTCGATGCCGCGCGCGCGGGTGGAGACCAGCGGCACCACGGGGCAGCCCAGACGCGCGGAGAGAGCGTCAATATCAATGCGCAGCTTCTGCTTTTCCGCGATATCGAGCATGTTCAGCGCCACGATGCACGGAATGCCCAGCTCCAGCAGCTGCAGCGTGAGGTAGAGGTTGCGCTCAAGGTTAGAGGCATCGACCACGTTAATGAGTAAATCGGCATCGCCGCTCAGAATATAGTGGCAGGCGATCTGCTCATCGAGCGACGTTTGCGACGAAATGGTGGTTAACGAATAGGTGCCGGGCAGGTCGACCAGCGTGACCTGATTGTCCGTGGTGGTGAACTGGCCTTCTTTGCGCTCAACCGTTACGCCTGCCCAGTTACCGACGCGCTGGCGCGCGCCCGTGAGCTGATTAAATAAGGTTGTCTTGCCGGAATTAGGATTGCCAATTAAGCCAATAGTTAATTTTTTCATTGTATTAGACTCGCTGAACCGCTGGCTGTTATCGGGATAAAGCTTCAACTTCAATTAAGGCGAGGTCTTTCTTTCGCAAAACCAAATTCACCCGCCGAGTTTCGATATGCACCGGATCGCCCAGCGGCGCGACGCGCACAACCTGGAACGACGAGCCGGGCAGCATGCCCAGGGAGAGCAGCTTTTGCCGATAGGCCGGGCTAATTTCACGGGTAAAACCGATAATTTTCCATGCACTGTCTGGAGTGAATTGCATATCACCTACTTTCACGAGAGGTTAAATAATCTACACTGCGATGATAATGAGAATAGTTTTTATCATCAATAATAAAACTGTGACGGAATGTTGTTTGATGTATTAATTCACGGCCGGTTTGACCTTGCTCAATATTTGCGGAAATGTCGTGAAAACGAAAAGGAGAGTATTTGTTAACGGGGTGATAATTCGTGGTTTAAATATGGATGTGCAATCGGTTTCATATATTACAGCCCTATTTTCCCCTCACCCCGACCCTCTCCCCAAAGGGGCGAGGGGGAAAAGACCGCACCGTGCAGTTCCCTCTCCCGAAAGGGGCGAGGGGGAAAAGACCGCACCATGCAGTTCCCTCTCCCGAAGGGGTGATGGGGGAAAAAGAGCGCACCGTGCAGTTCCCTCTCCCTTTTAGGGAGAGGGTTAGGGTGAGGGTTTAGCGTTTTTTACCCATTGCCGCGGCCAGCGCGTCCATCATCGCGCTGTTGCCCGCAGGCTGCGCGTCGCGCCCGCGCGGTTTTGCCGCTTTGGCTGCCGGACGCTGCTGTTCGCGCGCGCCGCCGCCGCTGCCGCGACGGGCGTTGGTTTCGCCAGGCTGCTCGTCCAGACGCATGGTCAGAGCGATACGCTTGCGCTGCAGATCCACTTCCAGCACTTTCACCTTCACGATATCGCCCGCTTTGACCACGGTGTGCGGGTCTTCAACGAACTTGTCGGCCAGGGAAGAGATATGCACCAGGCCATCCTGATGCACGCCGATGTCCACAAACGCGCCAAAGTTGGTGACGTTTGTGACCGCGCCCTCCAGCACCATGCCGGGCAGGAGGTCGTTCATCGTCTCAACGCCGTCGGCGAAGGTCGCGGTTTTAAACTCAGGGCGCGGATCGCGGCCCGGTTTTTCCAGCTCTTTGATGATGTCGGAAACCGTGGGCACGCCGAATTTCTCATCGGTGAAATCGACCGCTTTCAGGTTGCGCAGCGCGCTGTTGTCGCCCATAAGATCTTTCAGCGCCTGCTGGGTGGCGGCCAGAATACGCTCCACGACCGGATAGGCCTCCGGGTGAACGGTAGACGCATCCAGCGGGTTATCGCCGTGGTTGATGCGCAGGAAGCCCGCGCACTGTTCGAACGCTTTCGGCCCCAGACGGCTCACCTTCAGCAGCTGCTGGCGGTTCTGGAACTGGCCGTTCTCATCGCGCCAGGCGACGATGTTCTGCGCCATCATGCGGGTCAGGCCCGCCACGCGGGTGAGCAGCGGAACGGAGGCGGTGTTCAGGTCTACGCCGACGGCGTTTACGCAGTCTTCCACCACCGCGTCCAGCTTGCGCGCCAGCTGCGTCTGGCTCACGTCGTGCTGATACTGGCCCACGCCGATGGATTTCGGATCGATCTTCACCAGCTCCGCCAGCGGGTCCTGCAGGCGGCGGGCGATAGAGACCGCGCCGCGCAGGGAAACGTCCAGATCCGGGAACTCCAGCGCCGCCAGTTCGGACGCGGAATAGACCGACGCGCCCGCTTCGCTGACGATCACCTTCTGCGCCGTCACTTTCGGGAACTGCTTCTGCACGTCGAGATAGAAACGCTCGGTTTCGCGGGACGCGGTGCCGTTGCCGATCGCCACCAGCTCAACGTTGTACTTCTCGCACAGCGCCGCCACGGCGATCGCCGCTTTCGCGGCCTGCCCGGTGTGCGGATAAATGGTGTCGGTCGCCACCAGCTTGCCGGTGCCGTCAACCACCGCCACCTTCACGCCGGTGCGTAGGCCCGGATCGAGGCCCATGGTCGCGCGCAGGCCCGCAGGGGCCGCCATCAGCAGGTCGTGCAGGTTACGGGCGAACACGTTGATCGCTTCGTCTTCGGCGCGCTCGCGCACGGTGCCCATCAGCTCGGTTTCGAGGTGCATCAGCACCTTGATGCGCCAGGTCCAGCTCACCACGCCCTTGCGCCAGCTGTCCGCCGGGGCGTTGTTAAGGCGCAGGCCGAGGTGGTCGATAATAATCTGCTCGCAGTGGCTCTCTTTTGGCGGCTCGTCAAACTGCGGATCGGCGTTGAGAGAGAGCTGAAGCACGCCTTCGTTGCGCCCGCGGAACATCGCCAGCGCGCGGTGGGAAGGGGTGGTAGAGATCGGTTCGTGATGATCGAAGTAGTCGCGGAACTTCGCGCCGTCGTCCTCTCTTCCTGCAACCACGGTGGAGACGATGTGGGCGTTCTTCCACAGATAGTCACGCACTTTGGCGAGCAGGGCGGCGTCTTCGGCGAAGCGCTCCATCAGGATATAGCGTGCGCCGTCGAGGGCGGCCTTGGTGTCCGCGATGCCTTTTTCTGCGTCGATGAATTTCGCCGCTTCGGTTTCCGGATCGTGCGACGGCTCGTTCCACAGCAGGTCGGCCAGCGGCTCCAGGCCCGCTTCAATCGCAATCTGCCCGCGCGTGCGGCGCTTCGGCTTGTACGGCAGATAGAGATCTTCGAGTTCGGTTTTGCTCAGGGTGCCGTTGATGGCTTTTTCCAGGTCGCTGGTCAGCTTGCCCTGTTCGCCGATGGATTTAAGGATCGCCTGACGACGGTCTTCCAGCTCGCGCAGGTAGCCCAGGCGGGTTTCCAGGTTACGCAGCTGTGTGTCATCCAGACCGCCGGTGACTTCCTTACGATAGCGTGCAATAAACGGCACGGTGTTCCCTTCATCAAGCAGGCGAACGGCAGCTTCTACCTGTTCGGCTCTGGCCTGAAGTTCACCCGCAATAATGCGGCAGAGCGAATCTTTCATCATGGCTATATCATCTGTTGGGTCAAAAATCAGGGGATAGTTATACGGGCTGGCACGGCAAAATGCCAGCCGCGGAGGGCGCTCTCGGACTATTTTACGTACTCGATTTCGTTCACGTACCAGCTGGCTTCGCCGCCGGGCGTCTGGACGACGGCGAGATCGCCCACTTCCTTTTTCAGCAGGGCGCGGGCCATCGGCGAATCGATGGAGATGTAATCATTACGACCAAAAATTTCATCATAGCCGACGATGCGAAAGCGCTTGGTGTCGCCATCGTCGTTCTCAATTTCAACCCACGCGCCAAAGAACACCTTCCCCTCCTGCTGCGGGGAGTAATCGACGATTTTAAGGCGCTCAAGGCACTTCGTGAGATAGCGCACCCGCCGGTCAATCTCGCGCAGACGCTTTTTATTGTACTGATAGTCGGCGTTTTCGCTGCGATCGCCCAGGCTTGCCGCCCAGGTCACTTTTTTGGTCACTTCCGGACGCTCCTCGCGCCACAGGTAATCCATCTCTTTTTTGAGCTTGTCGTACCCTTCGCGGGTGATCAGGGGCGTTTTCATACGTTGCCTTAATACTCATAACCGTCTGTGCGCACAATACGTACCACATCGCTAAACAGACAAGATTAATAATGATTTATGTGATGAAATATGCAGATAAGCTGCTGTTAAATATGCTTTGTAACAATTTCGACTAGAATTTATACCAGAATTAGCTGGTCGAACACGTGCACTTTTTTAGAATACGCTGTTATAAGACTATCCGAACCTTTGGGAGTACACACAATGCAAGAGAACTACAAAATCCTGGTCGTGGATGACGACATGCGCCTGCGTGCGCTCCTTGAGCGTTATCTGACGGAGCAGGGCTTCCAGGTTCGTAGCGTCGCCAACGCTGAACAGATGGACCGCCTGCTGACCCGTGAATCCTTCCATCTGATGGTGCTCGACCTGATGCTGCCGGGCGAAGATGGTCTCTCAATCTGCCGCCGTCTGCGCAGCCAAAGCAACCCAATGCCGATCATTATGGTCACGGCGAAGGGGGAAGAGGTTGACCGCATCGTGGGCCTCGAAATCGGCGCGGACGATTATATTCCTAAACCGTTTAACCCGCGCGAGCTGCTGGCGCGTATCCGTGCCGTGCTGCGCCGTCAGGCGAACGAACTGCCCGGCGCGCCGTCGCAGGAAGAGGCGGTGATCGCCTTCGGCAAGTTCAAGCTGAACCTCGGCACGCGCGAAATGTTCCGTGAAGATGAGCCGATGCCGCTCACCAGCGGTGAATTTGCGGTGCTGAAAGCGCTGGTCAGCCATCCGCGCGAGCCGCTTTCGCGCGACAAGCTGATGAACCTGGCGCGCGGTCGCGAATACTCCGCGATGGAGCGCTCCATCGACGTGCAAATTTCCCGCCTGCGCCGCATGGTGGAAGAAGATCCTGCACACCCTCGCTATATCCAGACCGTATGGGGCCTGGGCTACGTGTTCGTACCGGACGGTTCTAAAGCATGAGGCGAATGCGCTTCTCGCCGCGAAGCTCGTTTGCCCGAACCTTACTGTTGATCGTCACCCTGCTGTTCGTCAGCCTGGTGACGACCTATCTGGTGGTGCTGAACTTTGCGATCCTGCCGAGCCTCCAGCAGTTTAATAAAGTCCTCGCGTACGAAGTGCGTATGCTGATGACCGATAAGCTGCAGCTAGAGGACGGCACGCAGCTGGTCGTTCCGCCTGCGTTCCGCCGCGAAATCTACCGCGAGCTGGGCATTTCGCTCTACTCGAACGAAGCGGCGGAAGACGCGGGCCTGCGCTGGGCGCAGCACTACGAATTTCTCAGCCAGCAGATGGCGCAGCAGCTCGGTGGCCCAACGGAAGTGCGCGTTGAGGTCAACAAAAGCTCGCCGGTCGTCTGGCTGAAAACCTGGCTGTCGCCCAACATCTGGGTGCGCGTCCCGCTGACGGAAATCCATCAGGGCGATTTTTCGCCGCTGTTCCGCTATACCCTGGCCATCATGCTGCTGGCGATAGGGGGCGCGTGGCTGTTTATCCGCATTCAGAACCGACCGCTGGTCGACCTGGAGCACGCCGCGCTGCAGGTCGGTAAAGGGATTATTCCTCCGCCGCTGCGCGAGTACGGCGCGTCTGAGGTGCGTTCGGTGACGCGCGCCTTCAACCATATGGCGGCAGGCGTGAAGCAGCTGGCGGATGACCGTACGCTGCTGATGGCGGGCGTGAGCCACGACCTGCGCACGCCGCTGACGCGCATTCGCCTGGCGACGGAAATGATGGGCGAGCAGGATGGCTATCTCGCGGAGTCCATCAACAAGGACATCGAAGAGTGCAACGCCATCATCGAACAGTTCATCGACTACCTGCGCACCGGGCAGGAGATGCCGATGGAGATGGCGGACCTGAACTCGGTGCTCGGTGAAGTGGTGGCGGCGGAAAGCGGCTACGAGCGTGAAATTGATACCGATCTTCAGGCCGGTGAAATTCAGGTGCAGATGCATCCGCTGTCGATCAAGCGCGCGCTGGCAAACATGGTGGTCAACGCGGCGCGCTACGGCAACGGCTGGATTAAGGTCAGCAGCGGCTCAGAGCTTAACCGCGCCTGGTTCCAGGTGGAAGACGATGGTCCGGGCATTAAGCCCGAGCAGCGTAAGCATCTTTTCCAGCCGTTTGTGCGCGGCGACAGCGCGCGCAGCACCAGCGGGACCGGTTTAGGCCTGGCGATTGTGCAGCGTATTGTTGATAACCATAACGGCCTGCTGGAGATTGGCACCAGCGAGCGGGGCGGGTTAAGCATTCGCGCCTGGTTACCGGTGCCGGTCACGCGAGGGCAGGTGAAAGAGGGTTAAAAAAAGGGTGGCATTGGCCACCCTTTTTTGTAGGTCGGGTAAGGCGAAGCCACCACCCGACAAAATATGCCTTCTGCGGGGGGAGGGGGAACATACGGCTGTGGTGATTATTCCGTTCACTTTACGAGCCTTGCTACTCTGAAATCACGTTACTTGTGAACGTGTTAAGGAGGCTCGCCGCCGCCTCCTTAACAATCCGGGCTCCCGGCAGAGAAAATCGCCGCTTCGCGGTGCCCTCAGCTTATTCCTTCCGGCTTTCGGGTCGGGCACCAGCCTGCATCCATGCAGGCTATGCCCTCGCCCCGCATCCCAGCGCGGCGCCCCGGCCGTCAGGAAACGCATCGGCGATTTTCAGCCGGACCGGGATGTCGCTTTCAGCTATTTACTCTGTTAATCAAAATCTAATCGCTTCTGGTTAGAAATTTTCTGGGGATCCCTCAGCCCACGGGGAGAGGGTGAAAACCGCGCCGAGCAGTTCCCTCTCCCCTATGGGGAGAGGGTTAGGGTGAGGGGAGAAGGACTACAGCTTCGGCCCCGCGCTCACCAGCGCAGCGCCCGCCGGGGTGTCGGTATACTTCTCGAAGTTCTCAATAAACAGCTTCGCCAGCGATTCCGCTTTCTCACGCCACTGCTCAGGCGAGCCGTAGGTGTTGCGCGGATCCAGGATGCGCGTTTCCACGCCCGGGAGCTCGGTTGGGATCGCCAGATCGAACATCGGCAGGGTGAAGGTTTCGGCGTTATCCAGTGAACCGTCCAGAATGGCGTCAATGATGGCGCGCGTGTCTTTGATGGAGATACGTTTGCCCGTGCCGTTCCAGCCGGTGTTGACCAGGTATGCCTGCGCGCCGGAAGCCTGCATGCGTTTCACCAGTACTTCCGCGTACTGCGTCGGGTGCAGCGACAGGAACGCCGCGCCGAAGCAGGCGGAGAAGGTTGGGGTTGGCTCGGTTACGCCGCGCTCGGTGCCCGCCAGCTTCGCCGTAAACCCGGAAAGGAAGTGGTACTGCGTCTGGTTGGCCGTCAGGCGAGAAACCGGCGGCAGCACGCCGAACGCGTCTGCGGTCAGGAAAATCACCTTCGTGGCGTGGCCCGCTTTCGACACCGGCTTCACGATGTTGTCGATGTGGTAGATCGGATAAGAGACGCGGGTGTTTTCGGTTTTCGACGCGTCGTCGAAGTCGATGGAGCCGTCGGCGCGCACGGTGACGTTCTCCAGCAGCGCATCGCGGCGGATGGCGTGGAAGATGTCCGGCTCGGCCTCTTCAGACAGGCGAATGGTCTTCGCGTAGCAGCCGCCTTCAAAGTTAAATACGCCGTCGTCGTCCCAGCCGTGCTCGTCATCGCCAATCAGGCGGCGCTTCGGATCGGTAGAGAGCGTGGTTTTCCCGGTGCCGGACAGGCCGAAGAATACCGCCACGTCGCCTTTTTCCCCGACGTTCGCCGAGCAGTGCATGGAGGCAATTCCCTGTAGCGGCAGCAGGTAGTTCATCACCGAGAACATCCCTTTCTTCATTTCGCCGCCATACCAGGTCCCGCCGATCAGCTGAATGCGCTCGGTCAGGTTAAAGGCGATGAAGTTTTCGGAGTTCAGTCCCTGCTCTTTCCACTGCGGGTTCGTGCATTTCGCGCCGTTCATCACGATGAAATCAGGGGTGAAATCCTGCAGCTCTTCGTCGGTTGGGCGAATAAACATGTTCTTCACGAAATGCGCCTGCCAGGCCACTTCGGTAATAAAGCGAACGGAAAGGCGGGTGTCGGCGTTAGCGCCGCAGAACGCATCGACGATAAACAGGCGCTTGCCGGAGAGTTGGTGAGTGACGAGACCTTTCAGATGCTGCCAGGTTTCAGGGGAAAGCGGCTTGTTATCGTTCTTCCCTTTGCCTTTATCGGCCCACCACAGCGTATCGCGGGTGGTGTCGTCACGGACGATGTACTTATCTTTCGGCGAACGGCCGGTAAAGATACCGGTGTCCACGGCGATAGCGCCCAGGTTCGTCAACACGCCTCGCTCGTATCCTTCCAGGTCTGGATTGAGCTCTTCCTGATACAGCGTATCGTAGTCGGGGTTGTAGACGATTTCCTGGACGTCGTGAATACCATAAGCCTTGAGATCTTGCGGGGTTAAACCAGTAACACGCATATCACTGCTCCTTAGCCAATATGTACTGTCTGAAATTGTAGGGTTTTTCTGAGGTTGTTAACCGCGACGGGGCTCATAGATTTACGTATCTGGACAAAACCCTTGCTAACGGAAAACGCTGCGACTCCAGTCACAGGGCGGGCAGATTATCGCAGGAATCGCTTTTTGGTTGGGGAAAATGTTCTTAAAAGGTTAAGGGCTGGTGAATTTAACCATAGGAATGTGAATGTAATCGCATACATGTAGGAAAGTTACGTAAGGGTTACACTGTGAAAAACGATTCACGTCTCCCGATGTCAAACTTTCAGACAAGGCTCCGGGAGCCGGGCCATCGCCTGGGTGGCACAATACGCTTTTCGTGATTAAGGGATGAAAGATGGAAAACAGTGAAGTGTTATCGCCAGCCGCGCGCGTCGCCGTGGTGCTGACGGGGGCGGTGCAGGGATTAATCTGCTATCTGATTAGCTGGTACATCGACTACGCGAGCCTGCCGTACGATACGCTGTGGCTGGTGTGCGTCGTGCCTGCTACCGTGGTGATGACCGCCACGCTCTCGCTTTCCATCACGACGTTTCGACAACCGCTGCTGTGGCTGGCGCTGGGCTTAGCGGGCGCCGCCGTGGCGGGAATGGGTGCCTGGCTAAAATGGCGCGTTTCGGGGCTGGAGAAATGGGACATCCGGGACGCGGTGCTGCTCTTTGGCTTCCATCTGATGCTGATGACGCTGTTCATGTTGCCCTGGCTGCAGCGGCGGCTTGCCCCCGCGTCGACGGAATCATTTTATAGCGATTTTTACGCCAGGAACTGGCATAACGCGCTGACGCTGATAGTCATTTTTGTCTCAAACGGCCTGTTCTGGCTGGTGCTTTTCCTGTGGGCCGAGCTGTTCAAGCTGATTGGGATCGCCTTTTTCGAGCGGCTGTTCTTCGATACCGGCTGGTTTATTGCTGTTTCGCTCGGTGCGGTATCCGCGAGCGCGGCGGTGCTTTCGCGGGTTCAGGGGCGGCTCATCGTCGCCTTACAAAACCTGCTTACGCTGATTGCCACCGGGCTGCTGCCCCTGATGGCGGCGCTGGCCCTGCTCTTCATTGCCGCACTGCCGTTTGTCGGCTTCGAGACCATTTCAGCGCGGATATCCGCGGCGGGCCTGTTAACCACGCTGGCGCTGCTGCTGCTCTTTCTGGTGACCATCGTCTGGCATCCGCAGCGCCGCGCGTTGCCGTATTTCGCGCCGCTTCGCGGCCTGATCCAGCTTGCCATCGTGATTGCGCCGGTTTACCCCCTGCTTGCCGGATGGGCGCTGTGGCTGCGCATTTCGCAGTACGGCTGGTCGCCCGAGCGGCTCTACGGCGTGCTGATAACGGCGGTGGCGCTGGTATGGGCGACGGGCTTTTGCGCCAGCGTAATATTCACCCGGCGTGAACCGCAGAAGCTTCAGGGATACGTTGTTCCCGCGACAGGGCTGCTCTCTCTGACCTTTCTGATGCTGATCTACACCCCCGTGCTCGACCCGTGGCGCATCAGCGTCAACAGCCATATGGCGCGCTATCATGAAGGACGCATCACGGCGGATCAGGTTAGCCTGTATATGCTCAGCAACAGCGGGCGCGAGGGACGAGAGGCGATGAAGGCGCTGCAAAACGATCCGCAGTTCATCGCCAGCCCTAAACGCCTGCGCGAGCTAAACGGGCTGCTTACCGGAAACGCCGGAGGCACCGCAACGGTTCCGACGCTGGAGAAGGTCATCCAGCTCGCCCCGGGTACGCCGCGTCCTGATGAGGCGCTGTGGCAGGCCATGCTCAAGGAGCAGTATCGGTTTGACACCTGCAGCATTGAGCAGAAAAACTGCCTGCTCATGGCGATGGATCTCAACGGTAACGGCAAGCCTGAGGCGGTGGTGTACCAGTTTAGCGCCCACACGATTACCGCTTTCACCCAAACCAATACGGGCTGGAG
Organism: Enterobacter sp. KBR-315C3_2022; assembly: GCF_041399425.1. Lineage (NCBI taxonomy): Bacteria > Pseudomonadati > Pseudomonadota > Gammaproteobacteria > Enterobacterales > Enterobacteriaceae > Enterobacter > Enterobacter sp. KBR-315C3_2022. The sequence goes on from NZ_JBGKEB010000020.1 coordinate 16,934, forward strand.
GATCGCAGGGGATACCTGGAAAATGCCTGAAGGAATAACCCGTGACGGATTTGACCGCGCGCTGAAGCAGGGGAAAGTGAAGCCGGTCGTGAAGCCCTGGACGGACATTGATATTTCCGGGGAGCGGGTGGAGATGAGCTACGACAGCTACAGCAACGCGCAGTGGCGCTAGCCGTTTTTAAGCCGGGTGGCGCTAACGCCAGCCCGGCCTACAAGCCCCGTAGGCCCGTGCAGGCATCGCGCCGCCGGGCAACGGGCTCAGCGCTTAGTGAACCTGCGGATCCGCCGGGGAGGCGTTATTGCGGATCTCTGCGATATCCATCGAATTGAACACGTAGTGCGTGCCGCAGTAGTCGCAGTGCATGTCGATCTCACCGTCTTCCGCCATGATGCTGTCGATCTCTTCGTCCGGCAGCGTTTTCAGGGCACCGGCGCAGCGCTCGCGGGAGCAGGTACACTTGAACTCAACGTCCTGCGGATCGTAAACCGTCACTTCTTCTTCGTGGTACAGACGCCACAGCACGTCGGTCGCCGACAGGGTGAACAGCTCTTCCGCCTTGACGGTTTCCGTCAGCGTTGCCAGGTGCTCGAAGTCGTTGGTCTGCGCGTCCTGTGCAGGCAGAACCTGCAGCAGCATCCCGCCCGCGGCGGGCTGGCCGTCTACTTCACCGGTGCGGATGAACAGGCGGGTTGGCAGCTGTTCAGAGCGCATGAAGTAATCTTCCAGGCAGGCCGCCAGGGTATCGCCTTCCAGGCCGACAACGCCCTGATAGCGCTCGCCTTCTTCCGGCGAGATGGTGATCACCAGATAGCCGTTACCGACCAGCGTTTTCAGGTCCGCATTTTCAGGCACGTCGCCCTGAACGCGCGCGACGCCGCGCATCTGCTGCTGGTTGTTACCGTTAATCACCGCCAGCGTCATCGGGCCATCGCCCTGCAGCTGCACGGTAATATCCCCGGCAAACTTCAGCGTGGCGGTCAGCAGGCTGGTGGCAACCAGCAGTTCGCCCAACAGGTTTTTGACCGGCAGCGGATAGTTGTGGTTTTCCAGAATCTGTTTCCAGGTTTCTGAAACGGTGACCAGCTCGCCGCGAACGGCAAATTGTTCAAACAGATAGCGGTGTAATTGGTCGTGTTGGGCCATAATAGTCTCTCGTGCAGGTGAGGGTTACTCGGTCTCACCGTGTTTAAATTTCATCAGATCGCGGCGCTCTTTTTTATCCGGACGCCGATCCGGGTGTGGCATCGTCAGCGCGTTCAGCTTCCGCGCAAGCGCGGTCTTTTCTCGCTTCTCAATGCTTTCAGCCGTCTCTTCATAAAGCAGTACGGCTTCGGCTGCGGGCCGACGCTGTTCGGTAATGCCTTTAATCACCACCGTTCGTTCGTCGTTGCCCTGGCGCAGCGTCAGGGTGGCATTCACTTCAACCGTCTTGCTCGGCTTGCTGCGCTGGCCGTTGTAATGCACTTTCCCGCCGTCAACCATCTCGCGGGCGAGGGCGCGCGTTTTATAAAAACGGGCGGCCCACAGCCATTTATCCAGTCTTACCCCTTCTGCGGGTTTTTCCTTCATGGCGTCTCCTTCACGGTGAGTGAGGGGATCATCCGGCGATAGTCGTTCAGCCCCGGATGACGCGAATAGCTTTTTTCAGCCAGGCCAGAATCAGGGTTGGTCACGCCTAAGCAATAGCGAATACCAAATTGGGCTGCGGAATCCAGAATCGGCTCGCTGTCGTCAATAAACAGCGTGCGCTCCGGCTGCAAACCGGTCTCTTCCGCCACCGCGTGCCACAACCGCTGATCTTCTTTCGGATAACCAAATGTGTGGGTGGAAAGTAATAAATCAAGGTGTGAAGCCAGTCCGGTATGTTCCAGCTTCACCGCCAGGTTATGCGGATGCGCGTTGGTAAGCAGGATGCGGCGCTTGCCGCTGGCCTTGAGCGCATCCAGGAACGGGACCGTATCTTCACGCAGCGTGGCGCGCGGCCCCTGGGCGGTGGTCATGGCACAAATATCCAAACCGAGCTTCTCGCTCCAGTAGTCGAGACAGTACCAGTTTAGCGTATGCTGCACCGCGCTATATTGCGAACCAATGAATTTCTGCGCTTCTGCCGGGGAGATCCCCTGCTGTTCACCGTAGGTTTCTGGCACCAGCTTTTGCCAGAAGTAGTTATCAAAGGCGAGATCGAGCAGCGTGCCGTCCATATCCAGCAGGACGGTATCGACCTCCTGCCAGGCGATATCAAAATGCATAGGGGAAACTCTCCAGCCAGAAGAAACGTGCGGGACAGGGTAGCACAACTTGTCGCGCCGTGACGTTATCCGTTCAGGCTCTCCGGAGAGGAGATCAGCTTAGGATTGAGGCAATTTTCGTAGTACTGCTGGATCTCCGCCAGGCGGGTGCGGGAGCGCTGATAGCGGCGTATTGCCGTATAGCCGTTCCAGATAATGCACGCCAGCATCGCTATCATCAGCGCAGACGTGCCGAAGTAGCGCCACAGGCCTGCGCTGTCCGGCATGCGGTGGAGATCGACATGGCGCGTGCCGTTGGCGTCAGTGTAAATGCCGGTGACAATGCCCTCGGCGCTGAACGGCGTTTGCATCAGCATCTGCGCGAGGCGCTGGAACGCGGCCCACTGCTCCTGCGCCGGGTAGTCGTACAGCGAAACCTGAGGATAAGGCTGGTCGACCAGGTCGCTGCCTTCATCGCTGGCTATCACGAAGCCGCCCGGCGCCGGGCTATTTAACGCCTGGGCCGCGCGCGTGGTTTCGCGCATCACAAACGGCGCGGTTGAGGTCGCGACCAGGTTATCCAGCGACTCGGCGCTGACCGGGCGCAGCAGCACGTTGACGCCGTCAAGACGGCCCGCCTCGGCGCGCTTCACCAGCGCTTCCCAGTCTTTGCTGTTGCCCAGGTTAACCAGCGCATTTTTAAGACGCACGCACTCGTCCTGCGCGGAGCACAAATCCTGCGTTTTCAGGACGATTTCGGCAAAGTCATCCAGCAGCACCATGCCCGATTTTTGAATCGCGGAGCGCAGGGCAGGGCTGACGCGCGAGTCATCATCCGGCTTTGGATGAAGCTGGCGGTTGACCGTCTGGGTGAGCGCGTTGGCCTTGTTAACCACTTCTGATTCCGGCAGCGGCAGCGGTGCCGCGTCGTTCCAGATGATTTGCGAGCAGTCGAACGGCGTAAACGGCGAGTTCTGGCGCGTGTTCCAGGCGCCGGGCGCATGGATGTTACACATGCCGGTGCCTTTAAGGCGCAGCGTATCGCCCACTTTAACGCCGGCCTCGTCCAGCTGGCTGACGCTGGTGGCTTCTACCGTTTGCGCCCCTTTAATCCACGACAGGGTGAATTTGATCGGCATATCCAGCGGCACGAACAGCAGCAGCATCGCAAAGACCAGCGCCGCGCCGCCCGCAATCACCGTGCTGCGCAGCCAGTGCTGCAGCGGGAAGTTTTTCACCTCGTCGTGCAGGGACAGGTAACGCCCCTGGCGCGCGACGTGGCGGTCAAGGTAGATATCAATATCGGTCTTGTGCCCTAAGTCCTGCGCAATCCACGGCTGCCAGTGGCGCGGATAGATGAGATCGATAATCCCGAGCGAGATATTGTTGATATGCTCCTGGTCGTTCTCACCAAACAGGCCCCAGCGCTTTGGCGTGCCGCGCAGGCAGTGAATCTCACGCAGCGCGGTTTTCGACGGGGGCGCAAAAAGGCCCCACAGCCCGGCCGCCAGCAGCAGAACGCCGCCGCCCGCAAGCCAGGGAACGAAGACGTCCGGCGTCAGCAGGCAGAAGAAAAAGAGCAGGAATGACGCTACGATTAACACCGCCTCGCGAATGCCGTCCGGGCGGCTCAGGGTGTACTCTTCGCGCGTTTCCTGACGAATATTCAGCAGTTCAATCTGCTCCGTCTCTTCGCCGCGAATAGAGGCTTGCGTCGCGCTGGCGCGCTCCAGGGCGAAGCGCGGCGCTTCCTGAACGTACTCGCTCAGGGTGTGGCCATTCAGGGTGATGACCAGCGGCAGCGAGTCGGTATGGATCAGCTCAACGCTGTTTTCATCGTTGATGTACTGCTCCCAAAACGGCGGGAGATGCACCTCGACGGAATCAAGGTAGTAGCGCCATTTATTGGGATCGTCGGTGGTGATGCCGTAGCGGGTGATCGAGCGCGTCACGCACAGCACGGTGTCGCTTTGCGCGTTGAGATTCAGCGTAATGGGTGCGGCCGTGGCCCCCGTTGGCCCAGGCGTAAGCTGAGAACGGTTAAGGGTCTCAAGGTAGTTTTCGACGGTGCTGCGCTCTTCAGACGAGAGCTTGCGCGTGGTGGCACCCGCAAAGGCGTTCAGGAAGGGCAGCCGAAATTGTCGGTATACGCGGCGTCTGTACAACCAACCCGCAATAAATGCGCCAGCCAGCACAGCCGCGAGAAAAATCAAAATGGTGCTCATGCTTTCCCCATCTTACTTATCTTCTTACAGGTGTAGTCAGTCGCACCCTAAACAATGAATGAGAATCTGTGGTTGGCTATCGGCAAGTATGGAGTCGAACTTGAGCATTTTGAAGCGCATCCCAGTGTTCGCTGATGATAGCAAAGGCTTTACTGGCGCGATATCAGCAAATTCCTGGAAACTTTTCAACCTCTTGACATTTGTTTTGAATTGAGAACTGAATCCTGTTACGTTGCAAAAATGTAAATACAGAGCAATTGACATTGCCCAAACCGTGCGGCATATCGCACAATAAAGCCAGTGCACACAGCAAAGACCCTTCAAGATGAGTAAACCATTACAAAAGCCCACGATCCTGAACGTTGAAACGGTTGCGAAATCTCGCCTGTTTACCGTCGAGAGCGTGGATCTCGAGTTCAGCAACGGCGTGCGTCGCGTATATGAACGTATGCGCCCTTCCGCGCGCGAGGCGGTGATGATTGTCCCCATTGTTGACGATCATCTGATCCTGATCCGCGAATACGCCGTTGGCACAGAGTCGTATGAGCTTGGCTTCTCAAAAGGCCTTATCGACCCGGGCGAAACCGTGTTTGAAGCGGCAAACCGTGAGCTGAAAGAAGAGGTGGGCTTTGGTGCAAAAGAGCTGTCGTTCCTGAAAAAGCTAAGCATGGCGCCTTCCTACTTTTCCAGCAAAATGAACATCTTGGTGGCAGAAGATCTCTATCCTGAAAAGCTGGAAGGGGATGAGCCGGAGCCGCTGCCGCAGGTCCGCTGGCCGCTGGCGCACCTGATGGATCTGCTGGAAGACCCGGACTTTACCGAAGCCCGCAACGTGAGCGCGCTGTTCCTGGTGCGGGAGTGGCTAAAGGCGCAGGGGCGGCTGTAGCCCATAAAAAAAGCCGGGTGGTGGCTTCACCTTACCCGGCCTGTATTGTTGCCCGGTTTTGACCGGGCATTTTTTTTTGCTTAAAACAGCTCGTGCGTCTCGCCGTTATCAATCAGCGTCGTTCCCACCTCATGCACCGCCTGCGTGGTTGGCTGCGTGCCTTCGATGAAATACTCCGCGCGGCTGTTGCCGCCGTTGGCCAGCTGGCCGGTGCTGCGATCGATATTGACGGTCACAATGCCCGGCGGCGGGGTCAGCGGCTGCTCCGGCACGCCCTCGAGGACGGCCTTCATGTACGCGTCCCACGCGGGCTGCGCGCTTTTCGCGCCGCCTTCGTAACCGGAAATCTGATCCTTAATCGCGCCAGACGCCGTGGTGCGGCCCAGGTCACGGCGGTGATCGTCAAACCCGATCCACACGGAGGTCACGACGCCCGGGCCATAGCCTGAGAACCACGCATCCTTCGAGCTGTTGGTGGTCCCGGTTTTGCCGCCGATGTCGTGGCGCTGCAGATCGCGGCCCGCTCGCCAGCCGGTTCCCTGCCAGCCCGGCTCGCCGAAGATATTGGTGTTCAGCGCGCTTTTAATCAGGAACGACAGCGGCGTATTGATGACGTGCGGGGCATACTCCTGCGCGCCCGCCTGCGCCACCAGCGCCTGATTGGCCTGCTCCAGCTGAGGCTTCGGCACGGCCAGATTCTGCTGCTCCTGAGAAATGGCAACGTCTTCCATGTCCTTGTTCTCAAGCACGTTTGATTTCGGCGTATCGCCGTAAATCACCGGCAGGTCGCACTCTGGGCAGGCGATTTTCGGTTTTGCTTCGAACAGCACGCCGCCCTGGTCGTTCTCGATTTTGGTGATGAAATACGGATCGACCAGGAAGCCGCCGTTAGCCATGACCGAATAGCCGCGCGCAACCTGAAGCGGCGTAAAGGAGGCCGAGCCCAGCGCCAGCGATTCGGTGTGCACAATGTTCTGCGCCGGGAAGCCGAAGCGCTGCAGGTACTCTGCCGCATAGTCGACGCCCATCGCGCGCATGGCGCGCACCATCACCACGTTTTTCGACTGCCCCAGACCCTGACGAAGGCGAATCGGGCCCGCGTACTGCGCCGGAGAGTTCTTCGGCTGCCAGTCGGAACCTGCACCGGCATCCCAGCGGGAAATTGGCACGTCGTTTAGAATGCTGGCAAGCGTCAGCCCTTTATCCATCGCGGCGGTGTAGAGGAACGGCTTGATGTTCGAGCCGACCTGACGCAGGGCCTGCGTCGCGCGGTTAAACTTGCTCTGGTTGAAATCAAAGCCGCCCACCAGCGCCATGATGGCGCCGTTTTGCGGATTGATGGAGACCAGCGCCGAGTTTACGTCCGGCACCTGCGCCAGCCACCAGGCATCGTCAACCTGACGGACCCAGATCTGCTGCCCGGTTTGCACCGCGTCGGTGACTTTGCGCGGCGTTGGCCCCTGCAGCGTGTCGGAACGGTACGGACGCGCCCAGCGGATGCCGTCCATGCGCAGCGACACCGACGTGCCGTCTGCCATCATGGCGACCGCTTCCTGCGGATTCGCATCGGTGACCACCGCCGGTAGCAGCGGGCCATACGTCGGCAGCGCTTTCAGCGAATCGGTAATTTTTTTGCTATCCCACGCGCTTTCGCCCACTTTCCACAGCACGTTCGACGGGCCGCGATAGCCGTGGCGCATGTCGTAGTCCATCACGTTGTTGCGCAGCGCCTGCTGTGCCGCCTGCTGCACTTTGCGGGTGACGGTGGTGTAGACGCGATATCCGTCTTCGTAGGCATTCTCACCGTAGCGGCTCATCATCTCCTGACGAACCATTTCGGTGAGATACGGCGCGGAGAAGGCGATCTCCGGCGCGTGGTAATTGGCGTCAATCACGTCGCTGCGCGCGCTGTCGTACTCGCTTTGGCTGATGTAGCCTTCGCTCAGCATGCGGGAAAGCACCACGTTACGGCGCGCGGTTGCGCGGTCCAGCGAGTAGAGCGGGTTAAACGTTGACGGCGCTTTAGGCAGGCCGGCAATGGTGGCCATTTCGCTTAAGGTCAGCTGGTCAATCGGCTTGCCGAAGTAGACCTGTGCCGCCGCGCCCACGCCATAGGCGCGATAGCCAAGGTAGATCTTGTTGAGGTAGAGCTCGAGGATCTCATCCTTGTTCAGCAGCTGCTCAATGCGGATCGCGAGAAACACCTCTTTGATCTTACGCATCAGCGTCTTTTCAGGGCTGAGGAAGAAGTTACGCGCCAGCTGCTGCGTAATCGTACTTGCCCCCTGTGACGCGTGGCCGGAGAACAGCGCTACGCTGGCGGCGCGGAAAATACCCACCGGATCGACGCCGTGGTGCTCGTAAAAGCGGCTGTCCTCGGTCGCGATAAAGGCTTTCACCATCACAGGGGGGATTTGGTTAAGGGTCAATGGGATACGGCGTTTTTCACCGTATTGCGCCATCAGCTCGCCATCGGCGCTGTAGACCTGCATAGGGATCTGAAGCCGCACATCACGCAGTGTGGCGACATCGGGCAGCTGTGGCTCAATATATTTGTACAAACCATAAATCGAGCCTGCTCCCAGCAGAATGCAACAGACTGCAAGGATCAATAAATACTTTACGAACTTCACCGGAGATTTCCCATTTGGTTCCACTTGGGCAGTTTCTAAACAATCGCGCGGTAGTATAAAGGCAAGCCTGATTCATTGATATAGCCGTCAACCCGACGGGCGATAAGGAGATCGTGAAGCATGGCTTTCAAAACGTGGCAAACGGGCGTTCATATTCAACACGATAAGGTGCGGATTGTGGCGCTAACGCGGGAGAAGCAGGCCTGGCGCCTGCGGCGCTGGTGGGCCGTTCCGCTGGCCGAGGGCATCATCCGCGACGGGAAAATTATCGAGCCGCAGCGGCTGATTGATGCCCTGCGCGGCTGGCGGCAGGCATTGCCGCACTACCACCGGATATACCTCTCGTTTCCCGCCTCAAGGACGCTGCAAAAGACCCTGCCGCGCCCGGCGATGTCACTGCGCGACAGCGAGCAGGTCTCGTGGGTTGGATCGGCCTTATCGCGCGAGCTGGAGATGCCCGCTGACGCGCTTTGCTTTGACTACACGCAGGACACCTTCAGCAATACCTATCACGTGACGGCCGCACAAAATAAAGAGGTCGATGCGCTTTTGGCGCTGGCCGAAGCGCTGCGCCTGCGGCTGGTGGCGATCGTGCCGGACGCTGGCGCGCTGAGAAACCTTCTTTCAGCCGCTGCGCCCGCGCAGTGCGTCGCATGGCGCGATGAGCACCAGTGGCTCTGGGCGATGCGCCACCAGTGGGGGAGGCGGCTGGTGACGGAGGCGGCCACTCTTGCCGACCTGGCGGCGCTCCTCGCGCTTTCTGCCCGCGAAATTGCCCTGTTCGACGATGCCCGCGACCCGTGGGAAACCGTCGCGCGCTGCCACCCCCCGCTGCCCGACGGCGGTGCGGATTTTACCGTTGCCATTGCGCTGGCGATGAGCGAGACGCAGCCATGAGAACGGCGAATCTCTTTCCGTGGCGATCGCGTCGACAGGCGCGCTGCCTGCGCGTCTGGGGCGGGGCGTTTGCCGCCTCGCTGCTGGCCGTCGTGGCGCTCATCGGCGGGCTTCGCGCGGACGGGGCCGTGACGCTGCGGGCGAAAAGCAGCGTACTGGCGGGCATAAGGGAGGTGAATCAGGCGCTGGCTGCCCGGCAGGCGCAGGGGATCGCCACGCAAACGCAGGCGCTAGAGCCAATGCATCCTCCGGTGCCGTGGCCGTCGGCGCTGGCGTCCGTTGCCAGCGTGCTTCCCCCGCAGGCATGGCTGAGCGAGCTTCGCTATGAGCCGCCCACGCTGGTGCTGACGGGCTATGCCACCGCGCTTCCGGCGCTCTCCACCCTGCGCGGCGAGCTTGGGAAAATCGTGGGGTTCACGCCCGGACAAACGGGTGAATTGCAGCAGGATGCCGAAGGGCGATGGACGTTCATTTTTCAGGTGAAAAGCCAGGGGTAGCGCGTGGACAGCATTTTTGAACGCTGGTGCGAATGCCGCCGCGGCGCGCGAGCGCTCTGCTGGGGGATGGTCTGCCTCGTCGTGACGGCGCTAGCCTGGGCAACGGTGCTCAAGCCGCTGAACAGGCAGCTTGCCGAGCGTCAGGGGCAGCTAAGGCAGGCACTTCGCGGTAACGCCGCGCTGTGGCCCACCGCCCTCAGGGTCGCGCAGGGCACGGCGCCTGAGGCTCGCGTCGCGCAGCCATTCTCGCCGCTGGCCTTTCAGGGGAACGGCACGACGCTGGTGCGCTGGAAGCCGCTGCCCGCGGGCGGCGAGCTTACGCTTGACGCCGACTGGCCGCGCATCCCGGATATTTTCGACCGGCTGGCGCAGCAGAGCGCCGGGGTCAGCGCCTTCGTCATCGCGCCGCACGCCGGACGGTTACGCATCGCGATTCAGCTGGAGCTTTATCATGGGACGTAACGCACGGTGGCTGCTGCTGAGCGCGCTGTATTTGCTGACCGGCATGCGCGATCCCTTCCGTCCGCCGGACGACATTTGCGGCGTGGGGCAACTGGCGCAGTGGCGCTATCAGGGACACGTCAGCGGGCTGGGCATTTTGCAGAACGGGAATAAGCGGTGGTACCGCGTAAAGCCAGGCGATCGGCTGCCGCCGGGCTGGCGGGTTGTCTCTCTGGACGAAAAGGCGCTGGTCGTTGAGGTTGGCGAAACGTGCGATCCCAAAGCGTGGATCTGGCAACGAGAAGGAATAAAAAAGGATGAAGTTAAGGATAGCGATCGTGCTGCTCATGTTCTGCAAGCCGCTGTGGGCCGCGACGCCAAAGCCGGTCACCCTCGCGGTGGATGATGTGCCCGTCGTGCAGGTGCTCCAGGCGCTGGTTGCCCAGGAGAACCGCAACCTGGTGGTATCTCCCGACGTCGGCGGCTCCCTGTCACTGAATCTTACGCGCGTGCCCTGGCGGCAGGCGCTGCAGACGGTGGTCAACAGCGCAGGGCTAGTGATGCGCGAAGAGGGCGGCATTTTTTATGTCAACACGGCGGCGTGGCAGCGCGAGCAGCAGGCGCAAAAGGAGCAGGAGAAGGCGCGAAGGCAGCTTGAGGCTCCGCTGGTGTCGCACAGCATTCCCTTTTCCTACGCGGACGCCGGAGAGCTTCAAAAAGCCGCGGAAAAGCTGTTGAGCCCGAAAGGGAGCTTATCCGTCGACAAACGCACCAACCGCCTGCTGGTACGGGATATCCAGACGACGCTGGACGCGCTTCAGCGCTGGGCCGAGCAGATGGATCTGCCCGTCGAGCAGGTAGAGCTGGCGGCGCACATCGTGACCATTAACGAAAAAAGCCTGCGCGAGCTGGGCGTGAAGTGGAATCTGGCGGAGGCTGCGGACGCGGGCAAAATCGGGCAAATAACCGCACTCGGTGCTGACCTGTCGGTAGCGAATGCCACAACCCACGTCGGGTTTAACATCGGCCGCATCAACGGCAGGCTGCTGGATCTGGAGCTCTCTGCGTTGGAGCAAAAGCAGCAGGTGGATATCATCGCCAGCCCGCGCCTGCTGGCGTCGCATATGCAGCCGGCCAGCATTAAACAGGGCAGCGAGATCCCTTATCAGGTATCCAGCGGGGAAAGCGGTGCAACGTCTGTGGAATTTAAAGAGGCCGTGCTGGGGATGGAGGTCACGCCGGTTGTTCTGCCGGGGGGCCGCGTGCGCCTTAAGCTGCACATCAGCGAAAACATGCCGGGGCAGGTGCTGCAGCAGGCAGACGGCGAAACGCTGGCGATTGATAAACAAGAAATCGAAACGCAGGTGGAAGTGAAAAGCGGCGAGACGCTGGCGCTGGGCGGTATTTTTTCGCAAAAAAATAAAACGGGCCGCGACAGCGTGCCGGGGCTCAGCGCCATTCCCTGGCTCGGGCAGCTGTTTCGCCACGACGGTAAGGACAACGAGCGGCGGGAGCTGGTGGTATTCATTACGCCGCGTCTGGTAGGGATTCATTAATGGGTCACGATCCCCGCAATGATTTTGCAGTCAGTTTGTTGCAGATGTTTGACGTGGGGCATGAATTAGCATACAAGGAGTACCGATTCGAGTTGGACTTACGTCTTGATACGCTATGCGTTTGGTGCGGTGATTTAATCAGTTGCCAAACAAGCCGGAGTATTGAGATAATTTTTAGTCTGACTCTCGCTCTATTGCATATGAGGTTTCAGTTCATGTCCTGCTACGCGAGGTGTCTGCGAAGCGGGGATTACCATTAACGAATAGTCTTAGTAGTACCGAAAAAATGGCAGAGAAACGCAATATCTTTCTGGTTGGGCCTATGGGTGCCGGCAAAAGCACTATTGGGCGTCAGTTAGCTCAACAACTCAATATGGAATTTTACGATTCTGATCAAGAGATTGAGAAACGAACCGGAGCTGATGTGGGCTGGGTCTTCGATGTAGAAGGCGAAGAAGGTTTCCGTGACCGAGAAGAAAAAGTGATCAACGAACTCACGGAAAAACAGGGCATTGTGCTTGCGACTGGCGGCGGCTCTGTGAAATCTCGCGAAACCCGCAACCGTCTCTCCGCCCGTGGCGTTGTGGTCTATCTTGAGACGACCATCGAAAAACAGCTGGCACGCACGCAGCGCGATAAAAAGCGCCCGCTGCTGCAGGTGGAAACGCCGCCACGTGAAGTTCTGGAAGCCCTGGCTGGTGAACGCAATCCTCTGTACGAAGAGATTGCAGATGTGACCATTCGTACTGACGACCAGAGCGCTAAAGTGGTTGCAAACCAGATTATTCATATGCTGGAAAGCAACTGATTCTGGCTTTATATACACTCGCCTGCGGGTAAAAGCATTATTAAGGTGGATGTCGCGTCATGGAGAGGATTACAGTTACTCTCGGGGAACGTAGTTACCCTATCACCATCGCGGCTGGTTTGTTTAACGACCCAGCTTCCTTCTTACCACTGAAAGCGGGTGAACGGGCGATGTTGGTAACCAACGAAACCCTGGCTCCGCTTTATCTCGACCGCGTTCGCCACCTGCTTGAACAGGCGGGCGTGCACGTCGACAGTGTGATTCTGCCTGATGGCGAGCAGTATAAAAGCCTGGCGGTGCTCGATACCGTCTTTACCGCACTACTGCAAAAACCGCATGGTCGCGATACAACACTGCTTGCCCTGGGCGGCGGTGTTGTGGGCGATCTGACGGGGTTTGCCGCCGCCAGCTATCAGCGTGGCGTGCGCTTTATTCAAATTCCTACCACGCTTCTTTCGCAGGTCGACTCTTCTGTCGGCGGTAAAACGGCGGTGAACCATCCCCTCGGCAAAAACATGATCGGCGCGTTCTACCAGCCGGCATCGGTTGTTGTGGATCTCGACTGCCTGAAAACCCTGCCAAAACGCGAGCTGGCCTCCGGGCTGGCTGAAGTGATCAAGTACGGCATTATTCTTGACGGCGAGTTCTTCAACTGGCTGGAAGAGAATATGGATGCCCTGCTGCGCCTTGACGGTTCGGCTATGGCGTACTGCATTCGCCGCTGCTGTGAGCTGAAGGCGGAAGTTGTCGCGGCAGACGAGCGTGAAACGGGCTTACGTGCTTTACTCAATCTGGGGCACACGTTTGGTCACGCCATTGAAGCCGAGATGGGCTATGGCAACTGGCTTCACGGAGAAGCCGTCGCGGCTGGCATGGTGATGGCGGCACGTGCGTCTGAGCGTCTCGGTCAGTTTAAACCGCAAGAGACGGCGCGCATCATTGCACTGCTTGAGCGTGCGGGATTACCGGTCACTGGCCCGCGTGAGATGTCAGCACAGGCGTATTTACCCCACATGATGCGCGATAAAAAAGTATTGGCAGGCGAGATGCGTCTTGTGCTCCCGCTTGCAATAGGGAAAAGTGAAGTGCGCGGTGGAGTATCGCACGATGTCGTTCTTGGCGCTATTGCTGATTGCCAGCAGGCGTAACTACTAGAAAGGTCAGGCCACTTTTACGGGTGGTCGTTTAGCTTCAGGCGAAATGCAAAGACGTTGGCATAAGCCTTTGAGTGGGGTGTTAAATGGATGAATTCAAACCAGAAGACGAGCTGAAACCCGATCCCAGCGATCGTCGTACTGGTCGTTCTCGTCAATCTTCAGAACGTGATAACGAGCCGCAGATCAATTTTGACGATGTCGATCTGGATGCAGACGATCGTCGCCCTTCGCGCACGCGCAACGCGCGCGACGAGCGTGCAGAAGAAGGTTATGAGTCCGATGAAGAGCCAATGGACGAAGAGCCTGTAGAGCGTCGCCCGCGTAAACGTAAAAAAGCCGCAGCCCAAAAGCCGGCCTCCCGACAGTACGTCATGATGGGACTGGGCGTTCTGGTTTTACTTCTGCTGATTATCGGCATTGGTTCAGCCCTGAAATCGCCATCCTCAACCTCAGGTCCGCAAACCGCGTCCACTGAGAAAAATATCGACCTGTCCGGTTCTGATGCAGCCGACCAGGCTAACGGCGCGCAGCCCGCACCGGGCACCACGTCTGCCGAGCAGACTGCCGGTAATACAACCACGCCGCAGGACGTCTCCCTGCCGCCGGTGTCTTCTACCCCGACTCAGGGACAGGCACCCGCCGCGCCTGAAGGCCAGCAGCGCGTTGAGGTTCAGGGCGATCTGAACAACGCGCTGACGCAGCCGCAAAATCAGGAGCAGATGAACAACGTTGCGGTAAGCTCTACGCTGCCGACTGAACCTGCCACCGTTGCGCCAATTCGTGGCGGCAATGCGCAGCAGCAAACTGCCGCAGCAGAAACCAAGCCGCACCAGACTCAAACACAAACAGCGCCGCGCCATGAGCGCAAGCAGGCTGTGATTGAGCCGAAGCGTGAAACCAAACCGCAGACCGTGGCAAAAGCACCTGAAGCGAAAGCGCCAGCGCAGCCGAAACGCACGGAAACGGCCAGCCAGCCAGTAAAAGCGCCTGCGGCAACGCCAGCGCCAAAAGCCACGGCAACCACGGCTGCCCCTGCAGCTACGGCAGCGCCTGCCGCCGCGGCAGCCAGCTCTGCTGCGGGTAAAACGACGGGCAACGTGGGTTCCCTGAAGTCTGCGCCAGCCGGTAACTACACGCTGCAGCTGAGCAGTTCGTCTAACTATGACAACCTCAACGGTTGGGCGAAGAAATCGAACCTGAAAAACTACGTGGTTTATCAGACTACCCGTAACGGGCAGCCATGGTATGTGCTGGTGAGCGGCGTTTATGCGTCAAAAGACGAAGCAAAACGTGCCGTTGCAACGCTGCCAGCCGATGTTCAGGCGAAAAACCCGTGGGCGAAGCCGATTCATCAGGTCCAGGCCGATCTGAAGTAATGTTTAAAGCGCAGGATGCTGTCGGAGCTTTCTCCACAGCCGGAGAAGGTGTAACCAGTTAGTCAGCATGAAAAAAAATCGCGCTTTTCTGAAATGGGCAGGGGGTAAATACCCCCTGCTCGATGATATTAAAAAACACCTGCCGAAAGGCGAGTGCCTTATTGAGCCCTTCGTGGGGGCGGGATCGGTGTTCCTGAACACCGATTTTTCTCGTTATATCCTGGCGGATATCAACAGCGATCTCATTAGCCTCTATAACATCGTTAAGCTGCGTACCGACGAGTACGTGGAAGAGGCGCGCAAGCTGTTCACGCCGGAGAACAACAGCCCGGACGTTTACTACCAGTTCCGCACTGAGTTTAACCAGTGCCAGGATCCGTTCCGCCGCGCGCTGCTGTTCCTCTACCTCAACCGTCACGGCTACAACGGCCTGTGCCGTTACAACCTGCGCGGTGAATTTAACGTGCCGTTCGGCCGCTATAAGCGTCCTTACTTCCCTCAGGCCGAGCTGCACCATTTTGCTGAAAAAGCGCAAAACGCCGAGTTTCACTGCCTCTCCTATGCGGAGTGCATGGAAAAAGCGGATGCACAATCCGTGGTGTACTGCGATCCGCCTTATGCCCCGCTGTCCGCTACGGCGAATTTCACGGCGTATCACACCAACAGCTTTAGCCCAACCGAGCAGGCGCATCTGGCGCAAATGGCGGAAAAGCTGGTCAGCAAAAGAATTCCGGTGTTAATTTCGAATCACGACACGCCTGATACGCGCGAATGGTACAAAACCGCGCAGCATTTTCAGGTCAAGGTGCGGCGTAGCATAAGCAGCAACGGCGGCACGCGTAAAAAGGTGGACGAACTTCTGGCTCTTTATCGCCCCTGAGCCGTTTTGCCCGCCGGTAAATACATTTCAAGGAGATGCGGATGAAACAGTTTTTGATTGCTCCCTCAATTCTGTCGGCCGATTTTGCCCGCCTGGGTGAGGACACCGCCAACGCCCTCGCGGCTGGCGCGGATGTCGTCCATTTCGACGTTATGGATAACCACTACGTTCCCAATCTGACCATCGGCCCGATGGTGCTCAAGGCGCTGCGCAGCTACGGCATCACCGCGCCGATTGACGTGCACCTGATGGTGAAGCCGGTCGATCGCATCGTGCCGGACTTTGCCGCCGCGGGGGCCAGCATCATTACCTTCCACCCGGAAGCGTCCGAACACGTGGACCGCACCCTTCAGCTGATTAAAGAAAACGGCTGCAAGGCGGGCCTGGTCTTTAACCCGGCCACGCCGCTGACCTACCTGGACCACGTGATGGACAAGCTGGACGTGATCCTGCTGATGTCCGTTAACCCGGGTTTTGGCGGTCAGTCGTTCATTCCGCACACGCTGGATAAGCTGCGTGAAGTGCGTCGCCGTATCGATGAGTCCGGCTACGACATTCGTCTGGAAGTGGACGGCGGGGTGAAGGTCAATAACATCGGTGAGATTGCCGCAGCGGGCGCGGATATGTTCGTTGCAGGCTCGGCCATCTTCGATCAGCCAGATTACAAAAAAGTGATTGATGAAATGCGCCAGGAGCTGGCGAAGGTAAGTCATGGATAAATTGCAAAAAATACGCGGCGTCGCTTTTGACCTCGACGGCACGCTGGTGGACAGCGCGCCGGGCTTAACGAGCGCCGTAGACCAGGCGCTGTACGCGCTTGAGCTGCCCGTTGCGGGTGAAGAACGCGTCGTGACGTGGATTGGCAACGGTGCGGACGTACTGATGGAGCGCGCCCTGACCTGGGCTCGCCAGGAGCGCGCGTCTCAGCGTTCAGCGCAGGGTAAACCGAGCGTTGACCACGCGGATATCCCTCAGGACGAACAGCTGCGCGTTCTGCGCAAATTATTCGATCGTTTCTACGAAGAGACGGTCGAAGAGGGGAGCTTCCTGTTCCCGGACGTGGTCGACACGCTGAGCGCGCTGCACGCCAGCGGCATTCCGCTGGGCCTGGTGACCAATAAGCCGACGCCGTTTGTCGCGCCGCTGCTGGGCGCGCTGGATATCGCCCACTATTTCACCGTGATTGTTGGCGGTGATGACGTGCAGAACAAAAAGCCGCATCCGGAACCGCTTCTGCTGGTGGCAGGAAAATTATCCTTAACGCCTGCGGAGCTGCTCTTTGTGGGGGATTCCCGCAATGATATTCTGGCTGCTAAAGCGGCAGGCTGTCCTTCCGTTGGCTTAACCTATGGCTACAACTACGGTGAGGCTATTACGCTGAGTGAGCCGGACGTTGTGTTCGATCGCTTCAAAGATTTATTGCCCGCGCTCGGGCTCTCGCAAAGTGAACAGCAGGAATTGAAAAATGACTAAGCCCATCGTTTTTAGTGGCGCACAGCCGTCGGGTGAATTGACCATTGGTAACTACATGGGTGCGTTGCGTCAGTGGGTAAACATGCAGGACGACTACCACTGCATCTACTGCATCGTTGACCAGCACGCCATCACGGTTCGTCAGGACCCGCAGCAGCTGCGTAAAGCGACGCTGGATACCCTGGCGCTCTACCTGGCGTGCGGTATCGATCCTGAAAAGAGCACGATTTTCGTGCAGTCTCACGTGCCGGAGCACGCGCAGCTGGGCTGGGCGCTGAACTGCTACACCTACTTCGGCGAGCTGAGCCGCATGACGCAGTTTAAGGACAAATCGGCCCGCTATGCCGAGAACATCAACGCCGGTCTGTTCGACTATCCGGTGCTGATGGCTGCCGATATTCTGCTGTATCAAACGAATCAGGTTCCCGTTGGCGAAGACCAGAAGCAGCACCTGGAGCTGAGCCGCGATATAGCCCAGCGCTTTAACGCCATTTACGGCGACGTGTTCAAAGTGCCCGAGCCGTTCATTCCGAAATCCGGCGCGCGCGTGATGTCGCTGCTGGAGCCGACCAAGAAGATGTCCAAGTCTGACGATAACCGCAACAACGTTATCGGCCTGCTGGAAGATCCGAAGTCGGTGGTGAAGAAGATCAAACGTGCGGTGACAGACTCTGAAGAGCCGCCTGTCGTTCGCTACGATGTGAAAGAGAAAGCGGGCGTGTCCAACCTGCTGGATATCCTTTCCGGCGTGACCGGTCAGAGCATTTCTGAGCTGGAGCAGCACTTCGAAGGCAAGATGTATGGCCACCTGAAGGGCGAAGTGGCGGAAGCCGTTTCCGGCATGCTGGTCGAGCTGCAGGAGCGCTACAACCGTTTCCGCAACGACGAAGCTTTCCTGCAGAAGGTAATGAAAGACGGCGCGGAAAAAGCGAGCGCACGCGCGTCAGAAACCCTGAAAGCGGTGTACGAAGCGATTGGGTTTGTGGCCAAACCTTGAGTCTGCTTGCCGGGTGGCGCTGACGCTTACCCGGCCTACGGGATCGAGTAGGTCGGGTAAGGCGAAGCCGCCACCCGACAAAAACAGCCCAAACAAAAAAACCGGGAAATCCCGGTTTTTTTACGCCTGAAAATCGCTTACTGCTGAGCCGCCGGGCCGCAGCCACCGATGATCTTAGAAATGGAGATCGCCGGGTGCAGCAGGTAGTCATAGCTGCAGTTATTTTTGGTGTTTTCAACGTGGCCGGTGCAGGCGGTCAGGGTTGTTAAGACGCCCACCAGAACGGCGGCTTTTGCCAGTTTGAACATACTAATTCCTTGTACTCAAATCGATAATGTATTTAACACGAGGGGAAAAAATGGAAAGGTTCCATTTCGCAGGCGGTATGTTATCGACAGCAGTAACAGGGGAGTAGTCCGGTTAAGGACTACTCGAAGAGGGGAGAGTATGCGTCAGTGATGTGAAAACCAGTTCAGCTTCTCGCGCAGTTCCACCACGCGGCCCACGATAATCAGCGCCGGGCTTTCCACCTGCTGCGCCAGGTCGCCTAGCTGAGTCAGTACGCCATCCACCACGCGCTGCTTAATGGCCGTGCCATTTTCCACCAGCGCGACCGGCATATCCGCTTCCATACCGTGCTCCAGCAGCTTCGCCTGGATCGTTGTGGCCTGGTTCAGCCCCATATAGAACACCAGCGTCTGCTTTTCGGCCGCCAGATTATGCCAGTCCAGCTCGCTGCCGGTTTTCAGGTGGCCCGTCACCAGGCGCACGCTTTGCGCGTAATCGCGATGGGTTAACGGAATGCCGGAGTAGGCCGAGCAGCCCGATGCCGCCGTAATGCCCGGCACCACGGAGAACGGAATGCCCGCATTGCACAGCGTTTCCAGCTCTTCGCCGCCGCGGCCAAAGATAAACGGATCGCCGCCCTTCAGGCGCACCACGCGCTTGCCCTTCTGCGCTTCGCGCAGCAGGATCTGATTAATCTCTTCCTGCGGCACGCAGTGATAGCCCGCGCGTTTGCCGACAAACACGCGGTCGGCGTCGCGGCGGACCAGATTCATGATGTCGTCGGACACCAGGCGGTCATAAACCACGATGTCCGCCTGCTGGATCTGCTGTAGCCCTTTGAGCGTCAGAAGCCCGGCATCGCCCGGCCCGGCGCCGACCAGCACCACCTCACCGCGATGGTCCAGCGGCTCGGAGAGTAACCGCTCGGTCGTCTCTTCTACGGCTTTCGCGTCCTGATTGGCCAGCGACTGCGCCAGGCGATCGTTGACGAAGAACTTCTCCCAGAAGCGACGGCGCTCGCCCACGGTTGCGAAGGTTTTCTTCACCCGGGAGCGCAGCTGGCCCGCGTAGCGCGCCACCTGGCCAAGATGCTGAGGCAGTATCGACTCCAGCTTTTCGCGCAGCAGGCGGGCCAGCACCGGTGACGTTCCGCCGGACGAGACGGCCACCATCAGCGGAGAACGGTCGATAATCGACGGCATGATGAAGCTCGCCTCTTTCGGCGCATCCACCACGTTGCAGAAGATGCGGCGCGCTTCGCAGGCCTCGCTGACGCGCTGGTTAACGGCGTCATCGTCGGTTGCGGCAATGGTCAGCCAGCAGGTCTCCAGCAGGGATTCATCAAACTCCCCCTGAACCAGCGTCAGCATTCCCTCCTGCGCCCACACGTCGAACTGCGGTGCAAAGGCGAGGGCGTTAACCGTGAGGCGCGCACCGGCCTCTAACAGCAGGCGCGCTTTGCGTTCAGCGACATCGCCACCGCCGACGAGCAGGCAGTCGCGGTTGCGTAATTGACAGAATATGGGCAGGTGATCCACGACATTACCTCTCAAGAATGGGCTTTCGCCAGCGTCGTTGCGATGAAGCGCGAAGTCGGGTGCTTCGCTTTGGGGTGTAGCATAGCAGCATCGTGCCAACAGCAATACGGGGGCATTGCGCCCCCGTCTATTTAGCCTTTCAGCTGAACCATACCGTCTTTGACGCGCACGTCGTAGTGCTTCACGGAATGGCTTTCATCTTCCATACAGTGCCCGTCGGTTAAGCGGAAACGCTGCTTTTTCAACGGGCTGGCGACCCACAGGTCACCCTGATGTTCAGCGATAATCCCGCGTGACAGCACGCTGGCGTCGAAGAACGGGTCGATGTTGCTGATGGCAAAAACCTGCTCGTCGCGGCGCGGGCGGAAGATGGCCACCTGTTCCTGGCCCAGCAGCGCGCACACGCCGGTTGCGGGCAGAATGTCGTTAATGCTGCAGATATCTAGCCACTGGCTCATGCGTTTTCCTCCACCAGGGTCACCGGAATGCGTTCATAAGGCGTTGCCGGACGGTGCTGTTCACGCTCAGGAACGACCTGCACGTTCGGATCGCGCTGGATGCTGTTGATAAAGTGCTTGAAGCGAACCTGGGAGGACGGCGTGTTGACCGTTTCCGTCCACTCGCAAATCACCGCTTCGCGCAGGCGAGACATCTCTTCTTCCAGATGCGCGTTCAGGCCAAGCTTATCGTCGATAATGACCGATTTCAGATAATCGATGCCGCCTTCGAGGTTATCTAACCACGGCGCGGTGCGGGTCAGCTTGTCGGCGGTGCGGATGTAGAACATCATGAAGCGGTCGAGGTAGGCGATCAGCGTCTCGCGGTCGATATCCGCTGCCAGCAGGTCCGCGTGGCGGGGTTTCATCCCGCCGTTACCGCAGACGTACAGGTTCCAGCCCTTCTCGGTGGCGATGATGCCCACGTCTTTACCCTGCGCCTCAGCACATTCACGGGTACAGCCGGAAACGCCGAACTTCATTTTGTGCGGGGTGCGGATGCCTTTGTAGCGGTTTTCCAGCTCAACGCCGAAGCCCACGCTGTCGCCCACGCCGTAGCGGCACCAGGTGCTGCCCACGCAGGTTTTCGCCATGCGCAGCGCTTTGGCGTACGCGTGGCCGGTTTCAAAGCCCGCTTCAATCAGCTGACGCCAGATTTCCGGCAGGTCGTCTTTCTGCGCGCCAAACAGGCCGATGCGCTGAGAGCCGGTGATTTTGGTGTACAGGTTAAATTCGCGGGCGATGCGGCCCACTGCCACTAGCCCTTCCGGGGTGATTTCCCCACCGGCGGAGCGTGGGATCACGGAGTAAGTGCCGTCTTTCTGGATGTTGGCCAGGAAGTTATCGTTGGTGTCCTGCAGCGGGGTATGTTCCGGCTTCAGAACGTATTCGTTCCAGCAGGAGGCCAGCAGGGAGCCGACGGTCGGTTTACACACTTCGCAGCCGTAGCCCTGGCCGTGTTTTTCCAGCAGTTCGTCGAAGGACTTAATGCCTTCCACGCGGATCAGGTGGTACAGCTCCTGGCGAGAATAGGCAAAGTGCTCGCACAGGTTGTTGTTCACCTCGATGCCCTGCTTCGCCAGCTCGGCGTTGAGCACCTGAGTGACCAGCGGAATACAGCCGCCGCAGCCGGTACCGGCTTTGGTTTCGGCCTTCAGCGCCGCCACGGTGTGGCAGCCCTTGTTGATGGCCGCAACCAGCATGCCTTTGGTGACGTCGAAGCAGGAACAAATCTGCGCGCTGTCCGGCAGCTTATCAACGCCGATGGACGGCTTGCCGCTGGAGGCGTGAGCCGGAAGGATCAGCGCGTCCGGGTTTTCCGGCAGCTCGATGGCGTTCAGCACCAGCTGCAGCAGGTTGCCGTAGTCGCTGGTATCTCCCACCAGCACCGCACCGAGCAGGGTCTTGTTGTCCTGGCTGACAATCAGGCGCTTATAGACTTCTTTGCTTTCGTCGAGGTAGACGTAGCTGCGCGCGCCCGGCGTGCGGCCGTGCGCATCGCCGATGCCGCCAACGTCTACGCCCAGCAGCTTCAGCTTGGCGCTCATGTCCGCGCCTTCGAAGGCGTTTTCGCTGCCGAGGATATGGTCAACGGCGACCTGCGCCATTTTGTAGCCCGGCGCGACCAGGCCATAAACGCGGTTGTTCCAGCTGGCGCATTCGCCGATAGCGTAGATGTCCGGGTCTGAGGTCTGGCAGGAATCGTTGATCATGATGCCGCCGCGCTGGGCGACGGCCAGGCCGCACTGGGTCGCCAGCTTGTCGCGCGGGCGAATGCCGGTGGAGAAGACGATGAAGTCCACGTCCAGATCGCTGCCGTCGGCAAAGCGCATGGTTTTACGCGCCTCGGTGCCTTCCTGCACGATCTCTTTGGTGTTCTTGCTGGTGTGAACCTTCACGCCCATGCTTTCAATCTTGCGGCGCAGCTGGTCGCCGCCCATGTGGTCAAGCTGCTCGGCCATCAGCATCGGGGCAAATTCGATGACGTGAGTTTCAACGCCGAGGTTTTTCAGCGCGCCAGCGGCTTCCAGACCGAGCAGGCCGCCGCCGACCACCGCGCCGCGCTTGCTGCGGCGGGCGCAGGATTCAATGGCGTTCAGATCTTCAATGGTGCGGTAAACGAAGCAATCCTGCGTTTCAGACCCTTTGATCGGCGGGATCCACGGGTAGGAGCCCGTCGCCATGATCAGCTTGTCGTAAAAAACCGTGCGTCCGGCGCTGGAGTGGATCACCTTTTCCTGACGGTTAATGGTGATCGCGCGCTCGCCCACCAGCACCTTCACGCCGTGCTTCTCGTAAAAACCTTCGCGCACCAAAGAGAGCTCTTCGGCGGTATGATGGGAGAAGTAGGAAGAGAGGTGCACGCGGTCGTACGCCTTGCGGGGTTCTTCACAGAACACGGTAATATCGAACTGGGCGGCGTCGGCTTTATCGAGAAGATCCTCAATAAAGCGGTGACCGACCATGCCGTTACCGATGATAGCGAGTCTGACTTTGCTCATTTTTGCCTCGATTTCTTTTCTATTACCGCCTACCTTAACGATTCAGCAGGGGCGCTTATTGATGCAAATCAAATACGCCTTAACCTACCCCCTAGGTGGTAGATGCCTGATTTGTCAGGTTTTTTATAAGTTATGGAAATCGCAGGCTTTTCACGGTCGTCGGTTTTATGTACAAAAATGGGTACAATTCCGTAAAGTGTTGTACTCCTAAATTTCAGCCGCGTTTTTCGGGGGAGAGGTATGTCAACGTCACCGCTTTGGCTTGTTCAGAATGTTCGTTTACCGGGTCGTGAAGGGCTGTGGCAAATCGCCATTGAGAACGGTCTTTTCGGCGACATTACGCCGATGGATGCGACCCACGACGAAAGTTATGAGGTGTTAAACGGGCGCGGCGGCCTGGCCATACCTCCGTTTATCGAGCCGCATATTCACCTGGATACCACCCAGACGGCGGGCGAGCCGAGCTGGAACCAGTCCGGCACGCTGTTCGAAGGCATTGAGCGCTGGGCGGAGCGCAAGGCGCTGCTCAGCCACGAGGACGTTAAGGCGCGCGCGTGGAAAACGCTGAAGTGGCAAATCGCTAACGGCATTCAGTTTGTGCGCACCCACGTCGACGTTTCCGACCCGTCGCTCACCGCCCTGAAGGCGATGCTGGAGGTGAAGCAGGAGGTCGCCCCGTGGGTCACGCTGCAAATCGTCGCGTTCCCGCAGGAGGGCATTCTCTCTTACCCGAACGGCGCCGCCCTGCTGGAAGAGGCGCTACGCCTTGGCGCAGACGTGGTGGGCGCCATTCCGCACTTTGAATTTACCCGCGAGTACGGCGTGCAGTCGCTGCACATCGCCTTCGAACTGGCGAAGAAATACGATCGCCCGCTGGATATCCACTGCGATGAAATCGACGACGAGCAGTCCCGCTTTGTGGAGACGGTGGCGACGCTGGCCTACGAGGCAGGGATCGGCGATCGCGTGACGGCTAGCCACACCACCGCCATGCACTCCTACAACGGCGCGTATACCTCGCGGCTGTTCCGCCTGCTGAAGATGTCGGGCATCAACTTTGTGGCCAATCCGCTGGTGAACATTCACCTGCAGGGGCGTTTTGACGACTATCCGAAGCGCCGCGGGATCACCCGCGTGAAGGAGCTGCTGGAAGCGGGAATCAACGTCTGCTTTGGCCACGACGACGTCTTCGACCCATGGTATCCGCTCGGTACGGGCAACATGCTGCAGGTGCTGCACATGGGGCTGCATGTTTGCCAGATGATGGGATATTCCCAAATCGACAGCGGCCTGAACCTCATTACCCACAACAGCGCGCGAACCTTTGGCCTGCGCGATTACGGCATTGAGACGGGGAACCCGGCGAACCTGATTATCCTGCCCGCTGAGAGCGGCTTTGAGGCGGTGCGCTGCCAGGTGCCGGTGCGCTGGTCGATTCGTCAGGGCAGGGTGATTGCCACGACGCAGCTTGCGCAGACGTGGATCCAGATGGACAGCGGGGGAGAAGAGCTGTTCTTAACCAAAAACAGCCCCTTCGCAGAGCGCAAAGGGGCGTAGGGATAGGCGTTACGCCGCTGGCGTATTGTGCTGGCGGTGTCGGGTCACGAAGCCCAGCACGAAGCACATCACAAACACCACGGCGTACAGGCCGTTAGCGGTGTGCAGCGCCGCCAGCGGGCCGCTGTGGGCCACGATCGGGCCGGTCACCACGAAGGTCAGCATCGTACCGATGGTGCCGCAGGTCAGCACGAAGTTCACCAGCTTCGGCGAGGCCACTTTGGTCTGCAGCGAGCCCAGGGTGATGATCGAGGTGTAAATCGCGCTGGAGAAGAAGCCCAGGGTCAGGATGAACCACGGCATATGCTCCGGGGAACCGTTGATGAACAGGTACATCAGCACGGTCGCCAGGCCTGCCAGCACGGTCAGAATGCGCTGCAGGTCGAAGAAGCGCAGGATGAAGCTAAACGCCCACATGCCGAACATGTAAGACATCCAGAAGTCGCTCACCAGCTTGCCCGCGTCGTTCAGGCTCATGCCCAGCCCTTTCGCGTATTCCGGCACCCAGGAGATAAAGCCCAGCTGGCCGAGGATGTAGCACAGGGCGGCGATGGAGAGGAACAGCACGCCGATGCCCCATTTTTCTTTCGCTACGGGTTCCGCCGCGGTCTGCGCCTTTTTACCCAGCACCGGGAACTCGCAGCCGAAGGTCAGGATAAAGATCGCCACGTAGACCAGGCCGATGCAGGCATACACCCAGTACCACTCGATGCTGCGCGCCAGCAGAACGGCGGCGACCATCGGGAAAATCATCCCGGCCATGCTGAAGAAGGAGTCGGTAAACAGCAGGCGCGCGCCGCGCTGGCGGCCCTCATACATGTGGGTAATGAGGAACGTCCCGATCGACATGGTGATCCCGCTCACCAGGCCAAGCACGAACATGGCGGCGGAGAACAGGGCGATGCTGTGGCTCAGCATCAGGCCCGCCACGGCGGCGACCATCAGCACAAAGCCGAAGCGCAGCTGGGTTTTCAGCGGCACGATTTCCATCAGCCAGGCGTTCAGGAAAATGGAGATCAGGATCCCCGCGTTGAGGAAGGTGAAGGTGTTACTCATGCTGGAAACGGGCAGCTGGAAGTAGTCTGCGATATTTCCCATCACCATCCCGGTGACGATCACCAACGCGCCGGTCAGGGCGTAGGAGAAGAAGCTGATCCATGTGAGCTTGATGCGATTGCTGTTAGTCATGTCTGGCCTGTTGAAAAAAGAAAAGCGCCGGAGGGCGCTGAGAGCGGGCAAATTCTAGTCTTGAAAGTGATCCATTCCCACCTTTTCAGAGAAATTTACGATCGATTGCAGTTTTTTATGTGATCCTGATCACGCAAACTGGCGCGAAAACCAAACGTTTGCGTCGTTACAACTGTTTCAATTTCGTAAAATTAGGTAAAAGTCTGGCCTCGGTCCATACTGCTCTTTAGAATCAAGCCATTCGCTTTATACACTGCGCTTTGTTAAGGAATTCTCATGCTCAAATCAACGCTGGCGGCTGTTGCAGCTGTGCTTGCTCTTTCTGCCGTTTCCCCTGCTGCGCTGGCAGCAAAAGGAGACCCTCACGTCCTGCTGACGACCTCCGCCGGGAACATTGAGCTGGAACTGAATAGCCAGAAAGCTCCTGTATCAGTGAAAAACTTCCTCGATTACGTGAACAGCGGTTTCTATAACGGCACCACGTTTCACCGCGTGATCCCAGGCTTTATGGTGCAGGGCGGCGGTTTTAATGAACAAATGCAGCAAAAGCAGCCTAACCCGCCGATCAAAAACGAAGCGGATAACGGCCTGCTGAACAAGCGCGGCACCATCTCTATGGCGCGCACCGCGGATAAAGACAGCGCGACCAGCCAGTTCTTCCTCAACGTGGCGGATAACGCCTTCCTCGACCACGGCCAGCGCGACTTCGGCTACGCCGTGTTCGGTAAAATCGTGAAGGGCATGGACGTGGCGGACAAAATCTCCCAGGTTCAGACGCACGACGTCGGTCCGTACCAGAACGTGCCGTCCAAACCGGTGGTTATCCTTTCTGCAAAAGTCCTGCCGTAATCTCCCTTAACGCGGGCAACGTCCTGCCCGCGTCATCCCCCTCCCTGCGAAAGCGCGTTTTGCTGCTTATAATTGTGGCAAACGGAAATCTTCAGGGAGGCATTAGTGAAAAAACTCACCGACAGGCAAAAATCCCGTCTCTGGGACCAGCAGCGCAGCGTTAATTTTCAGGCCAGTTGTCTCCTTGAAAAAGGCAATGGTCCTTCAGAACCCGAGATTGAGACGCTTGAGCTTGGGCCCGCCGCGCCCGGCCTGCCCCAACTGTGCCTCATCCACCGCCATCTGTACCGCAAAGAGACGAAGCGGGCTGGCGAGTTCCGCACCGACGACATCATCAAGGGCGACATTCCCTTCTGCCATTTCGAATACATCGAGAAGATGGGAAACGAGCTGATGGCCGATCTGGAAGCCGACAAGTATCTGGTTGGCCTGGATAAAGACGCGTTTGTTGAGAAAATTAGCCACTACTACTGCGAAATCAACATGCTTCACCCGTTCATCAGCGGCAACGGCATCGCCCAGCGCGTCTTCTTTGAGCAGCTGGCGATCCACGCGGGCTACGCGCTGGACTGGCGGGGTATCGATCCCGAACGGTGGGTCGCGGCGAACCGCAGCGGCGCCACGGGAGACCTGACCGATCTGAACGCCATCTTTGCCAAAGTAGTGAGCGACGCGCGGGAAACTGAGTAGAATAGGGCGGCCTTTTTTTCTGGAGCCGCCATGATCCTGCTGATTGATAACTACGATTCCTTCACCTGGAACCTTTACCAGTATTTTTGCGAACTCGGCGCCGAGGTGGCGGTGCGCCGCAATGACGAGATCGCGCTCGCCGATATCGACGTGCTGGCCCCGCAGAAAATCGTCATTTCGCCGGGGCCGTGTACGCCGTCAGAGTCGGGCGTTTCGCTGGACGCTATTCGCCACTACGCGGGCAGGCTGCCGATTCTGGGCGTTTGCCTGGGCCACCAGGCCATTGCGCAGGTTTTCGGTGCCACCATCGTCCGCGCCGCGAAAGTGATGCACGGTAAAACCTCACCAATTACCCATACGGGCGCGGGCGTCTTTGCGGGGTTAAATAACCCGCTGACCGTGACGCGCTACCATTCTCTGGTCATTGACCCGCCGACGCTGCCCGCCTGCTTCGAGGTGACCGCCTGGAGCGAAACTCAGGAGATCATGGGCATTCGCCATCGGGAATGGGATCTCGAAGGCGTTCAATTCCACCCGGAAAGCATTCTCAGCGAGCAGGGGCACCAGCTGCTGGCGAATTTCCTCAATCGCTGAATATCTATTGCCTTGTTGTGATTTTTTATGCATATTTTTGATTATATTTTCACAATCTCTGTGACATAAAATGGATGGGCATGACATGGCAACTGAACAATCCGCAATTACCCGCGCAACATTCGACGAAGTGATCCTGCCGGTTTATGCACCGGCCGAGTTTATCCCGGTGAAGGGAAAAGGCAGCCGCGTGTGGGATCAGCAGGGCAAAGAGTATGTGGATTTCGCGGGCGGCATTGCGGTGACGGCGCTGGGCCATTGCCATCCTGCGCTGGTGGAGGCGCTGAAAACCCAGGGCGAAACCCTGTGGCACACCAGCAACGTCTTTACCAACGAACCTGCGCTGCGCCTGGGGCGCAAGATCATCGAGGCCACCTTCGCCGAGCGCGTGCTGTTTATGAACTCCGGCACCGAGGCCAACGAAACCGCCTTCAAGCTGGCGCGTTACTACGCCTCTACCCGCCACAGCCCCTACAAAACCAAGATTATCGCCTTCCATAACGCCTTCCACGGCCGCTCGCTGTTCACCGTGTCCGTTGGCGGCCAGCCGAAATATTCCGACGGCTTTGGCCCGAAACCGGCCGACATCATCCACGTGCCGTTTAACGATCTGCACGCGGTGAAGGCGGTGATGGACGATCACACCTGCGCGGTCGTGATCGAGCCGATTCAGGGCGAAGGCGGCGTGACGGCAGCCACGCCGGAGTTCCTCAAAGGGCTGCGCGCGCTGTGCGACGAGCACAAGGCGCTGCTGGTGTTTGACGAGGTGCAGTGCGGCATGGGGCGTACCGGCGATCTCTTCGCCTATATGCACTACGGCGTGACGCCGGACATTCTGACCAGCGCCAAGGCGCTCGGCGGCGGGTTCCCGGTGAGCGCGGTGCTCACCACTCAGGAGATTGCCTCCGCGTTTCACGTCGGTTCCCACGGCTCCACCTACGGCGGTAATCCGCTGGCCTGCGCCGTGGCGGGCGCGGCGTTCGATATCATCAACACGCCGGAGGTGCTGAGCGGCGTAAGCGCGAAGCGCGAGCAGTTTGTGAAGCACCTTCAGCAGATTGACGCGCAGTACGACGTGTTCAGCGAGATCCGCGGGATGGGGCTGCTGATCGGCGCCGAGCTGAAGCCGCAGTACAAGGGCCGCGCGCGCGACTTCCTGCACGCCGCCGCCCAGGAAGGGGTGATGGTGCTCAACGCCGGGCCGGACGTGATGCGCTTCGCGCCGTCGCTGGTGGTGGAAGAGAAGGATATTGAAGACGGGTTAGTTCGGTTTGCCGCAGCGGTCGGGAAAATCGTTCGGGGATAATCTCACGCGACACGCTCAATACGGCGTGCGTTTCAGAATGCGCGTTAACCAAATCCCGTGATGCGGGCGCTGGCGCCATGCCACCGACGAAATGGTGTGCATGGTGTTTAAATGCCCGAGCACGCGCTGTAAATGCTGCTCGAGGGTGCTCATCGGCCCGTGGGTGAGCGTCTCCGGCGCTTCCAGAATGTTCGAATCCCCCGACTCGCCCGGCGCGTCATACTCCAGCCGCTGCTGACAGCGCTGCAGGGCGATTTCACACGACTGCAAATAGCGCTGCGCCAGATCCGGCGTCAGCATCGTGTGCTCGCGCGCCAGCGTGGTCATGGCGTTGATATGCTCAACGATAAACTGGCTGTGCGTCACCCACAGCTTCATATCCGCCAGATAATGCGAATTAAAGCCCGGCTCCAGCATCGCCTGGTTAAGGGAGTTAAACAGGGCGTTGTGCGCCTGGTTGACCCGCATGCGCTGATACGCCAGCGGCGAAGGCTGCGGATCGTTGCTCAGGATTAAGCGGATGGCCTCCTGGTCGGCTTCGAGCGCGTCGTGGGCGTTCTGGCGCAGCAGCCCGCTCTGCCACTGCGGCCACAGCCAGACCATGCCGCCGAAGGCGATCAGGCAGCCAATCAGCGTATCAACCAGCCTGGCGACGATAAACTGTTCGCCGTTGAGCGTGAGCAATTGCAGGGTATATACCGCGGTCACCGTAAAGCCGACCATCGCCCAGCCGTAGTTTTTACGGATAATCAGGTAGCTCACCAGCGTCACCACCAGCATTCCCGCCAGCGTATACCCTTCCGGCACGTGGAAGTGCAGCGTCACGCCCGCAATAATTAGCCCCGCCATCGTGCCGCCCGCCCGGTGCAGAATGCGCACGCGCGTCGCTCCGTAGCCGTTTTGGGTAACAAACAGCACGGTCATGAGGATCCAGTACGGCTTCGGCAGGTGCAGCGCCATGCCCATCAGGCTGGCGATGCTCAGCATCACGCTGATGCGCGCGGCGTTGCGCAGGGCGGCGGACTTGAGCGACAGATAGCTTTTCAGGGCAGGCAGCAGCGGCAGGCGCTTCTGCTTGTCGGCCATCAGGTCGCGCGGATAGAGCGGGCGATGCGTGCGCAGAACGCGGGCGATGCGGCTGAAGTGCCATGCCGCGAACTGGCCAACCGGGTTATCGGGGTGCTGGCGGGCAATTTTCTCCAGCGCGCCGAGCTGTTTTTCCATGCTGAAGCGCGTGGGAAAGCGGTGATACAAAATGTCGTCGGCCAGCACGCGCAGGCGCGCCGAAACCGTCTGCGCGTTCCAGCGGATCACCGCTTCCGCGTGGCTGCGCTCGACCAGCTTCTGCACCTCCTGCGGATGGTGCAGGCTGACGGAGATGTGCTCCTGCAGGTCCAGCCCCACCTGGAAGATGCGCAGCAGCCGCTTGTACTCGTGGTTTTTATTGGCGGCGAGCATGTGCAGCTGCTGGTAGCACTGGCTGATGAGATCCACCACCTTCTGCTGGCGGGTCAGCAGCGGCGGCAGGGATTTTTCCGGGTCGGTATGCTGCGTGAGCAGGGTGTATTTGGCTTCGCAGTAGTCGGCCAGCTGCACGTAGAGCAGGCTCAGGGATTCGCGCAGCGGCTGTTCCCGCCACAGCCAGAACCAAAACCAGTTGAACACGCCGTACCACAGCGTGCCGAGGGCGTAGATCAGCAGCGGCTCCCACACCGGCATATTGCCCGCAAGGCTCAGGGTGAAGATGGCGGCGATCAGCGAGGCGGGCAGCAGGCGCGCGTGCAGGGAACTGATTTCCGCGGTGACGCCGAGCGTCATCGCCAGCACGGTTAAAATCAGCGGCAGCGGAATATCGCGCGCCAGCAGCAGCTGAACGGCGAGGCTACAGCCAGCAAACAGGCAGCCGCCAATTATAAGTCGTTTGAAAAAGCGCTTGTGCGGCGTGTCCAGCCCGGCAATGTTGCAGCAGGCGGGCACCAGGGAAAACAGCAGCCCCTGCTGGAGATGTCCAAGAATGAGGCCAACGGCCACGGGCAGGCACAACACCAGCGTTTGTCGCAGTGCGTAGTTAACTTCCGGGTGATAGATCAGCCTGCGCCACATGGGGAATAGAGACAAAAACGGCGTGACACCCTGCGGTGGCACGCCGTTTGACCGGAATTAACGGGTTCCGTAAACCACAATGGTTTTACCGTGCGCAGAGATCAGGTTCTGATCTTCCAGCATTTTCAGGATGCGGCCCACCGTTTCGCGGGAGCAACCGACGATCTGACCAATCTCCTGACGGGTAATTTTAATTTGCATGCCGTCAGGGTGGGTCATCGCGTCCGGCTGTTTCGCCAGGTTCAGCAGGGTCTGCGCGATACGGCCGGTAACGTCCAGGAAGGCGAGGTTACCCACTTTCTCCGACGTAACCTGCAGACGGCGCGCCATCTGGGAAGAAAGACGCATCAGGATGTCCGGGTTAACCTGGATCAGCTGACGGAACTTCTTGTAAGAAATTTCAGCCACTTCACATGCTGTCTTTGCACGAACCCAGGCGCTACGTTCCTGGCCTTCTTCAAACAGGCCCAGTTCACCGATGAAATCGCCCTGGTTCAGATAAGAAAGGATCATCTCTTTCCCTTCTTCATCTTTGATCAGCACTGCCACCGAGCCTTTAACGATGTAATACAACGTTTCCGCTTTTTCACCCTGGTGAATCAGCGTGCTCTTCGATGGGTACTTATGAATGTGGCAATGAGACAAGAACCATTCGAGAGTTGGGTCTGTTTGCGGTTTGCCAAGCACCATGCGCTGTTATCCTCTGTTATAAGCTGTCTCCAGAGCCATACGTTGCATCCTGACTCTGGGTTTGCAATCGAATTCTTACCCATACCTGGGAAGTCGGCCGTCTAATGTGTCGCAGCCAGTAAAGTTTGATGTCCTCTGCATACATGTGTAACGTCAATGTATTACTGTAGCATCCCGAGTGTTTTAGCATAGCTTTTGCCGCGTGTCTCCTGGTGTCTCGCTTCAGCATGATGCAGGTCGCCTTCCGTTGCGAGAAATGTAACGCACGCGTAATCTGTCACCAAAAATGCAACGTTGGAGTTAATCATTATGCAAGCGCGTGTGAAATGGGTTGAAGGGTTAACCTTCCTGGGCGAGTCCGCTTCCGGCCACCAGATTTTGATGGACGGCAACTCCGGCGATAAAGCGCCAAGCCCGATGGAGATGGTGCTGATGGCGGCAGGCGGATGCAGCGCGATTGACGTGGTGTCTATCCTGCAGAAAGGCCGTCAGGACGTGACCAACTGCGAGGTTAAGCTGACGTCGGAGCGTCGTGAAGAGGCGCCGCGGCTGTTCACGCACATCAACCTGCACTTTATCGTCACCGGTAAAGAGCTAAAAGATGCGGCGGTATCGCGGGCAGTAGACCTTTCTGCGGAGAAATACTGTTCAGTGGCGCTCATGCTGGAGAAAGCGGTGAATATTACCCATTCGTATGAAGTGATCGCGGCGTGATTTTTTGGCGGGTGGCGCTTCGCTGACCCGCCCTACAAAAGCACGACCGTAGGCTCGGTAAGCGCAGCGCCACCGGGCAACAACTACGCGATCTGCTTCCCTTCCATCAGCCGCTGTACCAGCGGCGTCATGATTAACTCCATCGCCAGCCCCATTTTCCCGCCCGGCACCACCAACGTATTCATGTGGGAAATGAAAGAGCCCTGCAGCATCGCCAGCAGCCACGGATAATCAATCCCTTCCAGATTGCGGAAATGAATCACCACAAAGCTTTCGTCCAGCGAGGGGATGCTTTTCGCCGCGAACGGGTTGGAGGTGTCCACCGTCGGCACGCGCTGGAAGTTGATGTGGGTGCGCGAGAACTGCGGCGTCAGGTAGTTAATGTAATCTTCCATGGAGCGCACCACGGAGTCCATCACCGCCTCGCGCGAATGCCCGCGCTCGCTGATGTCGCGGGTGAGCTTCTGGATCCACTCCAGGTTGACGATAGGCACCACGCCGACCAGCAGGTCAACGTGGCGCGCCACGTCGTGCTGCGGGGTGACCACGCCGCCGTGCAGCCCTTCGTAAAACAGCACGTCGGTTGGCTCCGGCAGCGGCTGCCAGGGGGTGAAGGTGCCCGGAACCTGGTTCCAGGGCACGGCTTCGTCATAGGTGTGCAGGTACTTGCGCGACTGCCCTCTGCCGGTCTGGCCGTATTCGATAAAGGTCTGCTCCAGCAGGCCGAAGTCGTTCGCGTCCGGGCCGAAATAGCTGATGTGCTTGCCCATGTCGCGCGCCTTGCGGATCGCCATGTCCATTTCGGGGCGCGTGTAGCGGTGAAAGCTGTCGCCCTCAACCTCTGCCGCCCGCAGGTTTAGCTGGGCGAAGATCTTGCGAAAGGCGAGGCTGGTGGTGGTGGTGCCCGCACCACTCGAACCCGTTACGGCAATAACCGGATGTCTGGCAGACATAGCAACTCCCTGACTGGAAAGGTGTAAAGATCAGCCGTGAAACGCGTTGCGGGGCATGATATTGACCGTTTCATGCAGTTCTGACCACACCAGCACCACGTCGCCGCTTTTCAGCTGGCGCTTCACATCGTCGACCTTTTGTTCAAGCGAACGCTCCTGTTCACCATAATCGGTGCCTTCGCGTAATACAAAGCTTTCAATCAGATTATCGAGCGTTTCGGGAGACAGATCCTGCCAGGGAATAATCATTTAGCACCTTCCAGATAAGTCGTGAGCCAGTCGGGGATGCGCGTCTCCAGCCACATTTTCGGACGGCGCAGCGTGCCGCCGACGAAGCCGACGTGCCCGCCGTACTCGGTGAGCTGGTACTGCACGTTCGCCGGTAAATGCTCGGGAGCCGGAATCGAGTGATGATCCATGAACGGATCGTCCTTCGCGTGGACGATCAGCGTCGGTTTAGTGATCTGGTTCAGCAGCGGCATCGCGCTGCACTGGCGGTAGTAGTCAATCGCGTCGGCGAAGCCGTGGATCTTCGAGGTAATCAGATCGTCGAACTCGCGCAGGCGTTTTACCCGCTTGAGCTGCTGCAGGCTGACGGGCAGCGTATCCGGATAGGCCTTGAGCTTGCGCGCGGCGTTGGCCTTCAGCAGGTTGAGCAGGTAGCGCTGGTAGACCCGGGAAAAGCCTTTTTCCATATGGTAGCTGCACTGCTCGAGCATAAACGGCGCGGAGACGATGACGGCGGCATCCAGCGGAACCGCGTCTTTTTCTTTCGCCAGCAGGCAGGCCAGCATGTTTCCGCCGAGCGAGTAGCCGACCGCCGCCGTCGGCACGCTGCCGAAGCTGTTCCGCAGCCACGTTAAAAACCACGTGCCGTCTTCGGTTTCACCCGAATGGTAGATGCGCTTCTGGCGGTTCGGCTCGCCGCTGCATCCGCGGAAGTGCATCACCACGCCGAGCCAGCCGCGCGCCTTCGCCGCCTGGATTAAGCCGTGCGCGTACGGACTGTGCAGGCTGCCCTCCAGACCGTGAAACACCACCAGCCGCGGCTTGTGGCGGGCCTGCTCGGGATCTTCGCTCCAGGCGAGGTCCACGAAGTCGCCGTCCGGCAAATCCAGGCGCTGCCAGTGCGGCGTGAACTGAAGCCTGCGGCGGATCAGACGCGGCAGCATGGTTTGCAGGTGCGGGTTTGCCGCGCCGCGCATGGGCACGAACTCGGCGCTCTCTTCGCCTGCGATCTCGAAGTCGGACGGGATTATTTGGGTCATAACGGCGATGTTAATTGTTGTCAGTTATTTACGATACCTTCCGAATTGTACCCCGATTAGCCTGGTTTTCCGCAACATGAACTGATCCCGATCACAAATCTTTACCGTGATTATTACTCTCAGGCTAATGAATCCGCTCTACGCTTAATTGATGCCTTTCTCACCAGCGCGCACACTTTACTCAACGTTAAGCAAATCAGAATGATGTGCTGAATCAGGAGGTTAATAATGTTATCTGGGCAAACACCTACCCGGCAGTGGAACACTCGACGCACCGAGAAAGCGCGTCGTCTGGCCTCCGTGCCGGTGCAGGGCAAGGTACTGCCAACGGGCGATCTGGTCGCCATGCTGGAAAAACTGATCGCACCGGGCGACAAGGTTGTGCTGGAAGGCAACAACCAGAAGCAGGCGGATTTCCTTTCCCGCTCGCTTGCTGAAGTGAACCCGCAAATCGTCCACGACCTGCATATGATCATGCCAAGCGTGGGCCGCAGCGAGCATCTGGATATCTTCGAGAAGGGCATCGCCCGCAAGCTGGACTTCTCCTTCTCCGGCACGCAGAGCCTGCGTATCTCGCAGCTTCTGGAAGATGGCCAGCTCGAAATCGGCGCGATCCACACCTACATCGAACTTTACTCCCGCCTGTACGTCGACCTCTCGCCGAACGTGGCGCTGATTGCCGGCTTTAAGGCCGACCGCAAAGGTAACCTCTACACCGGCGCGAGCACCGAAGATACGCCAGCGCTGGTGGAAGCCGCCGCGTTCCACGACGGGATCGTCATCGCACAGGTGAACGAGCTGGTGGACGACGAGTGCGACCTGCCGCGCGTCGACATTCCGGGCTCGTGGATTGACTACGTGGTGGTGGCCGACAAGCCGTTCTTCATCGAACCGCTGTTTACCCGCGACCCGCGCCTGATCAAGCAGGAACATATCCTGATGGCGATGATGGCGATTAAGGGCATCTACGCGGAGCACCAGGTGCAGTCCCTGAACCACGGGATTGGCTTTAACACCGCGGCGATTGAGCTGCTGCTGCCGACCTACGGTGAACAGCTCGGCCTGAAGGGCAAAATCTGTAAGCACTGGACCCTGAACCCGCACCCAACGCTAATCCCGGCGATTGAAAGCGGCTGGGTCGAAAGCGTGCACTGCTTCGGCGGCGAGCTGGGGATGGAAGAGTACATCCGCGCCCGTCCTGACGTCTTCTTTACCGGTGCCGACGGCTCCATGCGCTCCAACCGCGCCTTCTGCCAGCTGGCAGGCCAGTACGCGGTGGATATGTTCATTGGTTCAACGCTCCAGGTGGACGGCTACGCCAACTCCTCAACCGTGACCCGCGGCCGTCTTTCCGGCTTCGGCGGCGCGCCAAACATGGGCCACGATCCGCACGGTCGTCGCCACGCCACACCGGCCTGGCTGAACATGATCACCGAGCCCGATCCGATGCAGCGCGGTAAAAAGCTGGTCGTGCAGATGGTCGAAACCTTCCAGGCGGGCGTGAAGCCAACCTTCGTGGAAAAACTCGATGCGGTGGACGTGGCAAAAGCTTCCGGCATGCCGCTGGCACCGGTCATGATCTACGGCGATGACGTCACCCACGTGCTGACGGAAGAGGGGATTGCCTACCTCTACCGCGCCAAAGACATGGAAGAGCGCCGCGCCATGGTAGCTGCCGTGGCCGGCATCACCGATATCGGCCTCGGCGTTGACGCCAAACGCGTGGCGGAACTGCGCCAGAGCGGCAAGGTGGTCTACCCGGAAGATATGGGCATTCGCCGCACCGACGCCACCCGCTCGCTGCTGGCGGCGGGCAGCGTGTCTGACCTCGTTGAGTGGTCCGGCGGCCTGTACAACCCACCTGCGAAATTCCGGAGCTGGTAATGAAACTTCTGCCCCAGATCCAGGTTGAAGGCGGTGCCGAATGGCTGGCGCGAACCGCCACGCAGTGTCTGATTGACGAAGCGCGACTGAGCCCGAAACCCGGTCTGGTGGACAGCCGGGGGAGCGGCGCGCACCACGATTTATCGCTCGCGCTGATGGAGCGCTCCGCGCACAGCCTGACCCCTACGTTTCAGGCGCTGGCGCAGCAGAGCTGGCAGCGTCCGGCGGATATTGCCCTCAGGCAAACCGTGGGCCGCCTTGGCCGCGAAGGTGAACGGCAGATGATGGCCGCCACCGAGGGGGTCAACACCCACCGCGGCGCAATTTGGGCGCTGGGGCTGCTGGTGAGTGCGGTCGCCATGCTGGGCGGGGACGCGTCTGCACGGGCCGTCGCGAACGCCGCCGCCCGGCTGGCAACCCTGCCGGACGACGCAGCGCCGAAAGTGTTCAGCAAAGGGCTGCGCGCCACGCACCGCTACCGCGTGCCGGGCGCGAGAGAAGAGGCTCAGCAGGCGTTTCCTCACGTGATGCAGCGCGCGCTGCCGCAGCTTCGCCTCAGCCGCCTGAACGGCAGCAGCGAAGCGCAGGCCCGTCTCGACGCGCTGATGGCGATCATGACCACGCTCACCGACACCTGCGTGCTGTCGCGCGCCGGAATGGAGGGGCTGGACGCCATGCAGGACGGCGCCCGTGCCGTGCTGAACGCCGGAGGATGTGCCACGCCCGCGGGCCAGCTGGCGCTGGCGAAGTTAGATCGCCAGATGCTGGCGCTCAACGCCTCGCCGGGCGGCGCTGCCGACCTGCTCGCCGCCACGCTGTTTCTCGACCGCGTCGAAACGCCTAATTCAAAGCATTAAGAGGATGTTATGGAAAAAATCACATTGACCGTGCCAGCCAGCCGCGCGTTACGCGGCAGGGCGCTGGCAGGGGTAGTCGGCTCCGGGGATATGGAGGTGCTTTTCGCCGCCGAACCGGGCCAGACCTTAACCATCGATATCACCACCTCCGTCGACAACAGCCGCGGCCGTTGGGAAGCGCTGTTTAACCGTCTGCAGACCGTCAGCAGCCTGCCCGCAGGCACGCTGACCATCCACGACTTCGGCGCGACGCCGGGCGTGGCGCGCATTCGCATTGAACAGGTTTTTGAGGGGGTAAATCATGCGTGATGACAGCAGCTTTATCGAACTAAAAGCGCGCCAGCGCGCGCAGGCGCTGCTGGACGACGGCAGCTACCGCGAGCTGCTGGATCCGTTCGAAGGCATTATCTCTCCGTGGCTGGGGCCGCAGGGCATTGTGCCGCAGGCCGATGACGGCATGGTCGTCGCGAAAGGCACCATCAACGGCCAGCCTGCGGTGGTTGTCGCGATTGAAGGCGCGTTCCAGGGCGGCAGCATGGGCGAAGTGTCCGGGGCCAAAATGGCGGCGGCGCTGGAGCTGGCGGCAGAAGATAACCGCAACGGCATCCCGACTCAGGCGGTGCTGTGCCTCGAAACCGGCGGCGTGCGCCTGCAGGAGGCCAACCTTGGCCTGGCGGCGATTGCCGACATCCACGCGGCGATCGTTGACCTGCGTCGCTACACCCCGGTGGTCGGCATTGTTGCCGGGACCGTGGGCTGCTTCGGCGGGATGTCCATCGCGGCGGCGCTGTGCAGCTACCTGATTGTGACCCGCGAAGCGCGTCTCGGCCTGAACGGCCCGCAGGTTATCGAGCAGGAAGCGGGGATTGAAGAGTACGACTCCCGCGACCGTCCGTTTATCTGGAGCATGACCGGCGGCGAAGTGCGCTTTGAGAGCGGCCTGGTGGATGCGCTGGTGGGCGACGGCGTCAACGCGGTGAAAGCGGCGATGAACGACGCGATTGCCAAAGGCGTACCCGCGAAGCACCGTACCGATAACTACGACGATTACCTGAATCGCCTGACGAATTTCGACACCCGCAAACAGGCCGATGCCGAACAGATTAAAGCGCTTTTTGCCCGGGAGGTGAAATGATGAGTAACTCAATAAGCCGTGGCGAACTCTGGCTGGAAACCCTCGCCCCGAACGCCAAACGTATCGAAGGGCTTTGCCCGTCCGTGCAGGCGGCAGACGGCGAGCTGAACGGTGAAGCGGTGCGTTTTGTTGCCGTGGTGCCGGACGCCAACAACCACTTCCCGCGCGCTGCGCAGGGCGAAGTGGGCCTGCTTGAAGGCTGGACGCTGGCGAAGGTGGTGAGTGAAACCGTCGCCGCGGATGCGAACAGCGCCGTGAAGCGCCCGATCGTGGCGGTGATTGACGTGCCAAGCCAGGCCTATGGCCGTCGCGAAGAGGCGTTTGGCATTCACCAGGCGCTGGCGGGTGCGGCTGCCGCATATGCCAACGCGCGTCTGGCCGGGCATCCGGTGATTGGGCTTATCGTCGGCAAGGCGATGTCCGGCGCGTTTCTGGCGCACGGCTACCAGGCCAACCGCCTGATCGCCTTCAACGATAAGGGCGTGCTGATCCACGCGATGGGCAAAGAGTCCGCGGCGCGCATTACCCTGCGCACCGTAGAGGCGCTGGAAAAACTGGCCGCGACGATCCCGCCGATGGCCTATGACATCAGCAACTACGCCACGCTGGGCCTGCTCTCTAACCTGCTGGACATCAGCAATCCGGATGCACCTTCTGATAACGATCTGACGCAGGTGAAAACCACGCTGCAACAGGCCATCAACGACGCGCGTCAGGACACCACGCTGAAAAACCGCCTGGGTGCCGACAACCGCCGCAGCTCTGCCCTCGTACGCGAACGCATGCGGGCAAGCTGGTAAGTAAAAAGAGACCTGCCAGATGCATAACCCCGTGGGCGCGCCCGCTGCGCCCGCGCGGGAACCTGCATCCTGAAAATAATAATCATCGCGCCAGTGCTTAAACTTTTTTACTACAGGTGAATTATGACTTACGTAATTGTTCATGCTCTTGCACCGATTTTCGTCATCATGCTGCTGGGATTCTGGGCCGGTAAGGCAAAGATGGTCGATAACAAAAATGTTTCCCTGCTTAATATCTTCGTGATGGATTTCGCCCTGCCCGCCGCGTTGTTCAGCGCGACCGTGCAAACGCCGTGGACCGGCATCGTCGCTCAGTCGCCGCTGATCCTGGTGCTAACCCTGGCGATGTGGATCACCTATGCGGCCATCTACTTCCTCGCCACGAAAGTCTTTAAAAAATCCCCGCAGGATGCGGCCGTGCTGACGCTGACCGTCGCCCTGCCGAACTACGCGGCGCTCGGCCTGCCGATTCTGGGCAGCGTGCTGGGGGAGAGCTCGTCTACCTCACTCTCCGTGGCCGTTTCCATCGCCTGCGGCTCCGTGCTAATGACGCCGTTCTGCCTGCTGATTCTGGAGCGTGAAAAAGCGCGCGCCGAAGGCGGCAACTCCGGCTCCACGCTCTCCATGCTGCCGGTGCTGATGTGGCGCTCGATTAAAAAACCGATCGTTATGGGTCCACTGCTGGGGGTGATCCTCTCCGCTATCGGCATCAAAATGCCGGAGCTGGTACTGGCGGCGATTAAACCGCTGGGACTGTCCGCCACCGCTGCGGCGCTGTTCCTGACCGGGGTGATCCTCTCCGCGCGTAAACTTCAGATCAACACCATGGTGATCACCTCTACCATCGCCAAGCTGCTGATCCAGCCAGCGATTGCCTGGGGTATTGTGCTCATCTTCGGCCTGCACGGCTCCGTGGCGATCACCGCCATCCTGATGATTGCGCTCTCCGCGGGCTTCTTCGGCGTGGTGTTCGGTAACCGCTTTGGCGTGCAGTCGCCGGATGCTGAAGCCGTGCTGCTGTTAAGCTCCGTACTGTGTATCCTGTCGCTGCCGCTGTTTATCTCGCTGACTTCAGGAATGTAATCATGACCACAACGTTACGCCCGCACGACCTCATCTGGCTGACCGCGCGAGACGCGCTGGAAGGCATCACCGAATCCTGGGTGGAGGCGGCCTGGCATACCGGCCTGCCGGTGGTGGTGCGGCGTGATGTTGATAGCGAAGGCCGCATTCCCGTTGGCGTGCGCGGCCTTCGCCGCGACCAGCGCGCGGCCGGATGGGTGAAGCCCGAAAACGTGCTGCGCGTGGTGTCACCCGAATCGCTGAGCGTGACCGCCGACCTGCTGCGCTCGCCGTTTGTGACGCAGCCGCCGGTGCAGGTGGCGCTTCAGCTTTCTCAGCAGGCGTGGCCGTGGAAATGGGGAATTACCGGCAGCACCGGCTACGCGCTGGCGACCGGCATTCCGGTGATCCACGCCGACAGCGATCTCGACCTGCTGATCCGCGCCCCACAGCCGATTTCCCCCGAAGCGTTTGCCGCATGGCAGTCGCAGCTTGGCCGCGCGCTGTGCCGGGCCGATACTCAGGTCGATACGCCCGAGGGCGGCTTCGCGCTAGCGGAATGGCTGCGCGACGGCAAAACGCTGCTAAAAACGCAATGCGGACCCCGCCTGGTGGCGGATCCGTGGCGCAGGGAGGAGTGATGAAAATACTGTTTACCTTTCCGGGGCAGGGCACGCAGCACGAAGGCATGCTGCACAACCTGCCGGGAACGGAGCTTGCTCAGGCGCGCGAGGTGTTGGGCGCAGAGGTGGATGTGCTGGACGGCGCGTCCGCATTGACGCATACCCGCGCGGTGCAGCTTTCGCTGCTGATCGCGGGCGTCGCCTGGGCACGCGAGCTTGAGCGCCGCGGCGTGACGCCGGATATCGTCAGCGGGCTCTCCATCGGCGCGTATCC
Source organism: Enterobacter sp. KBR-315C3_2022 (assembly GCF_041399425.1). Classification (NCBI taxonomy): domain Bacteria; kingdom Pseudomonadati; phylum Pseudomonadota; class Gammaproteobacteria; order Enterobacterales; family Enterobacteriaceae; genus Enterobacter; species Enterobacter sp. KBR-315C3_2022. Next base: position 58,360 of record NZ_JBGKEB010000020.1, read on the forward strand.
TGCGGCGGTTGTCGCGGGCGCGCTGGACTTTACCGACGCGCTGAGGCTGGTGGCGCTGCGCGGCGATTTAATGGAGCAGGCGTATCCGCACGGCTACGGGCTGACGGCGATTATGGGGCTGACCCTGCCGCAGGTGGAGCAGCTTATCGACGGCACCGGAACCTATATCGCCAACCTGAATGCCGAAACGCAGATTGTGATTGCCGGAACCGACGAGGACATGGCGCAGGTGGCGAAGCGCGCGCTGGAGAAAGGGGCGAACAAGGCGCACCGGCTGGCCGTTAGCGTGCCGTCGCACTGCGACCTGCTGGCGAAACCGGCGCAAAAGCTGGTGGCGGCGTTTGAAAAGGTGACGCTCTCCCGCCCGCGCCTGGCCTACCTCAGCGGCAGCACCGGGCGCGTGCTGTGGCAGCCGGAAAAGATCGCCGACGATCTGGCGATGAATATGGCGCGCACGGTGCGCTGGCAGGAGGCGGTGATTTCTGCTAACGAGCGCGAGGCCCGGCTGGCGATCGAGATGCCGCCCGGCGGCGTGTTGACCTGCCTGACGCGGCAGGCGGCGTGGGAAGGCGAGTCTATCTCGCTGGAGCGCAGCGGCGTGGATGTGGCGGCGCATCTGGCGCGTCGGCTGCGTGCGTAGGTTTTTTGCCCGGTAAGCGTAGCGCCACCGGGCAATAACATCAGTTTTGTAGGCCGGGTAAGACGCAACGCGTCGCCACCCGGCAAGGCATCACGCACTTTCCTGAAGGCTGCGCGCATACATCCGCCCTTCGGCGGCCAGCGCGCGCAGGCTGGGGTCCTGCTCGCGGTTGCGGGCAAAGACAATCGCGATCAGCTGCTGCATCTGGTAGGGCTGCGCCAGCTTCAGCAGCTGCACCGAATTTTCATACACCTTCTTCATCCTGCCCGGCATCAGCGTAAAGCCAACGCCCGCCTGCACCAGGCTCAGCATTGAGAAAATGTCGTTCACGCGGGTGACGATCTCCGGCTCGAATCCGGCGATATGAAACGCTTCCTGGAACCCGGCGTAGGTGGCAAACCCTTCCGCCAGCGAAACAAACTTCTGGTCTTTATAGTCCCGCAGATCCGCCGGGCCGCTGGTGTTCAGCGTGGCGGAGGCCGGGGCGGCAAGGAAAATGTCGTCGTGGAAAAGGGGCAGAACCTCAAGCGTGTTGCGGTCGATATCGCTTTCAGAAATGGAGATTAAAATCGCGTCCAGCGTGCCTTCATCCAGCATGTGCAGCAGCGCGTCGTTAGAGCCCATCGTCAGGTCCATCTCCAGATCCGGACGGCGCAGCTTCATGCCCATGATCAGACGCGGCACGGTTTCCAGCGTCAGCGAGTAGAGCGTGCCCACGCGCAGGCGACCCTGACCGACGCCCGCAATTTTGCGCGCTTCATCAAGACCGCGCTCCATCACCTGCATCACCTCCTGGCAGTATTCCAGCAGCGTCCAGGCGGAGGGGAGCGCAATCAGGTTGCGGCCCTTGTGGGTGAAAAGCGGGCAGCGCACGTTCTCTTCCAGCGTGTGCAGCGCGCGATGCACGCTCACGCCGCTCAGGCTTAACGCCTCGGCAGTGCGCGCAATGTTGCCCTTTTCCATAAAGGTCATGAAAATGCCGAGCTTGCGAAACGTAATGTCGCTCGTGATATCGATATTCATAACCCTCCCAATGGCCTAGTCGGCCTGCAGCATCGTTTCCAGCTGTTCCTGTGCGTCCAGCCACGCCATCTCACACGCTTCGAGGCTGGACTTGGTTTTTGCCTGGGTTTGCAGGCAGTCGGTCAGCTCCGCCTTACGGCTCTGATCGTACAGCCCGCTGTCGCCCAGCTTCTCTTCCACGGCGGCGAGCGTGGCGTTGAGTTTCTCCATCTCTTTTTCCAGACGGGCAATCTCTTTGCGCAGCGGCTGCGTCTGGGTGCGCAGCTCCGCCTCCCGGCGCTTCTGGTCCTTACGCGACTGCGCGCTGTTGGCGTTGTCCTTGGCCGACTCGTCCGGCTGGTTCTCCTGCTTCTGCACGTCCGTCAGCCACTGCTGATAATCTTCCAGGTCGCCGTCGAACGGTTCAACCTTGCCGCCGTGCACCAGGTAGAGATCGTCGGTGGTGGAGCGGATCAGGTGACGGTCGTGCGAGACGACAACCAGCGCGCCTTCAAACTCAATCAGCGCTTCGGTTAGCGCCTGACGCATGTCGAGGTCGAGGTGGTTGGTCGGTTCATCGAGCAGCAGCAGGTTCGGGCGCTGCCAGACGATCAGCGCCAGCACCAGGCGCGCCTTTTCGCCGCCGGAGAAGCGCTCGGTGTTTTCGGTGACTTTGTCGCCCTGGAAGCCGAAGCCGCCGAGGTAGTCGCGCAGCTTCTGCTCCATCTCCTGCGGCGCCAGACGGGCGAGGTGCTGAATCGGCGATTCATCCGCGCGTAAAAATTCCAGCTGATGCTGGGCGAAGTAGCCCAGCTTGATGCCCTTCGCCAGGCCGATTTCGCCGCTGAGCGGGTTAAGCTCGCCCGCCAGCAGCTTGATCAGCGTCGATTTCCCGGCACCGTTGCGCCCTAAAAGACCGATGCGCGAGCCCGGCACCAGGTTGAGCTTGATGGAGTCGAGAATAATGCGATCGTTATACCCTGCGCTGACCTTCTCCATCTTCAGGAGCGGGTTCGGCAGGCTTTCCGGCGCGCGGAAGCTGAAGTGGAACGGGTTATCCACGTGCGCCGGAGCAATCATCTCCATGCGCTCCAGCATCTTGATGCGGCTTTGCGCCTGCTTGGCTTTTGACGCCTTGGCCTTGAAGCGATCGACAAAGCTTTGCAGGTGCGCCACGCGCTGCTGCTGGCTTTCGTACATCGACTGCTGCTGCGCAAGGCGCGTGGCGCGCTGGCGCTCAAAGGAGCTGTAGTTGCCGGTGTATTCGAACATCGTTTGCTGCTCGATATGAATGATTTTATCGACGACCGGGTCGAGGAAGTCGCGGTCGTGGGAGATCAGAATCAGAGTGCCCTGATAGCTCTTGAGCCACTTCTCCAGCCAAATAACCGCATCGAGATCGAGGTGGTTGGTCGGTTCATCAAGCAGCAAAAGATCGGAGCGGCAGATCAGCGCCTGGGCCAGGTTGAGGCGCATGCGCCAGCCGCCGGAGAAGTCGCTGACCGGGCGTTCGAGCTGTTCGTTGCTGAAGCCCAGGCCGTGCAGCAGGCTGGAGGCGCGGGAGCGGATGGTCCACGCGTCGATGGCGTCCAGCTTGCCGTGAACGGTGGCGATGGCGTGGCCGTCGTTGCGCTCGTTCGCGGCGTTAAGCTCTGCTTCCAGCCTGCGGTATTCGCGGTCGCCGTCAATAACATAGTCGAGCGCCGGTTCGCTCAGCGCGGGCGTTTCCTGGTTTACCCAGGCAAGCTGCCAGTTTCCTGGATAGGTAAAGTTACCGCCGTCAGCGCTAATCTCGTTTTTCAGCAGCGCCAGCAGGGTGGATTTGCCGCAGCCGTTTTTGCCCACCAGGCCCACCTTCTGGCCCGGATTTATGGTGGCCGTGGCGTTATCCAGCAGGACGCGCACGCCGCGACGAATTTGTAACGAGGAGAAAACAATCATAGAAGCGCCGTATGTTCCGACTATGTTAATTTGTCATTATGATAATGTAAGGTGTGGGCGATATTCCCCACCGGGCCGCCATGGTAGCCCAAAACGACAACAATACACAAAAACAGAACCGGGAGGGGAGTGATGTCTCAGACAGCGAAAGTGCTGCTGCTGTATGCCCATCCGGAATCACAGGACTCGGTGGCAAACCACGTTCTGCTTAAGCCGGCTACACAGCTCAGTAACGTGACGGTGCACGATCTCTACGCGCACTATCCTGATTTTTTTATCGATATTCCTCACGAGCAGGAACTGCTGCGTCAGCACGACGTGATTGTGTTCCAGCATCCGCTTTATACCTATAGCTGTCCGGCGCTGCTGAAAGAGTGGCTGGATCGCGTGCTGAGCCGGGGGTTCTCCAGCGGGGTAGGGGGGAACCAGCTGGCGGGAAAGTACTGGCGTAGCGTGATTACCACGGGCGAGCCGGAAAGCGCCTATCGTCACGACGGGCTTAACCGCTATCCGATGAGCGATATCCTTCGGCCCTTCGAGCTGACCGCGGCGATGTGCCGCATGCACTGGATGAGCCCGATTATCGTCTACTGGGCGCGTCGGCAGAAGCCTGAAGCGCTGGCGAGCCACGCCAGAGCCTACGGCGAATGGCTGGCGTCACCAACGTCGACGGGAGGCCGCTGATGGAAGGATCGAATCTGCTGCTTGCCGGCGTGCTGTTTTTATTCGCGGCGGTAGTGGCCGTGCCGCTGGCCGCGCGCATCGGCATTGGTGCCGTGCTGGGCTACCTGCTGGCGGGCATTGCCATTGGCCCGTGGGGGCTTGGGTTTATCAGCGACGTGGACGAAATTCTCCACTTCTCCGAGCTCGGCGTGGTGTTCCTGATGTTCATCATCGGGCTGGAGCTGAACCCGTCCAAGCTGTGGCAGCTGCGGCGATCCATCTTCGGCGTCGGCGCGGCGCAGGTGCTGTTCAGCGCCGCGATCCTGGCCGGGCTGCTGATGCTGACCGACTTCTCGTGGCAGGCGGCGGTGATTGGCGGCATCGGCCTGGCGATGTCATCCACCGCGATGGCGCTGCAGATGATGCGCGACAAAGGCATGAACCGCAACGAGGCCGGTCAGCTGGGCTTTTCGGTGCTGCTGTTTCAGGATTTAGCGGTGATCCCGGCGCTGGCGCTGGTGCCGCTGCTGGCCGGCTCCGGCGACGACCATTTCGACTGGGTGAAGATCTCCATGAAGGTGCTGGCGTTTGCGGGCATGCTGATTGGCGGACGCTTCCTGCTGCGCCCGGTGTTCCGCTTTATTGCCGCCTCGGGCGTGCGCGAGGTGTTCACCGCCGCGACGCTGCTGCTGGTGCTCGGCTCGGCGCTGTTTATGGACGCGCTGGGGCTGTCGATGGCGCTCGGGACGTTTATCGCCGGGGTGCTGCTTGCGGAAAGCGAATACCGTCACGAGCTGGAGATTGCTATCGATCCGTTTAAAGGGCTGCTGCTCGGGCTGTTCTTTATTTCGGTGGGCATGGCGCTGAATCTGGGCGTGCTTTATACCCATATGCTGTGGGTGATCGTGAGCGTCGCGGTGCTGGTGGCGGTGAAAACGCTGGTGCTCTACGGGCTGGCGCGCATTTACGGCCTGCGCAGTTCCGAAAGAATGCAGTTTGCCAGCGTGCTGAGCCAGGGCGGCGAGTTCGCATTCGTGCTGTTCTCGACGGCGTCGTCCCAGAAGCTGTTTAAGGACGACCAGATGGCGCTGCTGCTGGTGACGGTGACGCTGTCGATGATGACCACGCCGCTGCTGATGAAGCTGGTGGATAAGGTCCTGGCGCGACGCCTGAACCCGGCGGACGACGAAGACGAAGCGCCGTGGGTAGAAGACGATAAGCCGCAGGTGATCGTGGTGGGCTTTGGCCGCTTCGGGCAGGTGATTGGTCGCCTGCTGATGGCGAACAAAATGCGCATCACGGTGCTGGAAAGGGACATCAGTGCTGTAAACCTGATGCGTAAATATGGCTATAAAGTGTATTACGGCGATGCCACGCAGCTAGAGCTGCTGCGTTCGGCGGGCGCGGAGGCGGCTGAATCCATCGTCATCACCTGTAACGATCCGGAAGACACGATGAAGCTGGTTGAGCTTTGCCAGCAGCATTTCCCGCATCTGCATATTCTGGCGCGGGCGCGCGGACGTGTTGAAGCTCACGAACTTTTGCAGGCGGGTGTGAAACACTTTACCCGCGAGACGTTCTCCAGCGCGCTGGAGCTGGGGCGCAAGGCGCTGGTGTCGCTGGGCATGCATCCTCACCAGGCCCAGCGCGCGCAAATGCACTTCCGCAGGCTGGATATGCGGATGCTGCGCGAGCTGATGCCGGTGCACAGCGACACGGCGCAAATTTCTCGCGTGCGGGAGGCGCGCCGCGAGCTGGAAGAGATTTTCCAGCGCGAGATGCAGCAGGAACGGCGCCAGCTGGACGGCTGGGATGAATTTGAATAAAGGGTAACGATAGATGGCTGTACGTAAACGCTTTATCGCGGGTGCAAAATGCCCCGGCTGCCAGGCGCAAGATACGCTGGCCATGTGGCGCGAAAATAATATCGATATTGTTGAGTGTGTTAAGTGCGGCCACCAGATGCGCGAGGCCGACAAAGAGGCCCGCGATCACGTTCGTAAAGAAGAGCAAGTGATCGGCATTTTTCATCCAGACTAGCGATATGCTCTGAGTTTTTTTAAGCTTAAGGGTACACGGGTGCAGATTTCCGCTACAATCTGCGCCAGCAATTTTCCCACGCTCAGGAGATATCATGAAAGTAGCAAAAGACCTGGTGGTCAGCCTGGCCTATCAGGTACGTACAGAAGACGGTGTGTTGGTTGATGAGTCTCCGGTGAGTGCGCCGCTGGACTACCTGCACGGTCACGGTTCCCTGATCTCCGGTCTGGAAACCGCGCTGGAAGGTCACGACGTTGGCGATAAATTTGACGTTGCTGTAGGCGCGAACGACGCTTACGGTCAGTACGACGACAACCTGGTTCAGCGCGTGCCTAAAGACGTGTTCATGGGCGTTGACGAGCTGCAGGTTGGCATGCGCTTCCTGGCTGAAACTGACCAGGGCCCGGTGCCGGTTGAAATCACTGAAGTTGAAGACGACCACGTTGTTGTTGATGGCAACCACATGCTGGCTGGCCAGAACCTGAAGTTCAACGTTGAAGTTGTGGCTATCCGTGAAGCGACCGAAGAAGAGCTGGCTCATGGCCACGTTCACGGCGCGCACGGCCACGACCATGACCACGATCACGGCCACGACGGCTGCTGCGGCGGTCACGGCCACGATCACGACCATGGTCACGACCATGGTAAAGGTGGTTGCGGCGGTAACGGCGGCTGCGGCTGCCACTAATACCCGTCGTCTTTCAAGCCGCAGGTGCGTTGGCTGCGCTTTCCTGCGACTCGAAATCCATAGGGTATTTGGTCTGTAGGCCCGGTAAGCTTCGTGCTACCGGGCACAAAAAAAGCGGGATTGTCATCCCGCTTTTTTTACGCCTCAATAATGAGGTGGTGGCGTCTCTTCAGACTGGGACGCGATGTGTGACGACTGCGTTGCCTTCAGCTTCTCGGTTAACAGACGCATCAGATCCCGCAGTTTCGCCATTTCCAGCTCGTGCGCGGTGACGGTCTGGTTCAACTCTTCGATGGTGATGTCCTGAAAAGCCAGGCGGCTTTCCAGTTCAGCCAGTCTCGCTTCAATCATTGTGTCCTTCATCATTCACCTCGTTTATGTCTCAATGGCCTTTGCTGGCCAGCGGCGGCGAAGTTTAACTGAGTTTATCCTTACGTGCAGTAATCATCCTGACGGTAAGAAACTAATTTAAACAAAAATAGTCTGAAAAGTACTGCGATTCGGGGGAGTCCGTATGTAGATTTCTTCCGCAACGCTTTATAGTACGTTACTCATTTACGTTTAATGCTGGGGTGAGAGTCCCCAGGCCCTGGAGAAATGGATGAAATCACTGTTCAAAGTTACGCTGCTGGCGACAACGATGGCCGTCGCGCTGAACGCGCCGCTGTCTTTCGCGGCTGATACTGCTGCGAAGCCTGCTGCGACTGCAGACAGCAAAGCGGCATTTAAAAATGACGACCAGAAATCTGCCTACGCACTTGGCGCATCTCTGGGCCGTTACATGGAAAACTCTCTGAAAGAGCAAGAAAAACTGGGCATCAAACTGGATAAAGCCCAGCTGATCGCCGGTGTTCAGGATGCGTTTGCGGATAAGAGCAAACTGTCTGACCAGGACATCGAGAAAACGCTGCAGGCGTTTGAAGCGCGCGTGAAAGGCGCCGCTCAGACCAAAATGGAAGCAGATGCTAAAGACAACGAAGCAAAAGGTAAGGCTTACCGCGACACCTTTGCTAAAGAGAAAGGCGTAAAAACCTCTTCTACCGGCCTGGTTTATAAAGTAGAGAAAGAAGGCACCGGCGACGCGCCTAAAGACAGCGATACCGTTGTTGTAAACTACAAAGGCACCCTGATCGACGGTAAAGAGTTTGATAACTCTTATACCCGCGGTGAACCTCTCTCCTTCCGTCTGGATGGCGTTATCCCAGGCTGGACCGAAGGTCTGAAGAACATCAAGAAAGGCGGTAAAATCAAGCTGGTCATTCCACCGGATCTGGCTTACGGCAAAACCGGCGTTCCAGGCATCCCTGCGAACTCTACGCTGGTCTTCGATGTAGAACTGCTGGACATCAAACCGGCACCGAAAGCGGATGTGAAAGCAGACGCTCCGGCTGACGATAAAGCCGCAGCCGCTAAGAAGTAATGCTGTAAAAGCCGCCGCCGATAAGGCGGCGGTTTTTTTTATTGTGGGGCAGATATAATTAACACTGGAAAGCGTTATACACGCTGTATTAATTTAGTTGTCCGTGTAGATAATGAGCCTGCCCTGAAAACGTAACGACAGGCTCCTGAAAAGGAGTGTTTTTTTCATGTCCAGGTCGCTTTTAACCAATGAAACCAGTGAACTCGATTTGCTGGATCAACGTCCTTTCGATCAGACCGACTTCGATATTCTCAAATCCTACGAAGCGGTGGTGGACGGGTTAGCGATGCTCATTGGGTCCCACTGCGAAATCGTTTTGCACTCCCTGCAGGATCTGAAGTGTTCCGCCATCCGCATTGCTAACGGTGAACATACCGGCCGTAAAATTGGTTCGCCAATCACCGACCTTGCTCTGCGCATGCTGCATGACATGACCGGCGCGGACAGCAGCGTCTCCAAATGCTATTTCACCCGCGCGAAAAGCGGCGTGCTGATGAAGTCAGAAACCATCGCGATTCGAAACCGCGATCACCGCGTGATCGGGCTGCTGTGCATCAACATGAACCTTGATGTGCCGTTCTCTCAGATCATGAGCACCTTTATTCCCCCTGAAACCCCGGACGTGGGCTCTTCCGTGAACTTTGCCTCTTCCGTTGAAGATCTTGTCACCCAGACGCTTGAGTTTACGATTGAAGAGGTGAATGCCGATCGCAACGTATCGAACAACGCCAAGAATCGTCAGATTGTGCTGAACCTCTACGAGAAAGGGATTTTTGATATCAAAGATGCCATCAACCAGGTCGCCGATCGCCTTAACATCTCCAAGCACACGGTTTACCTCTACATTCGCCAGTTCAAAAGCGGCGATTTCGCAGGGCAAGACAAGTAATGCGCTTTGCGTTAATGGTCACAGGACCGGCCTATGGAACCCAGCAGGCCAGCAGTGCGCTGCAGTTTGCCCGCGCGCTGCTCGAAGCCGGGCACGAGCTGGCGAGCGTTTTCTTCTATCGGGAAGGCGTGTACAACGCGAATCAGCTGACTTCACCGGCGAGCGATGAATTTGACATCGTGCGCGCGTGGCAGGCATTACATGAGGCGCAGGGCGTTGAGCTGCACATCTGCGTGGCGGCGGCGCTGCGTCGAGGCGTGACGGATGCTGCTGAGGCAGGGCGCCTTGGGCTATCGGGCGCTAACCTGCAGCCGGGGTTCTCGCTGAGCGGCTTAGGCGCGCTGGCGCAGGCTGCGCTGACCTGCGACAGAGTGGTGCAATTCTGATGAAACGCGTGGCGTTTGTTTTTTCCTCCGCACCGCATGGCTCCGCGTCAGGCAGAGAAGGGCTGGACGCACTGCTGGCGACGTCGGCGTTAACCGAGGACATTGGCGTATTCTTTCTGGGCGACGGGGTGTTCCAGCTGCTGACGGGCCAACAGCCGCAGGCTATTCTGGCGCGCGATTACATCGCAACCTTTAAAGTGCTGCCCCTTTACGATATCGACAATCTCTATGTGTGCGCGGATTCGCTCGCCTCGCGCGGGCTGAGCGATACCACACCGCTGGTGCTGGACGTTGAGATTCTGGCGTCTGCCGCCCTGCGCGAACAGCTTTCGCACTACGATACCATTCTGACTTTCTGAGGCCGTCATGCTCCATACCCTGAGCCATTCTCCCTGGCAATGCGATATCGAAACGCTGCTGAGCATGCTGCAAGACGGTGATGACCTGCTGCTGATTCAGGACGGGGTTCTCGCCGCGATTGCGGGCAGCTGCTTTGTTGAAATTCTCAACAATGCCCCCATATCTGTCTCTGCGCTGAAAGAGGATCTCGATGCGCGAGGTCTTGCTGGTCAAATTTCAACCAAGATTAACGTGGTTGGCTATACTGATTTCGTTAATCTGACGGTAAAGCACGCCAGTCAAATGAACTGGTGATCTGAGATCGCTGTATATTTCTTGACACCTTTTCGACGTGGCCCTAAAATTTCGCGTCCTCATATTGTATGAGGTCGATTTATTACGTGTTTACGAAGCAAAAGCTAAAACCAGGAGCTATTTAATGGCAACAGTTAACCAGCTGGTACGCAAACCACGCGCTCGCAAAGTTGCAAAAAGCAACGTGCCTGCGCTGGAAGCCTGCCCGCAGAAACGTGGCGTATGTACTCGTGTATATACCACCACTCCTAAGAAACCAAACTCCGCACTGCGTAAAGTATGCCGTGTGCGTTTGACTAACGGTTTTGAAGTGACTTCCTACATCGGTGGTGAAGGTCACAACCTGCAGGAACACTCCGTGATCCTGATCCGTGGCGGTCGTGTTAAAGACCTTCCGGGTGTTCGTTACCACACCGTTCGTGGTGCGCTTGACTGCTCTGGTGTTAAAGACCGTAAGCAGGCTCGCTCCAAGTACGGCGTGAAGCGTCCTAAGGCTTAATGGTTCTCCGTTAAGTAAGGCCAAACTGATTTATCTTAATGTCAAACTAAACTCGTAGAGTTTTGGACAATCCTGAATTAACAACGGAGTATTCCCATGCCACGTCGTCGCGTCATTGGTCAGCGTAAAATCCTTCCAGATCCGAAGTTCGGATCAGAACTGCTGGCAAAATTTGTAAATATCCTGATGGTAGATGGTAAAAAATCTACTGCAGAAGCAATCGTATACAGCGCGCTTGAGACCCTGGCTCAGCGTTCTGGTAAAAATGAACTGGAAGCTTTCGAAGTCGCTCTCGACAACGTTCGCCCAACTGTAGAAGTTAAGTCCCGCCGCGTTGGTGGTTCTACTTATCAGGTTCCAGTTGAAGTTCGTCCGGTTCGTCGTAATGCTCTGGCAATGCGTTGGATCGTTGAAGCTGCTCGTAAACGCGGTGATAAATCCATGGCTCTGCGTCTGGCGAACGAACTTTCTGATGCTGCAGACAACAAAGGTACTGCAGTTAAGAAACGTGAAGACGTTCACCGTATGGCAGAAGCCAACAAGGCGTTCGCACACTACCGTTGGTAATCCCTTCGGAGTCGTAGTCACCAGGCGGGCGCTTCAGAGAAGCCGCCCGCTCTGGGTAACTTAACTGAACGCCTAAAGATATAAACGAGGAATCAAATGGCTCGTACAACACCCATCGCACGCTATCGTAACATCGGTATCAGTGCGCACATCGACGCCGGTAAAACCACTACTACCGAACGTATTCTGTTCTACACCGGTGTAAACCACAAAATCGGTGAAGTTCATGACGGCGCAGCCACCATGGACTGGATGGAACAGGAGCAGGAGCGTGGTATTACTATCACCTCCGCAGCGACTACTGCATTCTGGTCAGGTATGGCTAAGCAGTACGAACCGCATCGCGTAAACATCATCGACACCCCAGGGCACGTTGACTTCACCATCGAAGTAGAACGTTCCATGCGTGTTCTTGATGGCGCGGTAATGGTTTATTGCGCAGTTGGTGGTGTTCAGCCACAGTCTGAGACCGTATGGCGTCAGGCTAACAAATATAAAGTTCCACGCATCGCGTTCGTTAACAAAATGGACCGTATGGGTGCTAACTTCCTGAAAGTTGTTGGTCAGATCAAAACCCGTCTGGGCGCGAACCCTGTTCCGCTGCAGCTGGCAATTGGTGCTGAAGAAGCGTTCACCGGCGTTATCGACCTGGTGAAAATGAAAGCCATCAACTGGAACGAAGAAGACGCAGGCGTTACCTTCACTTACGAAGATATCCCAGCAGACATGCAGGACCTGGCTGACGAATGGCACCAGAACCTGATCGAGTCCGCAGCGGAAGCTTCAGAAGAGCTGATGGAAAAATACCTGGGTGGTGAAGAACTGACTGAAGAAGAGATCAAAAAAGCTCTGCGTCAGCGCGTTCTGAACAACGAAATCATCCTGGTAACCTGTGGTTCTGCGTTCAAGAACAAAGGTGTTCAGGCGATGCTGGATGCGGTAATTGATTACCTGCCATCCCCGGTTGACGTTCCTGCGATCAACGGCATCCTGGACGACGGTAAAGATACTCCGGCTGAGCGTCACGCAAGTGATGACGAGCCGTTCTCTGCACTGGCGTTCAAAATTGCTACCGACCCATTCGTGGGTAACCTGACCTTCTTCCGCGTTTACTCTGGTGTGGTTAACTCCGGTGACACCATCCTGAACTCCGTGAAAGCGGCGCGTGAGCGTTTTGGCCGTATCGTACAGATGCACGCTAACAAACGTGAAGAGATCAAAGAAGTTCGTGCGGGCGACATCGCTGCAGCAATCGGTCTGAAAGACGTGACTACGGGTGACACCCTGTGTAACCCAGATCACCCGATCATTCTGGAGCGTATGGAATTCCCAGAGCCGGTAATCTCCATCGCCGTTGAACCAAAAACCAAAGCTGACCAGGAAAAAATGGGTCTGGCTCTGGGCCGTCTGGCTAAAGAAGACCCATCATTCCGCGTATGGACTGATGAAGAATCTAACCAGACCATCATCGCGGGTATGGGTGAACTGCACCTGGACATCATCGTTGACCGTATGAAGCGTGAATTCAACGTTGAAGCGAACGTGGGTAAACCTCAGGTTGCTTACCGCGAAGCGATTCGCGCGAAAGTTACCGACGTTGAAGGTAAACACGCTAAGCAGTCTGGTGGTCGCGGTCAGTACGGTCACGTTGTGATCGACATGTACCCACTGGAGCCGGGCTCTAACCCTAAAGGTTACGAGTTCATCAACGACATCAAAGGTGGTGTAATTCCTGGTGAATACATCCCTGCCGTTGATAAAGGCATCCAGGAGCAGCTGAAAGCTGGTCCTCTGGCGGGTTACCCGGTTGTTGACATGGGTGTTCGTCTGCACTTCGGTTCTTACCACGACGTTGACTCCTCTGAACTGGCGTTTAAACTGGCTGCGTCTATTGCCTTTAAAGAAGGCTTTAAGAAAGCAAAACCAGTTCTGCTTGAGCCAATCATGAAGGTTGAAGTGGAAACTCCTGAAGAGAACACCGGTGACGTTATCGGTGACTTGAGCCGTCGTCGCGGTATGCTGCGCGGTCAGGAATCCGAAGTAACTGGCGTTAAGATCCACGCTGAAGTTCCGCTGTCTGAAATGTTCGGATATGCAACTCAGCTGCGTTCTCTGACTAAAGGTCGTGCATCATACACCATGGAATTCCTGAAGTATGATGATGCGCCTAACAACGTTGCTCAGGCCGTTATCGAAGCCCGTGGTAAATAATCCACAGGATTAAAACCTAAGTCCCGTGCTCTCTCCAAAGGGGAGAGCACTATAGTAAGGAATATAGCCGTGTCTAAAGAAAAATTTGAACGTACAAAACCGCACGTCAACGTTGGTACTATCGGCCACGTTGACCATGGTAAAACTACCCTGACTGCTGCAATCACTACCGTTCTGGCTAAAACCTACGGTGGTTCTGCTCGTGCATTCGACCAGATCGATAACGCACCAGAAGAAAAAGCACGTGGTATCACCATCAACACGTCCCACGTTGAATATGACACCCCGACTCGCCACTACGCACACGTAGACTGCCCAGGCCACGCCGACTATGTTAAAAACATGATCACCGGTGCTGCGCAGATGGACGGCGCGATC
>NZ_JBGKEB010000021.1:0-67750 GCF_041399425.1 Enterobacter sp. KBR-315C3_2022
TCGGCGCCACGCTGGGATTTAAATCCATGAAGACGGCTTACGCCACCATCAAAGGTATTGAGGTGATGCGTGCACTACGCAAAGGCCAGGCCTCAGCATTTTATTATGGTGATCCCCTGGGCGAAATGCGCCTGGTAAGCAGAGTTTTTGAAATGTAAGGCCTTTGAATAAGACAAAAGGCTGCCTCATCGCTAACTTTGCAACAGTGCCAGTTACGGGGGCTCTACGGCTTCCGCACCTTCTCCGGACGTGGTGCGAGCGAGCTGAAGGAATGGTTGTTCCGAGAAGCCGAGATGGCGGTGTCGAACGAGGATATCGCCCGTCGCTTCGTAGCCGAGTGCCGACGCACCCGCACTGTCCTTCCCGCGACATCCACGATCGAGCGGCTTTGTGCCGCGGCTCTCGTCGATGCCGAGCGACGCATCGAGACGAGGATCGCCAGTCGGCTGCCTATGTCGATCCGAGAACAGTTGCTGGCATTGCTCGAGGAGACGGCTGATGATCGGGTGACCCGTTTTGTGTGGCTGCGCCAGTTCGAGCCTGGCTCGAACTCTTCGTCGGCCAACCGGCTGCTCGACCGGCTCGAATATCTGCAACGCATCGATCTCCCCGAGGATCTGCTTGCCGGCGTTCCTGCCCATCGGGTGACTCGTCTGCGCAGGCAGGGTGAACGGTATTATGCCGACGGCATGCGCGATCTCCCGGAGGACAGGCGGCTTGCGATCTTGGCTGTTTGCGTCTCGGAATGGCAGGCGATGTTGGCCGACGCAGTGGTCGAAACCCACGACCGGATCGTCGGCCGTCTCTACCGTGCTTCGGAGCGTATTTGCCATGCAAAGGTCGCAGACGAAGCGGGGGTGGTGCGTGACACCCTGAAATCCTTCGCCGAGATCGGGGGCGCCCTGGTCGATGCACAGGATGATGGCCAGCCGCTGGGCGATGTCATCGCGAGTGGGTCAGGGTGGGACGGCTTAAAAACCCTTGTTGCAATGGCAACCAGGCTGACCGCCACCATGGCCGACGATCCGCTCAATCATGTGCTCGACGGTTATCACCGCTTCCGCCGATACGCTCCACGCATGTTGCGCCTGCTCGATCTGCGAGCTGCGCCCGTTGCACTGCCGCTTCTGGAAGCGGTGACGGCCCTTCGTACCGGTTTGAACGATGCCGCGATGACCAGCTTCTTGCGGCCCAGCTCGAAATGGCATCGCCACCTTCGGGCCCAGAGGGCTGGCGACGCTCGCCTATGGGAGATCGCGGTGCTGTTCCATCTGCGCGATGCGTTCCGCTCCGGAGATGTCTGGCTTACTAGGTCCCGGCGCTATGGCGATCTGAAACACGCACTCGTTCCGGCACAATCCATCGCGGAAGGCGGTCGTCTCGCTGTGCCATTGCGGCCGGAGGAATGGCTGGCAGACCGGCAAGCTCGCCTCGACATGCGGTTGCGCGAGCTTGGCCGTGCCGCTCGCGCAGGCACGATCCCGGGCGGGTCGATTGAAAACGGCGTTCTGCATATCGAGAAACTCGAAGCCGCCGCGCCGACAGGCGCCGAAGATCTGGTGCTCGATCTCTACAAGCAGATCCCGCCCACGCGCATCACCGATCTCCTGCTGGAGGTGGATGCGGCGACCGGCTTCACCGAAGCGTTCACCCATCTGCGCACAGGAGCACCCTGCGCTGACCGGATCGGGCTAATGAACGTTATCTTGGCGGAAGGGATCAACCTCGGCTTGCGCAAAATGGCGGATGCGACAAACACCCACACCTTCTGGGAATTGATCCGCATTGGACGGTGGCATGTCGAGGGCGAAGCCTATGACCGGGCGCTGGCCATGGTGGTCGAGGCACAGGCAGCGTTACCCATGGCCCGGTTCTGGGGCATGGGCACGTCGGCTTCGAGCGACGGACAGTTCTTCGTCGCTACAGAGCAAGGTGAGGCCATGAACCTGGTCAACGCGAAATATGGCAATACCCCGGGCCTGAAAGCCTATAGCCACGTCTCCGACCAATATGCGCCGTTCGCAACCCAGGTGATTCCTGCAACGGCAAGCGAAGCGCCTTACATCCTCGATGGCCTGCTGATGAACGATGCTGGACGCCATATCCGCGAGCAGTTCACCGACACGGGCGGCTTCACCGATCACGTCTTTGCCGCATGTGCCATTCTCGGCTACCGGTTCGCTCCGCGCATCCGCGACCTGCCATCCAAACGGCTCTACGCGTTCAATCCGTCGGCCGCCCCGGCGCACCTGCGAGCGTTGATCGGCGGAAAGGTCAACCAAGCCATGATCGAGCGCAATTGGCCCGACATCCTGCGCATCGCCGCCACCATTGCTGCCGGGACCGTCGCGCCAAGCCAGATTCTGCGGAAACTCGCCTCCTATCCGCGGCAGAACGAGCTCGCGACAGCCCTGCGGGAAGTCGGTCGCGTCGAGCGCACCCTGTTCATGATCGACTGGATTCTGGATGCCGAACTCCAACGGCGTGCCCAGATCGGGCTCAACAAAGGCGAAGCTCATCATGCGCTGAAGCGGGCAATCAGCTTCCACCGCCGCGGTGAAATCCGCGACCGTTCCGCCGAAGGCCAGCATTACCGCATCGCCGGCATGAATCTGCTCGCCGCCATCATCATCTTCTGGAACACCATGAAGCTCGGCGAGGTCGTTGCAAACCAGAAACGCGATGGAAAGCTGCTATCGCCCGATCTCTTGGCCCATGTTTCGCCGCTCGGATGGGAACACATCAATCTCACCGGAGAATATCGCTGGCCAAAGCCTTAGCGTAGGATTCCGCCCCCTCCCGCAAACGACCCCTTTATGGCGAATTTGCGGAATTAATATACATAAAAAATGTTCAAATATGAACATTTTCAGGCTATAAATACAGGCAGATTATAACAGGCCAGTCCACCAGGATTCGGCCAGGAGCTGAGTAGGCATGATAAAGAAACCACTTATTGCCGGCATCATGCTGGCTGTGGCGCACACCGCCGGCGCTGCGCAGGGTGATGATACCGATCTGCAGCAGATTTATACCGAGGCGGGCATTCAGGGGATATGCAGCGCCGGGATGCTGGCTGTGCCGGAAGGGGCCAGGGATGAAGCTGTCCCGCAGAACGTCAGACACCTCCTGGTTCAGTGTGCCTATTTCGACGAGCAGCAGTTGCGCCGGCGTGCCGGCCTGCCGGCTCAGACATTTAGCCACTGGCGTGACCGCAATGCGGTCCTTAATCTGTCGTCTGACCAGGCATCTGATGCGCTCTGGCTGTCAGCGTGGCGTGATTTCCGGGCACAACTGGCCTCGGCCTACCCGGCCCCGGCGGAAAAAAAGGCACAGGGGAAAGAGGCCGTACCCGCCGGCACGAAGCCCGGCACTGAGCATGGGAGTGCGGCGGATTGACCGGTTTTGACTTGATCCTGTGGCGACGGGGCCTGAACTGGACCCAGGAGCGCGCCGCGGCTGAGCTCGGTATCAGCCGTACCAGCCTGGTAAAATATGAGGACGGTGAGACAGTACCCCGGACCATACAACTTGCCACCGTCGCGCTGACGCTGAAAGCGGAATGGCCCACCCTGAAAACCATGAGCAAAGACAGGCTGCTGCGGCAGCTGAAGTATGAAGTGCTGAGGATCGATAATGAATGAGTTTATCCATGTTGTCGGCTCATTTATCCTTGCGGGTATCCTGCTGTATGGCCTCTGGCAGGGTACACGGCGACGCCGGCGCCGGCATGAACGGAAACAGGCCAGTGCGGTGCGTGTGATCGATAAAATTAATACGTTCCCGCATTTCGGGCAGAAAATTGCCTATCTGCGCAAGATTGACCCGTTTGTGTTCGAAGAGCTGCTGCTTGAAGGCTTTGAACGCCGGGGCTTTGAAGTGATCCGTAACCGCCGGTATACCGGTGACGGCGGGATTGATGGCCGCGTGAAGATTGATGGCCAGACCTGGCTTATCCAGGCCAAACGCTATACCAGCTATATTGCCGTTGGCCACGTCCGTGACTTCAGCGACCTGCTGAACGCCACCGGTGCCCGCGGTTTTTTCTGCCATACCGGCAAAACGCGCGAAGGCACCAAATCGCTCATTCGCGGAGACAGCCGCATGATCCTGGTCAGTGGCCAGAAGCTGCTAGACCTTATTGCCACCGATGCGCCGTTTATCCCGTATCCGGGATACCGGCCACCGGCCGAAATGGTTCATCCTGAACAGGAGACAACATGAAACTGAAAGGATACGTCGCCGCCCTGCCGGCACTGCTGCTGACAGGGTGCGCCATGCTCCCCGGACAGCCCACCGATTATGACCGCTTCTGTAACGTCTCAGGCATCGCCAGCCACGGCGAAACCTACCGTGTCAGTGACAGTCAGGATTTCTGGTTAACCCCGAACGGCCGCTATCTCAGCCAGGCTGAGTACAGCAGTCCGGCAGATACGCTTCAGAAACTGACGGGCGTGGTCAGTGGTGAAGATCCTGACCAGGTGCGGAAGAACGCCGTCAGGGTAAGGGTGTTCCGTGTTGAAAGTGAGAGCGCCAGTAAAGGGGCGTGCCTGCCCGTGCGTTATGACGATAAAAACGCGCGGCGGAAAATGGATTCGCTGACTAACGGCCGCCGTATGATGGTGTACAGTGAAGATGAAGGCCAGTCTGGCCAGCAGATTTACAATAACAGCCGCGGTGCCGGCTTCAGTTACAGGTTGCTATGAGTGGATTGAAAGGCCGCCGTATCAGTGCGGATATGTTTGCCATAATGCTGAAGATATCTGCCGGGCAGCTGGTTTTTGCAGCACGGCATGACAAGCCGTTACGCGGACTGACCCTACCCCCTTACAGAATCGAAGGCGGAAAAAGCTGGAGCTCGACCACCTCCACCCGCAGTATGACGTTTGATATGCAGGATGCGGTCGATTTCAGCGAGAAATTTCATAAAATTCAGTCGCCTGACGGCTGATTAGCGGATTTTAAAAAATTGAACACTTTCCCCCTGCAAATTTCTCAGAATTCACGTAGCGACGCCATCGGGACATATGCCTACTTCGATTATGCCGATGCGCTGGCGCTGCGGGAGATGGCCAGCCAGGCTGATTTACCCAAATACCTGCTGGCCCCGGAGGTGTCGGTGTTTCTGCGGTATGTGCCAGACCTGCGCCAGCAGGTCCTTTTCGATACCCTCTGGAACACGGGCGCGCGTATTAATGAGGCGCTGGCGCTGACCGGCGCCAGCTTTCAGCTTGACGGTTCCCGGCCGTTTGTCCGGCTGAAGACGCTTAAACAGCGTCAGCGTGGCCGCGGCAGGCCGGGCAAGGATGAAGAGGTGTTCCGTCTTGTTCCTCTGACCGATCCTCAATATGTCAGGAAGGTGCGTGAATTTCTGACCACCCTGCGTATTGGTAAACAGCAGCTGCTCTGGCCGGTGCAGAGTGATAACACGCCGCGTAACTGGATCAGGAAGGCACTGGACCTCGCAAAACGTGACTCTGTCACTTTTAGTATCCCTGTTACCTGCCACACGTTCCGGCACAGCTTCTGTATGCACCTGATCCAGCATGGGGTTCCGCTGAAAGTTGTACAGGCTTATGCCGGGCATTCCCGGCTGGAAACCACAGAAACCTACACGCGCGTGTTTGCGCTCGATGTTGGTCGTCAGTATGGCGTCCGGTTCAGCCTGCCAGACAGTCATTTAACGCTCCCGGAATAATCTGTATCCCTCCCTGATATTTCCATATAAATCTAAATAAATCCATTTTCTTTCTAGGTCAGACCGTTTTCAGGGCGGCCTGGCCGTCTTTTGTTGGTTTTTATTCTCTATTTTTCTGTATTTTTCTATATTGGTGCGTCTTTTTGTCTTTACACGTCAGCAGGGATGCGTAATAATCCATTTGAAAGCTGTATTTTTCCTGATTTCTACGGTTTTTTTCTAAATAATGTGAGGTTCAAAATGCGTATTTTTGTTGACGACGGTTCCACCAACATCAAACTGGCATGGATGGAAGACGGTGCGGTCAAAACGTTGATCAGTCCGAACAGCTTCAAGCCCGAATGGTCCATGACGTTGCTGACAGATTCATCAGTGCCGGCTTCCGCCAACTATGAAATTGACGGGGAAAAGTACAGCTTTGACCAGCTGAGCCCGGATGCCGTGCGCACCACGGAAACCCGCTATCAGTACAGTGATGTGAATGTCGTCGCTATCCACCATGCCCTGATGCAGTCCGGCATTGAACCGCAGCCGGTTGATGTTGTGGTGACGCTGCCGCTGGGCGAGTACCTGGATGAAAACGATCAGCCTAATATGGCCAACATCGAGCGGAAAAAAGCGAACGTGAAGCGCGCGGTGGCCGTTCAGGGGCGTGAGAGCTTTACCGTGCGTAAAGTCAGCGTACTGCCAGAGTCGGTCCCTGCAGGCTTCAGTGTGCTGAAGGATCTGGACGATCTGGACTCCCTGCTGATTGTGGATATCGGTGGAACCACGCTGGATATCGCGCACGTTCGCAGCAAAATGTCCGGCTTCACCAAGACACATTGCGATCCTAAAACCGGCGTATCCATCATCACCGAAGCCGTAAAACATGCACTGGATACCAGCGTGAGCACCCGTACCAGTTCGTATTTTGCCGACCGTCTGATCCAGGCGCGAAATGACGAAACGTTTCTTTCCCGTTACCTCCAGAACGCTGACCAGCGGGCCCAGGTGATGAAGGTACTGCATGAGCGTGAAAAAGCCCTGACGCACCGTGTCACCGATTCAGTTGGCCGCTTTGCCGGCTTCACGCACGTCATGGTGGTCGGTGGCGGTGCCAGCCTGGTCGCCGGCGCAGTGAAGCAGGCAACGGGGGTGAGTGACGATCGTTTCTTCGTCAGTGATAACCCGCAATTCGATCTGGTTCTGGGTATGGTGGCAATGAAGGGCTGAGTATGACTGATAACCGTAAGTGCTCGTTTTATATCTACCCGGAGCGCAATGCGGCGGACCGGGTAGCCGACGGCTTTCTTGAGAAACTGCCTCAGAAAGAGCGTGGCCGCGCGATGCGCGCCATGATGCTCTGTGGTGCCGCGTTGATGAAGCAGGACGAACGCCTGCCGTTCCTGATCGCTGAATTCCTGACGGAGAGCACCTCGATGCAGGATATTCAGCGGATCATCAGCAGTACGCTGCCGCAGCAGGATACAGGAGAAATGGCGCGTCTGGTTGAGGCGTTTCTGCAGGCCACCGGCGGTGGCAGCAATACGGTGTCGCCGGCAGGCGGCGCTGCGCCGGAAAACAGTCCCGCCGTGACTCCCGAACCGGCCGCACCGGAGGATAAGAATCTGGAAGAAACCCGTAAGAACGTCCAGCATCTGTTCCCGGATGATGATTAAGGGGGCAGCGTGAAAAAATATGTGCTGTTAACCCTGACCCTCATCGCCGGCGCCGTGGCAGCAAACCCGGTAACAGCGGCCGGCAATGTTCAGGCGCAAACTGCGACTGAAGTGAAAACCGGGTTTTCACCCGGCGGGACCGCATTAAATCTGGTTCTGGATTCAATCGACCACGCGCAGCATGAGATTCTGGTTGCCGCGTACAGCCTGACCAGTCGTCCTGTTGCCGGCGCGTTGCGTGCCGCAAAAAAACGGGGCGTATCGGTGGTGGTGGTGGCCGATCGCAAAGCGAACGACAACCGGTACACCGAAGTGAACTTTCTGGCCAATAACCGCGTGGCGGTGCGGATCAACGATAACTACGAGGCCATGCATGATAAATTCATGGTCTTTGACCGCCGCGCCGTCTTGACCGGATCGTTTAACTTCAGCGCCAGTGCAGACAGTCGTAATGCGGAAAATGTGGTGCTGATCAGCGGCGCGCCTGCAGTAACTGAAGCCTACGTGAACGAGTTTTCCCGTTTATGGGGCGAAGGAAAGGACGTGGCCCCACGGTACTGACCTACAGCAGCGGCAGAAACTCTGCCGCCTGATTTTTAACTTGATTTATATGGCTCATTCGTCGTATTATCAAGGCTCATTTTTCGGTAGCGCCCCGACTGGCGAAGGAGTAAAACCATGCAATCATTCCCCCTGTTCGTTTCCCGTGTCGTACCTGTGATCACCCTGAGCCATTGCCTTCGGCAGCGGCGCTGGTCCCTGCACAACACGTCATGCCAGATTGACCTGAGATCAGGTTGTCACCTGCGCTCACAGCCTTTCGGCACGCTATCCAGACGGGAAATAAGCGACCGGCCACCGGCTATGCCCCGCGGTTACTGGTTCAGGCAATGCAGCCGGGATGTCATGTTTACGGGGCGCATCGATCAGGCAGATCCTATGAAACAGGTCTATTACAACGAAGGCTGGAGCGGTCCGAACAAGTATACGTTTGAAGTTTATCAGCTGGAGAACGGGAGTTACCGGGCGCTGGCCCGCAAATGGAATGGCAAAATCAACAAGGTGCAGCAGGAAACGCAGTACCTGTCTGACACGCGGGAGGGGCTGAAGCACCAGGACTATCCCCGCACGCGCCAGGTGAAAATTTTTCTGAATTCAGACTTCTGGGAGAAAGGTAATGATTAAGATGGTTAGCGTCGTTCCGCAGCCGGAAACAGTGAAGACGCTCCGGGAAAAAATGGGCATGACTGAAACCGCATTAGGGGCTGTCATGGGGTACGAACTGCGCGCCTGGCAGCGTAAGGAAGCTATCAGCGACGATCTCAGCCAGTACAACAAGACCAGTCTTCGCCCAGGCGAATATAACATGCTGATGCTGATCGCCGGCGTGCATCCTGATTACCGCCTGAACAGGGCATTCAGTCCGGATGATATGGTCAAAGATCCCGCCACGGCCGAAGACGTTCGCCGCCTGCGTCTGGCGCTGGGGCTGAAGCACGCTGAAATTGCAGCGCTGTTTGGCTATAAACCGGCGTCATGGCAGACCAAAGAAAAGGCTGCTCAGCGCGGCGTAAAGCTCAAAACCGGGGAATTCAATTTCCTGTTACTTCTGGCCGGTGAGCATCCTTCACTGCAGCTGGTTGAGAAGGTGAAATAAGGCCCGCGGCGACCAGAGAGGACCCTTTATGATCACCACACGCCGAATGTTAATGCTGTATGCCTGCCTTGTGCCCGTAGCCCTGACAGGGTGTGATCTGGCTGATTATTTCCCGAATGTGCCACAGCCCGTGCCCGTGATTTCGCCCGGCTATCAGGTTGATATCGATGGCCACCCGGTCCGAATATCAGGATTTGATGACTGCCCGCGGGATAAAGATGAAGCCCGGCACGCAGCTGCACAAGATGAGAAAGGCTGCATTGTGCTGTCTGCAGAGCGTTCCGAGGTGAAGGTCAGACTGTATCAGCCAGCCGGCGCCGTCACCGAAACCTGGCGGATCATCCGGGAAAAAGACGCTCGCCAGAACGATATTATTCGCATGCAGCGCCCGAACGGTGCGCTTGTGATGCAAAATTTACAGGGGAAAGAGTCTCCTTAAACCAGGAAAATAACAAAATTAACTTGATTTATATGGCTCATTAGACGTATAATAATTACATCGAAAGGCAATCCGGTCTTTCGACGGTAGCGCCCCGACCGGCGCAGGAGTCACCTTATGACTGCTCTCAATTCTCAGCAACAGGCTGATGTTGCCCGCTATATCCGGGAACATGGCAATAAAACCGTTATTTCCCCTGAATGGTCACTTATTTATTTCTCGCTGTGTCAGTGTGAATTACATCAATCGCATGAAGCCATTATTTTTCATAATGGCCGACCTGCAGGGCTATTTCTTCTGAATGAAACAGGCGAGCTCACCGAATTATATCTGCTGGGGTCGCTTTCTGACATTCTCACCGCCGCTGCGGTCAACAAATAGCTTTCAGGGAGTAAATACACTATGACCATGCAATCAGAACTTGTTTTTACTGATCCTATGCTCAACGTCGTTATTGCTGAAGTTAAGCGTTTTAATTGCCCGCTTCTTTTTGTCAAAGATCATGGCGTGTATGTGATGGCGGCGAAAGGTGAGAAAAACAGTAATGGGATGCACAATGTCTGTTACGCCAATGGTTTCAATCCGGATACAACGGATTTTGACGAGCTCTGGGACCGGATGCGTGATGCCTGTGGCGGGGATGATTTTTGCGAATCCCTGGACCTCGATCCGAGGTCGATTGAGCTTCTCAGCCGTACCAAACCCTGCCTGAAAATTATGCTTTCAGAGACGGAACTGGAAGTTATTGCAGGGGGACAGAAATAAACCATAAAAGCCCGTTAAATCGGGCTTTTTTATATTTAACTGTATTTGCATCTAGGACAAATTGACCTAATATATATTTGTGGCCGGGCATGGTGCTCAGGTCCCCTAACGAGGGAAATATATGAAATTTTCAGCAGAAGAACTCAACATTATCCGCCAGGCGGACGCCATTATTGCCGGTAAAATTACCACAACGGATTTTATCACCGGCGCCGATGCCGCGCGTTCCTTACTGCGGTTTCGTCTTGTTGCAGAACCACGCGAATCATTCTGCGCGTTCTTTCTTAACTGCCACAACGGCGTGATTGCGTTTGAAGAACTGTTTAAGGGCACTATCAGCAGCGTCACCGTTCATCCGCGTATCGTCCTGCAACGCGCCCTGCATCATAATGCCGCCGCCGTGGTACTGGCGCATAACCATCCTTCCGCTAACACTGCACCCAGCCAGGCTGACAAGCTGATCACCGAGCGTCTGGCGCAGGTGCTGGGGATGGTTGATGTCAAAGTCCTCGATCACCTGATTGTGGGCGGCAGCGATATTTACTCTTTTGCTGAACATGGTCTGATTTGACAACTGCGGCCGCACAGTGGTGCGGCCGGCTCTGGAGGCTTGCTATGGGCAATAAATATACCGTGCCGCTTAACGTGGGCGCGATCCGCGAAAGTTGTTTCCGTCCCGCTGATAAATGGACCCCGCCGACGGGGGATGAACTCCGCTATCTGCTGGAAAATGTGCTCAACCTCAGTCAGGAGGGGCTGGCGCGACATGTTGGCGTGAACGGCAGAACGGTGCGCCGCTGGGTGAACGGAGAAAGTGACATCGCGTATTCCGTCTGGTGTGTCCTTTGCATCGATGCCGGCTTACCGCCGATCTGGAAATAGCCGCGCAAAACACCGACGCGCAAACGTGCTTCCTGAACGTATCGGATATACGAAGGAAATATTATGAATACTGATAACTATTTTTTCAGAGTCCCGGCCACACGCGGAATACAGGGCGGCATAGAACAATACATGCTGACGGTTCCTATGGTCGTGTTACGTCGTATTCTTGCAATGGACAATGATGGCGATGTTATGGATCGCAGCCAGCGAGAAGCGAACAAAACGCGGGCCAAAAAAATACGGAATTATGTTGCCGGCGCAACATCAAAACGAGCTCCCTATATTTTGCCGTCAATTACCGGAAATATTGATAGTCATGTTGAATTCCTTCCCAGCGAACTCTCGCCGGCAGTCGGTATTCTTAAAATTCCGATGGACGCTGATTTAAAATTATTCGATGGCCAGCACCGTGCGCTGGGTATTTTTGAATTTGTACGCGATTATTCCAACACGGAAGATACGATCAGCTTATTGCTTACCGTTGGCCTGCCACTTGAGTTACGCCAGCAGTTTTTCGCTGATATTAATAACAACGCGAGCAAACCGGCAGCGGCGATCAGTATGGCATATAACAACAATGATCCGGTCAACCAGCTGGCAATGCATCTGGCCCGAACCGTCACCGGGCTGGCGGGCACAGTGGATTTTGAACACAACGTGGTCCCGGCAAAAAGCTCACGGCTTATCAGCTTTAAAGCGCTGAACGATGCGACGAAAAAAATGCTCAACCTGCGGGCCAACAGCATTCCCTCGCCGCAACAGCGTGACATGGCAGAAAGACTCTGGACTGCCTGGGCGCAGGCGATGCGCTGGAATGATATTGCCCAGGATGATATCGCCGCGGAGTACCGTCAGGAGGCGCTGGGACTGCATGGCATCATGATTAATGCGATCGGTATGGCAACGGCCAGGATGTTACGGCACAGAACCCCTGAAAGCATCGAGAACCTACTGGCCTGTGCTGAAAACGGTGACAACGGTTTTCATTACCGGGAGTCGTTTGTACCTGAGTGCTGGGAAGGGAAGTGTGTTGATCCGGAAACAGGCACCATCAAAACCGACAGGCGGTCGCTCGAAGCAACGGCTGAAGCGTTGCAAAAGCTGATAGATCCGTTCGCAGATGCGCTATGGTTGCGTGATTACCTGCCAGCTGAGGAGGCGACTGATATGGCATTACTGAAATATGCAGCCGACATCGAGAATTATAAGCAGCGTACTGCCGCGCCGATGATCAATATCGTGGAGAAGCTGAAGGCGCTGGGTGACGGCGAACCGCAGTTCAGAGCGTCGGTGCTGGCTTCCAGTGAAGGACTGAGCCACTATCTGGCCGGGGCTGAAGGCTGACCAGGTGTCCGCCGCCTGCAGGGCAATACGGGCATCGAACCCGTATTGCCCTGAAACGCGCTGAGCAGCTCTCTGAGCGCTTGTTTCAAAAACCTGTACCCCACATCGCCTCTATTGATTTGACGTGTCCAGCCGGCCATTCTGGCCTTATCTGATGTTATTCCGACATGGCATCTGCCAGTTAACCAACTTCTGACATCCGTACCGTGTGTCTTCCCTGTTCATTTCTGCTCAGTTGCCGGCGTTTTCTGGCAGGCCTGTCGTACTAAAACACCTCTGGGCCCCTTCGGCTCCTGCCCGTCGGGCAGTCGTCAGCCACACTCCGCTAGCCAGGCAAAGCCTGGCAGCTCCGCCGAACCCCCTGCGGGGTTTCGGGCTATCGCTAGTGTCTGATGCCTGAACCCCTGCACCATGCCGGTAAAGTGCTGCCAGCTGGCTGATGGGGATCTGAAAGCAAAATTTACAGGGAAAGGAGTCCGGGAAAAAACAAAGGAAATTAATCAGATAACGCTTGATTGTTATGGCTCATTAGACGTATAATGATCACATCGAAAGGCAATGAGGCTTTTCGCGGTAGCGCCCCGACTGGCGCAGGAGTTACAAATTATGAGTAAAGCACTGACCCCTTCCCAGCTTAAAGCTGAACTGGACACGCAGAAAGATGCGCTGCTGAAGGCGTGCCTGTATGCCCTCAACGAAATCCCTAACCGCCGTTTAAGTGGTCCGTATTCGTCCACGTATGCGCTGGCCGCGCAGATTAGTAAACTGCTTCAGAGCTGCAAATAATCATTGATGGGCTGGCATTGCCAGCCCTGTTCAACGCTAACGGTAGCGCCCCGCATGGCGCAGGAGTCTGAAATGTCATCTAAAAATACTCTCCCGTCGGTCGATCTGATGTCCTGCCAGCATGGCGGTGACGTGATCCCGTCCATTGCTATTGAGCGCATTATCTCGTTGCGGGATGAAGGTATCCGCGTCTATCTCGACGGCATAGACAAGCTGCGAAAAGCGCGCGATCTGATGCAGCAGGCCGGAGGCTGTCAGTACCTGTATGACTACGACAAAGCAGTAGAGAGCGCCATCAAATGGAGCGACACCACGCCAGACCAGGCCGAAACGGCTATTTCCCGCGTTATCGACGGAAAAATCTGGGATCGGCTGATGACGGAAACCGGCATGTATACGCTGATGAGCAACAAGCAACGTCAGGAATGGGATCGGCAGGTGGCAGGCAAAGAAATGCCGCCGATAACGCTGGATAACGTTATGAGCACGTTCCGGCACCTGAACGCAAGCAAGGCGGATACTTTCACGCAAGGGCTGATAGATATCTTTAAATCCCTGTCGTGGGATTATAAAACCAATAACCCCTGCATGTTTGGCAAGCGTATCATCATCGCGCCGTTGCTCGATGTCTGGCGCAGTGGCTGGGTGCGCTTCAGCTCAGACGGGCACACCAAAATTGACGATCTGGCGCGTCCGTTCTACGTGCTGGACGGGCGTAACGTGCCTGATTACCGTGTTTCTGACGGCGCCAAACTGGATGCTTTTTTCAGTGAAAACCAGTTCAACGGTAAGGTGTTCGAGTGTGATTACTTCAGCGTGCGATATTACAAAAAGGGCAGCGCGCACATTACGTTTAAACGCCCGGATCTGGTTGAGAAGATCAATAATCTGGTCGCCAGTCACTATCCTGGGATGTTACCCCCTCGCGTGTAATCCAGACGGCAGGCCGCATTTGCGGCCTGAAATATAAACAGGGAAAGGAAGTATTCCCCGGCCTGAGAAAATCATGCCGGGCATGTATTTATTGCTTGAATAGTGTGGCTCATTAGACGTATAATAATCACATCGAAAGGCAATGATGCTTTTCGCGGTAGCGCCCCGACTGGCGCAGGAGTAATAAACATGGCTATTCAATCCCTTCAGTTCCGTAACGGCTCCGTTTCTCTTGGTGATGTTTTTGTTTCCAGCTGGGGTTATGAGCAGACAAATACCTGTTTCTATCAGGTTATCGCCCTGCGCGGTAAGAAAACCGCCGTACTGCGCCGCATCGCTGCGCAGCAGGTGAAAGCAGACAGTGCGATGTCAGGCGAGTTAAAGCCGGTTTTGAACGAGTTTAAAGGCGAACCCGTGACCCGTCGCATTCGTGAAAACCATGAGCATCCCTCTGTCAGCATTGACGAGTACGAACAGGCTTATAAGACCGATCCTAACGAAAGCCATTTTTACAGCACCTGGGGCTGACCGCCTGCTACGCCCCGCAAGGGGCGTATAGTCAAAGACTTATTCAACCAAAACGTGAATACTATGCGAAATAACAAGGCGCTCAGGACGCAGATACATGGCGGAAACAGTTTATCAGGCGCGGAGGCGTTTTTACCTTCTCCGTTTTCGGCGCAGCCGTAACCCGGACACACTGGAAAAAATGTACGAATCCATGCGGGATCGTGGACAGGTGCCGCCGGAGGACTCCGAGGCTTTTGAGGCTGCCGCCGACCATCGCCGCGCAGAGCTGGCATCGGGACGCATCTGGGATAAGATCCCGCCGCATGTCTGGCAGTATGTAAAATAATCACAGCGCCCCCACGAGGGGCGTTTTTTTGCTTGCATGTATGGCTCATTAGACGTATAATGTTTTTACTGATTCAAATCAGTACCTTCCTAAACAGCCTTACAGGTGCATTATGACCTCTTCTGAAATCCTCCATAACCTCCCTCAGATTATCACGGCCGTGGCCGCCCTCATTACAGCCATTACCGGGCTGATTAAAGTCATGAAGGATAAGGGTAAGGACTGAACCGCCGCAGGGGGCGACAGCCCCCTGCATCGCTAACCGGCAGCGCCCCGATTGGCGCAGGAGTAAAAAAAGTGACAACGCTGCATATTCGAGAAATTCCCACTGATGGCGCACCGCCTATCTGTGCAGGCCGCTCAATCTCAGATGATGACCTTTGCGCCTCATGCCAGCATCTCGACTATCGCCCTGGGCACCTCAGCGCCTGCCTGCTGTCAGGTTGCGGGCGTGACGACTGGCCTTCAGAACTGGATGAAAACGGCTACAGCGTTGCCTGTAGCCGCTATGAGCGTGAAAAATTGCTTGATTAATATGGCTCATTAGACGTATAATAATCTCATCGAAAGGCATCCGGTCTTTCGCGGCAGCGCCCCGACTGGCGCAGGAGTTTTACAATGCACGGTAACGTAAATGAAATTTGCGCAAGGCTTCTCGATAGTTTTGAACCACAGCAGCGGATCAGCCTTCTGATCTGGACTGCTGAAGATGTCCATGACTGCACCAGTGATATGAACCTCACTGACGATGAGGCCGAAGCCGTTCTGGCAGAAATCGCGGAATGCAGTTCACACAGCCGTTATGGCGTCGGAAAAGATACCGTCTGGAGCCTGGCAAAGCAGGTGCGCGAAGATGCCGCCCGCGATCGAAAAATCGAGGTCAATGCCGAGGCGCTGCAAAAAGTCGTGGCGCTGGCGGCGCAGTTTATCCGGCTGGAAGAGATCCAGTCTGGTGAAGGAGCTGCACGCCGACTTTATCCGCAGGAGTCTGAGGCGCTGGAGTGCATCACGAAGGTGATTAACGGCTAATTCACGCAGTAACGCAGCGAACTTTCACGGCAGCGCCCCGACTGGCGCAGGAGGAAAAAATATGTCCCAGAATGAAGCCTATTACGACACGCTGGCCCTGATTGAAAAGGGGCAATGGTGTTTCGGCAGTATGGACGAAGAAAACGAAGAGCGGGCAATCATGGCCGCTAAGGCGCTGGCGCTGTTTGCGCGCCTGAATGAGCAGGACTGCGACGGACACCCGGTTTCCGAAATCATCGTTGATTTTATCGCTAACCTGATGCACCTGGGGGAAGCGATAAATTTTCGTGTGCTCGATGAGGAAAGCGCGGTGATCCCGTTGGTCAGGATGGCAGCCGTACACTTTAACGCTGAAACAAAGTCATAGTAATCATGTGAATCAGAGGGGGGCAGGCGTGATCCTGCCCCCAAAAATGGACAGGGGAAAGAGTTGTCCCGCCTGAAAATATTCAGGCAGGCGGGGATATTTTGCTTGATTAATATGGCTCATTAGACGTATAATAAACACATCGAAAGGCAATCCGGTCTTTCGTCGGTAGCGCCCCGACTGGCGCAGGAGTACAGAAAATGTCTACTGAACTGAATCAACCCGCCATCACTGCACGCATTATCCCCAATAACCGCCGCATGGCCTTTCTGCCACGCCTGTTCGGCGCCTGGTATCTCACAGGTGAGGCCGGTGTCTACAACCACGCACGCTCTCTCTGCGCCGATTATCAAGGCGGTTCCTGGGAGTTCGTCGAACTGTCTTGCGGTAGCGGCTTCATGTACCCACTGAGCGCAGAGCGCTTCACGGTATCGGTTAGCGGTAACTGGTTCGAAGGGGAACTGTCCGCAGAAGCTACCGGTATCGTGCTGACCCTGTTCACCCTGAACCACATGATCTGGCACGCACATGAAGAAGGCTATCAGCACATCTGCGACATGCTGATCACCCAGCAGGAAAAGCTCAAATTATATGCCGACCAGCACGCCGAAGCCGGTTTGATTTACCGCGCGATTGACTGAAACGGCGGCCCCCGCGAGGGGGCCAATACTGACAGGGGGAAAAATGTTAACACTAACTGATATTCGCGCCAGCAATACGGTGCTGGTTACGGAATTTGGCGGCGTGCGTGCTGTGCATTTCTGTCTGCATGAAAAATTAAGCGGTAGCGACAACGATCTGTGGTTTCCGCTGGCCAATGGGGCCGACCTGTTCGAGGCGCTGGAAAGCATTATGTGCATCAATTTTGCCGCTGCTAACGTTGTCTCGCTGGAGTTCCTGCGGCAGAACGGGAAGTGCAAAGACTACCGGATCACCTACAACAAGGCCAAATTCAAGCCATTATGTTAGATTTCTGGTAGTATTAAATGTTCATATTTGAACAAATTTAATTAAAAAAATACGTCTGATGAGTTGATAAAATGGCTCATTAGACGTATAATTATTACATCGAAAGGCAATGAGGCTTTTCGCGGTAGCGCCCCGACTGGCGAAGGAGTTGAAATGAAAGAAGCAGACCAAAAAAAAGTGAATGCCGTAATGGCAATTGCTGATTATCTCGGTGTAAAAAATCAAATCGAGGTGATCGAATACTCAGCCGAATCAGTGCAGGTTGAGTGGCGAAATCCTAAAACAAAACAGCTTATTCATCGTGATTACACTTTTGCAATTTCCTTTGTAAAAGACTTTGAAAAAGCCCTGAAATCGAACGTGAAGTTTTACTGATAAAGAGGGGGAGAAATCCCCCTTAATCCTCCCATTTTTTACTGATAAACATCAAATATATGAGGTGTATTATGTGGAAACGTGGCGAAAACAAAGTGATTCTGATGGGGCGTGCTGGCAAAGATGCAGAAGTGCGTTACACCCCAAACGGAACGGCCATTGCGAGCCTGACGCTGGCTACTGAAATCAGCTACAGCGACAACGAAGGGAAGGAGCAAAAAGAAACGGAATGGCATGATATTGTCATTTTTGGAAAGAAAGCTGAAGCAGCTGGGAAGTACTTCAAAAAGGGTATGATGCTGTATTTTGTCGGGCGCATTCGTAATAACAAATGGCAAGGGACAGACGGCAAAATGCGCAGCAATAAGGAAATTGTGATCGATAATAACGGCGAAATGCAGATGCTGCCGGGAGCTGGGCCACGTAACACCAGTGCTGAAGGTCTGGGAGGTACTGAAAATCATGATGAACCGCCGTTCCCGGATATGAATGATTACCCGCAGTGAGTATTTGAGTGAGAACGGCCCGCAGGACGTGGGCCGCCAACCCAGAAGGGGGGAAGTATGAATATTAGTGAACAATATCGGGTGGCTGTCGTCAGTACCGGCCATGTAAAAAAAGAAGACGCGGAGCTACTGGATAAGGTCTGTAACGATGACTTGTCCGGTGAAGGTTTATTCTGGATCGAGAAAAATCGCTATGGGTGGATATTGCGTATTTCTGCTACTGAACAATGGCGTGTGGAATTAACCAGGGCGGGGATCAGTGCAAGTGCTTTGGATAATATAGCCGCGTTAAATGGTGCCGGGTTCGACTGGATTTGGTTTGACCGGGATGCAGAACAGGTGCCAGAACTGACCGTTTGGGAGTGGTAAACCGGTTAAAAATATGCCTCGAAAAGGGGCATTTTTTTCTTGCCTAAAATGGCTCGTTAGACGTATAATAAGCATGAAGTTTAAAAGTGGATATTGATTAAAACGCTCTGTAAATAACGTGGAGAGAATATTATGGCGACCTTATACCCTTATGAGGTTTATACCCTTATTGTGTCAGAATTAATCGTAAGCCATTTTAATGATGTCGCTATGGTATATCCGGGAAGCGAAGAAATTAAAAAGAACTACGACAGTGAATTAAGTGCTGTACAGGTAGTTAATGGCATCAGAGAAAAACTGATTGAAGATGGTGTTATACAGTGCGAACAGTGCCCACTGCTATCCGAGTGGGATGAGAACAAGGTTATCAACCAGCTAATTAAAGATTAGCGCCTGATTCTCAATCGTGACTATGAACTAAACCGTGTTCGTCAGCAGCTGGCCCCGGAGCTGATCGCACAGATAGAAAACTGGAAAGAGCAGAAGTATTCCGATTCTGCGAAGGAATACGAGGTGCTCTATGAAACCATCAACATCAACGGAAAGGAGGTTACAGGAAAACTAAACGTAGTTGCAGTAAGTCGCTTTGATGCTGTTTTCATCGTAGGACAGCGTCACGCTAACGATAACTTTTTGGTTCTGGATGTAAAGGAGGTGATGAATCATTGAAGTCCAGAAAAGGTGCCGGATTGCGCCAACAATCCGGCTGGGTAGGCAATTTAAATTGTGAGGTTCAAAATGCCGTTGTGGATTATACACTATGCTGAAGATGTCGCAAACGGAGTGCAAACAAAGTCGCATCCGATGAACGCAGCGCAATGGGATCACTTCCGTTTCTGGTTGGCAGTGTTCCGGCGGATTAAAGAAGCCGCGATGTAATCTGTAACTGTCTCAGGGGCGCTGTATGCGCCCCTTTTTAATATCCGTGCCCGGACTCCTTTCCCTGTAAATTTATCGGGATCAAGGGCGGATCGTGGCCCTGAACGTGCGCACCATTGAGCGCTGCATCGCAGCGGAACCGGAAAATTTTTTCCGGCCAATGAGTGCCCTTGTCACCGGAACGGTGACAAGTATGCACGCACTATTACACGAACAGGCAGCTCCCATGCCCGGCCTGACAGGCCGGGAGCTATATCATAATGTGGGATGCTATATGCGAAAGGTGAAGGTTAATACTGCGGACCTGAAGCATCAGGATTCTGACCTGTAGAGCCATTTTGCGTGCGCTGCTCTTCGTCAACTCCAGTAATTTTTTTTCGGCTGTTGCTGGTTCGTTTTTTTCCAACTCGTCCGGCAGTAATGTCCTTGATATCACGTAATGTAACATCTGAAAAACCCGCATCGTTGAGGAATTTCAGTATCTCTTTATCTTCATACCCTTTCGAATCTTTCAGCTTCTTAATGTCAGACTTAAGTTCATCGAGTACGTGCTTTTTCTCAAGCCTTTCTGACGTCACATCAGGCAAGTCGTCGAGAATGCTTTTGAATTTTCCGATGTCCTCACTGCTATAGAATGCTTTCTTTTTTGCAGGCATATGCCCTCCCAATAATGTCAAAATCGACCATGCCTAACCGGAGAAAATCGGACAAGGCTATTCAGGTGATTTTACATGATGCCCGGCATGATTCAATTGCTCTGCCTGCCAGGCCCTTCGCTGCTGGTATTCAAACAGCGCCGATGGTAGAATTCAATGAGGTATTTAAGTACGGGACAAGATGTGTTTTTGGAGTACCGCCGACACGCGGCGGCCGTCCAAAAACGTCTTGGTCAGGGCAAGCCCCGACACCCCCTAACGAGGTTAGCTATCTGATGAGCCGTAGCGAGAGCAGAAAAACAGACGATCGAATCCAGGTGAGATGTTCCACAGAAGTGAAAGCTAAACTCACCGAAAAGGCCCATGAAGCAGGGCTTAGTCTTAGTCAATATCTTATCAAATCTGGGCTTGGAAAGCGCATTCAATCGAAAGGCAATTACAATGCACTTGCCGCTCTTGTAAAGATAACAGCCCTTCAAAAACATCTGTTTAACGAAGGTGCCGGAGTTCATAGCAAGGAGTATTCAGAGATTCTGATCGAGGTCAAAAAGGCCGCACAGAAACTGCAACAGGAGATGGATGGTGATACCTAAAATCATTGAGGGCCGAAGGGACAAAAAGTCCAGCTTTGGTCAGCTGATTAAGTACATGGCAGACAAGCCGTCTCAGGAGTTGACTGATACAGTTCAGCCTACTCCTGAGACGGCTTTGGCTGTTAAATCAGATATGTTCGAAGGGTTAAACAATTACCTGACCCGTAAGCAGAAAGTGATCAGCACACCGGTGGATGTTGAGCCAGGTGTACAGCGTGTTGTGGTTGGTGATGTTACCTGCCAGTACAATACCTTCTCGCTCGATGGTGCAGCACAGGAAATGAATTCAGTTTCTCAGCAAAGCACACGCTGTAAAGATCCAGTTATGCACTATGTTCTCTCATGGCCTGACTATGAAAAGCCGAATGATGATCAGGTTTTCGATTCGGTGAAGTTTACACTGGCATCGATGGGCATGTCCGATCACCAGTATGTTGCTGCCATCCACCGGGATACAGATAACCTGCATGTGCATGTTGCTGTTAACCGCATCAATCCCCAGACATATAAAGCAGCCTCATCGAGCTTTACCAAAGACACTCTTCATCAGGCGTGCCGCTTACTGGAATTGAAGAATGGTTGGTCCCATTCAAACGGTGCATATGTGGTTAATGACCGTCAACAGATTGTCCGGAACCCTCACAGCAAGAAAGAGCGGGGCAACTGGCGCTCACTCGATCGCATCAACAAGATGGAGAATAAAGAGGGGGTTGAAACGCTCTATCGCTATATCGTTGGTGATGAACAGGTAGGCGGTAGTCGTCAAAACTTGATCCATGTTTCAGCTGGGCTTCGTGAAGCCAAAAGCTGGGATGATGTGCATAAGACATTTGCAGACATCGGTCTTCGTGTCGAAAAAGCACAGGGGAAAAAGGGCTACGTCATTACCCACGAACATCAAAACCAGAAGACGGCTGTTAAGGCGAGTCTGGTATTTAACAAGGCGCAATATACCCTGAAGTCGATGGAAGAGCGCTTTGGTGAATACCAGCCTTCACATATTGAACCGGCCAAAGTATCGGTATTTAAAACCGCATATACCCCTGGTGCTTATCGTCGAGATGCCAATAAACGTCTGCAGCGTAAAATTGAGCGCGCAGAAGAAAGAATGCTGCTCAAGGGTCGCTATCGCGCCTACCGAAACAATTTACCGATATATTCTCCGGATAAGGATCGCATCGCCGATGAATACCGGAAAATTGCCCAACATACCCGGTTGGTGAAAAATAACGTCCGGCATTCTGTTTCAGATCCTCATACCAGAAAGCTGATGTACAACCTGGCTGAGTTCAAACGCCTGCAGGCGGTTGCCAATCTGCGTCTTAGCTTGCGTGAAGAACGCAACGGCTTCAGGGCGGCTAACCCACGGCTTTCTTACCGGGAGTGGGTCGAACAGGAAGCACTGAAGGGTGATAAGGCAGCGCTCAGCCAAATGAGGGGCTTTGCCTATTCCTCCAGGAAGAAGGAGAAGTATAAACAGCAACTGGTTGAGCAGATCGGGTTCAACCGTACCTTTAACGCCATCACCAGTCATGATCGTGATGATGTGGCCGTAATGGCCTCAGCACGTCATGGTGTCAAGCCACGGCTTTTGAAAGACGGTACTGTTATCTTTGAGCGCGACGGTAAACCGGTAGCGGCTGATCGTGGTCATATTGTGCTGACAGAAAGTAATGGAATCGACAAAGAGAAAACGGCTGACCTTGCAATTGCATTAACGATTGCTGGTAAAGCCAAATCTGTTCGTGTTGATGGTGACGGCGAGTTTAAGGAACTGTGCTGTAATCGTATCGTCGATGCAGCTGTGAACCACAATCACCCTGTCGCGCAGGGCATTACCTTCACAGATGCCGCTCAGCAGGCGTATGCTCAAAACGAGAAACATCGTTTGATTCGTGAGCAAAATAATAGTAAAAATGAAATGCAATTCAGAAGTGAAAGCGACGACAAATTCAATCCGAAGTAAAATGGAGTAAGAAATGAAAATCAAAATGCAAACGGTCCTCGCGGCCGTTTCTGTGTTAGCTCTTGCCGGGTGTGCCTCTCAAAGCGAAAAGGAAAAACAAATCTCTGCACAGCAGCTGGTAGATCAGGAATTGCGTGAGCAAGCCATTAAGATAAAACTCGCACAGGATGAGCTTTACCAGGCTGGAGCCATTAACAGGACCCGTTACAAATTCCCTACCATTATCAATGCAAACAGTCAGTATGTTCGTGTGAGCTGGCAGGGTGATGCTTACGAATTACTGGAGCAACTGGCTAAACAGCGTGGCCTTCAATTCACCAGTCAGGGGATCAAGTTACCGCTTCCACTCAATATCGATGTTGGTGGTTCGAAGGTTACGTTTGAACAGTTGCTGACCCTGATCCGACAACAAACGCAGTACCGTGCCACCATCAACCAGAAACCCGGTGAACTGCAGCTGCTTTACCTCACACCATCGAAGAAAGGTTCATTCCTCAGAGGGACCCGCCCATGAAACTTAAACTGATCGTGCTTCTGACGTTACCGCTGCTTGCTGCGAACGTTGCACGCGCGGACGACTCCGATGTTAAAGGCCTGGATTACTACATGGACCCGCCAAGCCAAAGTGACGATGAGGCCGATGTTACTGGCAGTATGCTAAACGACGCAGCGCACACCATTGGATTTCGCGGCGGAAAGGCAGAACGCGCTAAAGAAATTCGCGCCGCGCTGGAAAATCAGCGCAGCAACCTTGATTACATGTATTCGTTCCAGCCGCTGATCTCTTCTGAAGGCTACCTGCCTCCGGTCATTGCTGAAGCTAAAGACGTTGCACACATTACCAATGAGCAAATCCGAACGGCCAACCGTGCCTATGACATTGTGGTGCCGGCGCGCTTTGTCAGTAACCCACCGACCTGGAAAAGCTATCTTCTGACCGGGCTGATGGCGCAGCGGATCGAATTGCCTGAACCGGCTGCAATGCCGAAGGACGGGAAACAACGTGATATCTGGAAAAAAGCTGTCGCGCTGGGCTGGTCTGACGGTCGCCAAAAAGCTGATGAGATATTCACTGCTAATTTCAATCGCCTCACACGGGATTACACCGGCATGTTGCGCTACAGCACGCTACTGCAGCAGGGCATGATT
Organism: Enterobacter sp. KBR-315C3_2022; assembly: GCF_041399425.1. Classification (NCBI taxonomy): domain Bacteria; kingdom Pseudomonadati; phylum Pseudomonadota; class Gammaproteobacteria; order Enterobacterales; family Enterobacteriaceae; genus Enterobacter; species Enterobacter sp. KBR-315C3_2022. Next base: position 23,883 of record NZ_JBGKEB010000021.1, read on the forward strand.
AAGGCTCCAGTCATCACACAGCAGCAGCAAACAGTTACAGGGGATAAAAACCGCCTCATGCTGGGCGATAAAACGAAACGTATGAAGCAGCAAGCTGAGTTTGACATCAACAAACGCAGCTGGAAACCGACCATACGTTAAGGGGCAGTAGATGGAAGCATTCAATTTTGGTCCAACGCTGACGCCCCAGACGCTGGAACGTTTTCTCGTACACTGCTCAAACAATGAAGTGTCCGATATTCTGTTGCAGGGCGGAGATAAAATCTGGGTAGAACGTCATGGGCGCCAGTTGCCCATGACATCTTACCCGCTCGACAACCTGGAGCTGGAACGTACCGTTGATAAGGTGTTCGGTCAGGAGATCAAAGGGACGCTGAAAAGTGCTGCGGTCGTTAATACCGCTATCCAGCTAAGAGGTGATGAAGCGGGCACGATTGGACTCGGCCGCGGCGAAACCCGCCGGTTCCGCGCGAACTTTACTCAGGCCGATATTTATAAAACAGAAGCGGCAATGTCTCTGACACTCCGTGTTCTGAATGAGGTTATTCCTCAGCTTAAACAAATGGGTATTGAGCCGGACCTGTTTAATTCTCTGTTGCCGGCTGCCGGCCTCGGACTGATATGCGGCGAGACGGGATCGGGCAAGTCAACCCTGATGGCCAGCATCTTCCAGTATTGCGGTGAAACGTACCAGGACCGGAAAATCATCACGGTTGAAGATCCCATCGAGTATCGCCTGGGAAGTCGAGACTGGATTGCGCCGGCGCCGGCACAGTCACAGATTGGGCGCGATATTGATTCCTTCCACAATTTTATCACTCTCTCCGGGCTCCGTCGTTCTCCGAAGATTATGGGGGTTGGTGAGCTCCTTAACCGCCTGTCATTTGAAGCTGCTGTACTGGCAGGTAAATCCGGCCACTTTTGTCTTGGCACACTGCACGTCAAAACGGTCGGAGAAGCCATTTCCCGATCATTGCAGAACTATCCGCCGGAAATGCGTGAAGCTGCCGCCTTTGACCTGCTGAGTATCCTTTCTTACATCATCGTGCAACGCTTGCTTAAAACAAAAGACGGCCGGCGCAAGGCTGTCCGTGAATATCTCGTCATTGATAACAGCCTGCGCCGCAAACTCTATGACGTTGATTACAGCAAGTGGGGCCGCTACATCGACGACCTGTTGATCGCTGAAAACCGCAGTCTGATTCAGAACGCCTGGGCAATGCACCAGGAAGGTTTGATCGACGAAGCGGAAGTCATCGAGGTCGCAGGATATATGGACTATCTGGCGTTAAAAGAGGGCAAGTATGGACATTAACAAATGGCGTTATGCCGGCCGGCCACTGACGGTTTTTGGTGTGCCTGTTATCTCGTTTCTTGTGTACTTCATCTGGTTTCCGTTCCCGTCAGTAAAAACCTTTGTTATCTGCACCTGTGTGGTTCTCTTTTACTTTCTGCTGGCCATGATGGGCTACACGTTACCGGTGCTGTACCAGGTCATTCTCCGGGTTATCCGCGGGAAAAAACTTACCGGGCGGCCGTGGTGGTACCGGCGCTCTCAGCGATAACACATAACTACAGGGGTAGACAGTATGGCGAAACCTGAAATTGCAACTGAAAGAACCCGTCTGAGTATTCCCTTTGACGATCGCCAACGTGCAATACGTGCGGCCGGCAAACTGGCTGATGGCAGTAATGCTCTGGACTACGTGAAGGAAGAAAAGGTGTGGTATGCACAGCCGGGGGCCAACCTGAGCCGGCTGAAAGAGTGGATTTTTGACCCCAATAAAGTGATCGAAGAACCGCCCCTGGATATTCAGGCCATTGAAGATGAATTTACGGCGTGGCTTGAAGAGCGCGGTGCCATTATCAAAGACCCCATAGAGTTCGATGGCCAGAAGCATTATGTCGATACCGTGGACGGTAAAGCTGGTTCAAGAAAGGGGGTGTATGCCGCCTTTCTGGATGGCCGACCTGCAGGGTGGTACAGGGACTATAAGAACGGTGGTGAAATTCAGAAATGGGTATCTACCGGCGCAGCCCCTAACCCTGAACAAATGGCCATGCTCCGTGCTGATGCTGCGGCAAGGCGTGAACAAAGAGCTGCAGCGCAAGCGGATAAGTTTGATCAGACCGCTAACCGGTTGATGGAAGAATATAACCGGCTTCCGGATGCCACGGGAGATCTGGCATACCTGAAAAACAAACAGGTCATTGCCGCTAACGGCCTTAAAGCTGATGAGCGGGGCAACGTTGTGATCCCTCTGTTTAATGCTGATGGCGAGTTCAGGACCCTTGAGCGCATCTGGTCCGACGGTAGTAAACACCTTGAAAAAGACGGCCAGGCATGGGGGAGTTTTTTCGTTGTGGGTGGTCAACTGAAGGATGGTGACAACCTGCTTTATGCCGAGGGATATGCGACAGCAGCCAGTATCAGCGAAGCCATCAATCAGCCTGTGATCATGACGGTTAATGCCGGCAACATGGTGGAAGTTGCTGGCCGCCTGAAAGACACCTTTCCAAACAGCACTCATTACTTCCTTGCTGACAATGACATTTATAAAGACGAGAACGTTGGGCTAGAAAAAGCGACAGAAGCTGCAGAGCTGACTGCCGGCCATGTTCTGGTCCCTGCCTTTAGCAACCCGAAAGAAGGGCTTACTGACTACAACGATTTGCATGTCTCTGAAGGGCTGGAGCAAGTCAGATTGCAGGTAGAAGGAGCCATTAATCAAATGAACAGGGTAGACACTATGCCGACTGATAACCCGAACATTACTGACGTTAATCACAGCTCGACTGACAGCGCTGCCGTTGCAGATCCTGAAAAAGCCGCGCCGGTGGCCAGCGCCCCTGCAGCTGCCGAACCGGAGGAAACCGCGCCGGTGGCCAGCGCCCCTGCAGCTGCTGAACCGGAGGAAACCGCGCCGGTGGCCAGCGCCCCTGCAGCTGCCGAACCGGAGGAAGCTGTGCCGGTGTCCAGCACCCCTGCAGCTGCTGAACCGGAATACACCGCACCAACAGATCGAGACGGCGATGATGAAGAGAGTAATAGCGCCAGTGATCTTGAGGCGTATGCCGCTATGATGGCCTTTGGCGGTGAAACAACTGACTCCGCTCAGCAAAAGCCTGAAAGGATAGCGCCCAGCGAATCTGTAGCTAATACCGCCCCGGCTGAAAATGAAACCGAGGAGAAGAAAAAAACAAACGAAGAACTGGAAAACGGCATACGCTGGGCAACCAACGATAATGCAGAAACGCCCCCAAAAGAACGTATAGACCTGGAAGGGTTAATTGCCCGGTTTGGGTACAGAGCAGAGAAAGACTATACGGCGTATACGCTTGATGGACAGGATGCGTTTTACGATTACGGCTCACATCTGCGTATGGCTACCCCTGAAGCCAGCCAGAGTGACGAGATGATCCTGGCGGCCGTTCTAACCGCGGATAAGCAACATCATCGTGGTATTGAAATCACCGGCAGTGACGAATTTAAAGAGCGAGTGTTTAACCTTATCAGTGAATACAACATTGAGGTGAAACTGACTAACCCAGAACAAAGGGTTAAATTGCTCGAACTCAAAAAAGCAAATGAAACAGCAAAAGAAACGGCAAAAGAAAATGTTGCTGATTCAAATGCGAATAAGCAGGAAGGGGCAAACGAAAAGACAAATTCATCAGTTCAGCAGAATGGAATGCGCTGGGAAGAATCGGCCTCTGTGCAGCCGAAGAAGCAGAATGCATCTGATACTCAAAAGGAAGATAAAGCTGCAGGTGAACCCTGGGAGAAAGGCGTTATCGTCGCGCATGGACGTGCTAAGTATGAGTGGAAAGAAGATGAATCCATGAACTACTTTGTCACCCTCAAAAATGAACATGGAGAGAAGACACTCTGGGGGAAAGACCTTGAGAGAGCGGTTAAAGATGCTGGTGTAGACACAGAACGTCTTGTTACAGTCAGAAAGCTGGGATTTGTGGATGTTGAGGTGAATGCACCTGTCCGTGATGAAAGCAACAAGATCGTTCGTTATGAAACTATCCAGACCAAACGTAATGAGTGGGAAGTAAAGCCTGTATACCCACAGCCAACAGCAGGGAATGAACAGGCCTATAAGCCTTCTGAACTGGTTCCGTATGATGCTGCAACCTTCCAGAAGCTCCGCACAACAATTCAGCAGATTACCGGTGTTGATCTCAGCCGTGAGGCCGTGCCTGAAAAAGAACTGTACTGGTTCTTGCCTAATGGTAAGCCAGCTCCAGAAAGCATGACAAAGCCCACAGGCTATAAACTCCCTCAAGAGTCAAAAACCGCGGGTACACCTTTGCTGATCGCACCGCATAAAAAAGGCGAACGCCCAGATTATTTCCTTGTTGAGTCGCGTAAAGGATTCATGCAGGGGATCGCAAAGGATAAGGAGTCCGGTGAGTACCATAGCGTGATTGGAAAAGTGAACAAGCGTATTGATAAAGACGGAAACTGGAAAACGTATATGACTCTTTCAGCAATCAATAAAAATGCCGAAAGTGGAATTGTTTTGCATGGTTATGGACATGTAGATCAGGGGGGTAAAAATTTGCTTTACAAAAACACAATTGCAAATGAAAAACAGCCTCAGCATTTACAAGCGGCCTCAGATGAGGTAAAAAACAAAACAGTAATGAAGCAGCTTTTTCATCCTTCAAATGCTGCAAAAAGAAAAGATGATGAAAGGAGAGAACAGACTCATGCACCAGTCGCAAAGTCAGCGCCTCGGCCATAAAACAAAAACCCTACTCGTTGCAGTAGGGTTTTCCTGCATTTCTGTGAGCTCATTTGCGGCAACACAGACCTGTGCAGCATACGAACTGGCAAAAGCTGGTGCAGATGCTGCCTATAAGCAGGAAGTGGAAAGGATTAACAACGCCGCAAAAAGCGAATCCAGTACGTCTGATTCTCTCGGACAGTGCCTGGGGTCGCTATCGGTATCACTTAAAATCCCACAGTTTCCGTCTATCAGCGACATTATTGATAAGGTGAAGGATGAGGTATGCAATACGGTTAAATCGAAGATTAATGAGAAGTGGGGGAGCCTGACTAATACGACGCTGGACCCGTGGTCAACGATTTCATCCCGACTGCCAGATACGTCAGGTATCCTGCCCAACGCATCTTCTAAAAATGTGCAATTAAACAATCCGGCAGCTGCGAGTGGAAGTGGTGAGGATGCAAACAGTGATGCATTCCCGTTCCATTTGTAACTACCGGAAGAGTCCTTTCGGGATTTTATCGAATAGCTTGCCGGTTCGTATTTCAACGCGGCGGTGTTCCGCCGCGGTTAGTAAACGCATAAATTCTGTGGCAGGTAGAACATCACGTTTTGAGTCTACATACGTATCAAGCGAATCTTCATTCATGAAACGTCTGACAGTATGCAGCCAGTCTTCAGCTGATTTCATATTTTTTGAGCTCATCGTCGCTCATCTCGGCAAACGCTGCAGGTCGGCGACCTTTTCCTGTCCAGGTTATGGACTTTCCATCAACTTCGATCCGGTACTTCACTTTTCCAAAAGTGGATTTACTTTTCGTGGACGGACCAAAGAGATTTTCGAAGATCTGGAGAGCTTCATCAGCCGTAATATTGTGTTCTTCCATGAACCGCTTTGTGGCTGCGGCTTTCTCTTCAGTGGCCTTCTGTTCTTCCTTAAATTTCTCGATCATTCCCTGTGCAATGTCGGACCACATATTAATGAGTTGTTCAAGGTTTTCTGGCGGGATTTTGCGCAAAACGGCGGTGGCTTTTCGTCGTTCGCACATGATAACTGCACAGGATTCGTAATCATTATGTTCGCTCATGTATACCTCATTGTTCATTAACGATCTGCGTGATTTTCTAACACAAACTTTTGAAAAGAGAAACTCTATGAAAACACAAAATGGTGAAAATATTATGGATCAAACTGACTCGGATCAAAACTCAGTCGTTGATGATGACAGCAACGCCCTTGCTCCAGCTCTGGCTGAAGAGAGTAACCGAACGGTACAAGAAATCGTATCGAAACATGGTTTAAAAGTAATTTTGATTCAAACGCTAATCATATTAGTCGCAATCATTATCATTGGTCTTCAGGGTTACTGGCTTCACCAGAAAAAAACCAAATATATTGCAACGAATGGGGGCATGATCACAGAAGTTCATCCAACCGATGAACCCGCTTACACGGCGGAAGAGGTGATGGACTTTGCCAACCGTACAATGATCAAATCGCTTTCACTGAACTTTGTGAATTACGAAAACCAATTAACCAGCGTCCGCGGCGATTTTAGCGCTGAAGGGTACGTTAGTTTCCGTAAAGCGCTGTCCGATAGTGGGCTGCTGAAAGATATCAGTGAAAAACGTCTGAACGTAAAACTTTCCACAACTCCTGGAACCCTGATCACGGAAGGTCTTATCCGTGGCACCAAAACCTATGCCTGGCAATACCGCATTCCGGTGACTGTTCAGCTTGTTGGGCAGGCTCAGGACTACAGACCGCAACCTTACGATTTGATGGTTCAGGTACGCCGCGTAAAAGAAGACGAAGATCCACGGGGTATTCAAGTAGCACAGGCCATTCTCAAACCCCGGAACTACTGAGGTCAATCATGAAGATTAAACTGTTAACTGTACTTATGGCCGCACTGTTTTCGGCAAATTCTGTATCTGCAGCTGATGCGCCGACTGGTAATGGAGCGCCGCAGCAAACGGCGCCAGCTGTGCCTGGTGGTGATATTGCTCAATGGCAGCAGGCCAGTTCCGGGTTGCCCGTAAATCAGCAGTCACAGGTGCAACAGCCTCCACAGCAAACAGCACAGGAACAAGGTCAGCAGCAGGCGCAAGGCCAACAACCACAGGCACAGGCCCAACAGCAGCCAACTACTGCACTGCCTCCTGCACCCATGCCGCAGATTCCTCCACCACAGCAGCAGGTTACTCATGTTAATCCGCAGACACTGGAAGAGTTACCTGCACCTGTTCTGCAGCAGATCCAGCCTATTACCCCTGGTCAGGTGCGGTCTGCCCGCAGCGCAATGGAAGATATGAGCGCGGCGGCCAAAACCTCACCATTAACGCCGATCCCACGAATTTCAAGCCAGACGGTATCACTGTCAGCTGGTGCATCCATTCCGCAGGTACGGGTATTTCCAAACCAGGCAACCACAGTGACGTTTTCAGATGCAACCGGACACCCCTGGGTATTAGGCGCCCCTCCATATAATTCGAGTCCCTGTGCATCTGGTGGTGAACTGTGTGTTGGCTATATTCCAGGATCGGCGGTATTCACAATCCAGCCGACCAATGCCTATGCCAGCGGGAACATCACAGTGCTTCTGAAGGGGCTGGCTACGCCGGTCATTATTAACGTGAAGGGGGCAGAACCCTCCGTTAAATCAAAAACCGTTGATGTTGATTATCGTCTGGATCTCCGTATCCCGAAGCGCAGTCCTGACACACCGGTTTATACCGCTACTCCTGAGAAAAAAATCTCACTGTATGACAAGCAGCTGCAGAGCGTGCTCGATGGCATCCCGCCTGAAGATGCTCAGCGGTTGAAACTTAAAAACGCGCCAGGGAGTACCAAAGTCTGGCAGATCGGTGATGAGCTCTACGTCAGAAGTAACATGCAGCTGCAGGATGAGTTTGAAAAAACGCTTTCCGCTATCGATGGCACACATGTTTACGTGCTGCCGGCAACACCAGTGCTGACTTTTTCGGTTAACGGTCAGGCGCGTGACGTTGAAGTTGAGCTGAATTAAGGGGAACGACGATGGCTACAGATAAAGGTAAAGAAACCAGAAAAATGATGCTCTACGTCGGTGGCGCCGCTGCAGTTGTGGCGCTTCTGGGAGGGTACTGGTTGTTTGGCTCATCAGATGAGCCGGCAACGGGCGGGTCGCAGGTGAAGGCCCAGGGGCTGGAAGGGAAAACTGGCAGGGAAAAAGCTAATGATCCCCAATACAACAAGCTGCTGAATGAGTGGAATGCTGATAACTCAGAAAAAGCGGCTCTCACGGGGGATAGTTTCATATCCACGTTGTCAGCCAGTAACCCGGTGGCCGTTGATTACGGCACCAAAGCACCGCCACCAAAATATTCGTGGGAATCGTCAGCAAAACAGTCGGGCGATAACAGTAAGGCTAATGATGCTGAGCAGAAAGAGCGTGAGCGTCAGGCTAAAGCTGTGGCTACGTTACTGCAGAAAATAGACCAGGCCAGAACACCGGTTGTCACGGGTGTTGCTCTTGCAACCCCTCTGGGAGCAGAGGGTAATGACAAGAACGGCGGCACCTTCTCAGGGTGGACCGATTCGGTCTATCCGCAGAACAAAAAGCCGGATGCTGAAAAACAACAGGGGGCGAAGAATAAGGTCAAAGATAAAGGAGCCCGGCTTGTATCGGCTTACACGCTTGTGCCGGCAGTAATGGATACGGCGATGGACAGTGACGATCAGAACAGTATTGCTATTGCCCATGTTCCAACTGGAGCGCAGGCCGGCGCCAAATTCTATTCTGGCCAAAACCGTCTTGCCGGCGATGGTATTCGAATTCACTTCACCGGCATGGAGCTGAACGGAGTGCAGTGTAAGGTCGATGCGTATGGCGTGGCTTCCGACTCGTTGCGCGCGGCCGTTTCCTCAAATGTAAATAACCGCTGGTTCAGCCGTATTATTCTGCCGGCTGTTGCTAACGGATTAGGCCGAACTGGTCAGCTGTATGCGGACAGCAATTCGCAGATGATTATCACTGACGGCGGGAATGCATATCGTTCAACTGGTACACCTGATGGCAAAGCGGTTGCCGGTACCATTATTGGCGGGATGGGTGAGCAAGCAGGGCGTGTCCTGGCCGACGATGCAGCCCGCCTGCCGATTAAGCAGGTTACGGTTGACCGTAACCAACTCATAGGCATCCAGTTTGTCGCGCCTGTGTATGAAAGCGACTGTGGCGAGAATATGGAAAATGCTTCTGCAGAGCAGGTGCAGCAGCAAGCAACTCCCACACTATCTAGTGTGCAACCTCAGCAGATGCCTCAGCCTCCGGCTCCTAATTACCCTCAGCAAAACTTTCCAAGCTACCCCGGCTACGGGTATGGCACCAATAACCCGTATTACCGTTAAGGAGATTGATAATGAATCTGTTTGAAGATGACAATAAAAACGAAGCAGCTCCTGCCCAGGAACCGGTGTCTGCTAAGCCTGCTGAAAAGCCAAAACCGACAGTGACGCCAGCAGCAAAAGCGAGCAAAAAGCCGCTTAATATCAGTGACTATGCATGGATTGGTGGTATCGCTGTCATCGCTATCCTGCTTTTAGTCTGGTTGTTTGGGGGCTCCGATAGTGATACTGCGCCAGCGACGGGGAATGGGGCGATCCAGTCTTCAGCGCAACGTCCGCGCGTACAGTCTGCCCCTGCAGGGCAGGATTCTGGTGACTTCCGCGAGCAGATTTCCGGGATTCTGCTGCAGCAAAAGGAACGGCTGGACGCGATAGAATCAACTTCTAAAAATGGAATGATGATCCTTTCCAGTCAGTTACAAAGCGCTAATGAACAAATTAAAAATCTGAACAATCAGGTTCAGGAACTGAAAATGAAAGCCGCTGGTTATGGGCCTTCATTTGGTAATCAGAGTGGAACAATTTCCGGTGCAACGTCACAGGCATTACCTTTGTTGAGAGGTTTTTCAATTAATGATTTATCTGGCGATCTTGCTTGGGTAAAATACAAAAACCAGACGTATGCTGTGAAGGTCGGAAGTCAACTTGGCGGAGTCACCATTACAGGTATCGATACTGAAAATAGAATCGTTACAACAAGTAAAGGCCTTATCCGCTAATCAGGACCTAAAAAGGCGAAACTATGGATTTAGAATCGGTATTAATTCAGGTTGCTAACGGTGGTCAGGAACCGCTGACAAGGCTAATCATAGGTGTCGCTGCAATCGTTGGGATCATTGGTGTTATTGGATATCTGATGAGCCTGCGGAAGCAGGCCAGGCATTCTACCAAAGGTGTTGAAGTTGGCAGAATTTTTGCCGGGATCATCTTCTGTGTATGCCTCATCACGCTGAAAGCACAGATGAACTCAGGCGGTGCCACTTTAGGATTTGGCGATGTCAGTTTCGGACCCGTCAGTTATGCGAGCGAATCTACGTTTGGCATGGGAGCCGCAGCAGTCAACGCAGTGCTGGGGATTGTTAGAATTCTCGGTGCATACTTTTTTTACAGGGGTATTAAGGGGTTGAAAGACTCTTACCTTGAGGGCCATACGGAGCTGTCAGCTTCGGGCACGAGAGGGGCATCCATTGTGAAAATTGTATGTGGACTACTTCTGATGTTCGATACACAAACGCTCGATGCGTTGCAGAGCACATTAAACATTCACTGGTAATCAAAAAGGATACTTTATGAAAATTGTTAAATTTATCAAAGACAAGGCGTTATCTGCATCCATCGCAGCGTATCAGCTGCGCGGAACGGTAGCAAAATCGTTAGTGGTATTGCCGCTGGCATTGCTGAGCAAAGAGGCTGCAGCTGAAACGACTATCTGGGAAAAGATCAATACCTTCACGGAAGGTATGGCCAGTACCCAGCCTGGTCTGATTACCGCTGGTAAAGTGGTTGGTGTTGTCTGCTTCATCGTAGGTCTTGTTGCTCTGTGGCTCAAAAACAAACGCGGGAAAGATATCAGTGGCGGCTTCATCTTCTGGTCAATGGTTGTTGGAGCCTGTCTGGTCGGCCTGACCGCATGGATCTCTTCTGTTGGTTCAACTGTTGGTGTTGACGCAACCCTGTAATGTCCTTTCGGCCCCGCCTTGCGGGGCCAATACCGGAGTTCCCCCATGAAAGATTTTAAGCTCACCAGGAATGAACAACCTGCCAGATGCCATGTGTGCGGGATAAAGAGCAAAGATGTTTTCTCCCTCGCAGAAGATGGACAGAAAGAGAGAATGCTTTGCTCTGTATGCCTGTCGCTCGAACACCCGGAGAAAATGAAACTAGAGAATCAAACCGGACTTCTGCTGAAGAGAAATACAAACCGAAAACTCTACAGCCTGTTGTTTCGTTCAATTGCAAAGGCGGAAAAGTCAACGGACGATTCTTACCGTGAAAAGGCACAGAAACTTAAACAGATATTGCTCAGTACAACTGACGTAGTTCTAAACGAAACCGGCAGTGATGATGGATACGATTTACTGCACCTGATAAAAAAACACCATCAGTTACTTCCCATGAATTTTGACGATGAGTTTGTCACTTCTGTCGCAGAGTCAGACGAATTGCCGGATGTAAGTGACTGGAATGAAATTTACAAGGGTAAGAGAGGTTTTAAATGATTTCTTTCTTTGAGGATGTGATCGAAGGTATCTCACGCAATCTTACGTCAAATGACTCGTTAAAATACTGTGATTTGACAACGGTTGTAGGGCTTACGTCGCAGGATCGCGTTGAGCATCCTGAAATCAGGGCTCCGTACATACTGACCACGAAGAACAACGATTTTCTTACCGTTATTGAGATTCAGGGCGCTAAATCATCGTTTGACGAGAAGTCGTTTAATGACTTCATCATGCACCTTTCAAACTCGTTGTCGAATTCCTTTATTAACAGTGGCCATAAGCTGTCTGTGGTGTTTGAGCGCGACTTTACCAAGAACCAGGAAGAGCTGAATAATGTTTATAAACCGCAGGTAGCAGCAATAGAGCGCCTGCAGATAGACATTAAAGACCTGATCGCCGATGACGCAAAAAAAATCGCTGCCCATTACAGCCGTGAACGCGCTTACATCGTGCTGTATACCTCGAAGGGGATGATTGCGAAGGATGAACTTAAAAACGAGCAGGCAAAAGCTGCCGGCGTTATGAAGGATATCCCGCAGACTCGCTTCAGTCAGAACCCAATCGAATTTCAGCTTGAAGGTTTGAAGATCACGCATGACGCGATGCTTTGGCGGCTGATTGGTATGCTTCAGGGGGATGATGAGTCGGGGATGGGGCTTCTGGTTGATGTCCTCGATGTCAAACACGCCGGCGCAATGATGCGTCAGATGCTGTTCCGGAACTCAACATCAGAAAACTGGTACCCTCGCACGCCGTTTGACCAAAATCTGCGAGTCTATGGCGCTCCACGGAAAGGCAATATCGACTCAGTGCTGCCGCCGCGGCTGAATATCCAGATCATGGAAGGGGAACTGGAAGAAGATGGTGGCCTGATTTACTGCGATGGCAAGTATTACGGTTCTGTTGCCCTTGAGTTGCCACCACTTCACCCTGTCAAATTTAAGCAGTTATTCAACGCGATTAACCGGAAAATCCCGTACCGGATAAAATATGACTTTATGGGCGGGGGCAAAAAAGCATTGTTCTGGCCATCAGTGATCGTCTCTTTCCTTCGTTTCATTCCCTCACTCGGTACTATCGCGCGTGATATGGATTATGTCGGGGCCCAGAGCGAAACCGATCCAACGGCTATCATGGCCATCAACTTTGCCACCTGGGGTGACACTAAGGATGAAGCCAAACGCAACCTGGCGGCTTTAACTAAGGCGATTGAAGGCTGGGGTGTATCAGGTGTGTCCAAGACATATGGCAATCCAGGTAGCGCACTGATTGCATCCGTTCCGGGGCTGACGACGGCCACACCTGGCTCATTGCATTATCCGCCGTTGAGTGAAGGCTTGCGGATGTTACCTTTTGAACGTCCGGCCAGTCCCTGGCATGGTAAAGGCAATATCAACTTCATCACGCTCGATGGCAAGCTGTTCCCCTATCAAATCGCCAGTCCCCTGCAGGAGAAATTTACCGATGTCATCACCGGTGTTCCAGGTTCCGGTAAAAGCGTGCTGGCCAACCGCCTTAACCTGAGTTCGATTTACCGGGCTGATAAAAAACTGCCTTATCTGACTATCATTGATAAGGGCTACAGTGCAAAAGGTATCGCCGATCTGATTAGCGCTGAGCTGCCGTCAGAGAAACGTCACCAGATTGCCAGTATCACCCTGAACAATGACGAATCGCACTGTATTAACATCTGCGATACGCAGTTAGGTTCAAGGTATCTGACGCAGTTTGAGGAAGTATTCTTAAAGCAGATGCTTAACGCATTCTGTATTGATCCGGCAATTGGCCAGCCGCCAGATGCAATGAGCGTTGGCCAAATCGTCAGTAAGGTTGTATCAAACGTATACAAAGCAAAAGCGCATTCAAGTGCTAACTTGTTTAAGTATAACGACCCGGTGATTAATGAAGCTCTGAAAGAATCAGGTCTGGATAAAGAGCTCGGTGAAGACTGGTTTGAAAGAGCTACATGGTGGGAAGTCGTTGATAAGCTGTTTGCCAAAAAATATCTTCATGCTGCGACGGTTGCTCAGCGTTATGCTGTGCCAACTATTCACGATTTTATTGCTGAACTACAAACTGAATCATTTAAAAACCAATACGCTGACGTAAAAGTTAATGGGAGTGAGCCTGTAGTAGGCTTCGTTGCACGTTGTTTCCAGGCTGCAGCAGCTGAGTATGCCATTTTCTCTGGGATCACGGTTTATGATTTCAGCCCGGAGACTCGCATTGCGATCCTGGATATGCAAAACGTCCTCGGTGACAGAACGACACCTGCAGGTAAGCTCAAGTCCGGCATTATGTATCTTTTTGCGCGCCAGATGGCTGTGCGTAACTACTACCTGCCTCAGTCCGCAGAAACCTTCATTCCTGCTTTACCGGAGCAGTACAGGGCATATCACCAGGCGCGCATCAGGGAGCTTTCAGAAGAAGTTAAACATACCTTTTATGATGAGTGTCATAACTTTGCCGGCATCGACTTTATCCAAAATGCGCTGAATACCGCTGACCTTGAAGATCGTAAATTCAACGTCCGTACTGCGTTCTCGTCTCAGTATCTGAGCCATATGCCTTCGAGTGTGCTTAAAACCATGAACAGCCTGTTTATGATGCGCCTGACGGAAGGGGATGAAGAGTATCTGAAGCAATTAGAGATCAACATCCCGGCCGATATCCTGCGTCGTTTCAGACAGCTTCCGCAAGGGGTTTATCCGGACGGAAGTGGTACTGCATTCCTCGGTATTTTTAAAACAAAACGTGGTCTTATTTGCCACATTCTGAAAAACACATTAGGTCCAAAACTGCTTTGGGCTTTGAACTCATCTGCAAAAGACAGAGCGCTCAGAGATGTGCTTTATGAAGAGCTTGGAACGAAAAAAGCAAGGGAAGAATTAGCAAATAGATTCCCTATGGGAAGTGCATCAAGTATCATTGATGAAATGGTGGTCAATCAGGGTGGTGAGCGTGATTCTGAAGAAGAATCACAAACTATGGCGATGAAGCTCGCTAAAGAAATCATTTCTGATGTGAGAAGGGGATTCAGATGATAAAAATCGGAAAAGCAAAACGGTCAGTGATGGCCGTTTCAATTCTGGCCTTCAGCGTACAGTCAGCATTTGCCTATACGGTCAACGTTAACAGCAGCATTCCCATCTCAACGCAGGTTATGCCGGCGTTGAGCACAGCTAATGGCCTATTAGGTAATATCCAGGCCACGCTGATTAACATTGGTACGGCAATCAGCCAGCAGGGCGATCGCCAGGCAGCATTAATGCAGCAGGTGGCTGAAACTAACCGACAGTTCGAAGTCGAGCAAAAACGTAATGACCGGCTGCTGCAGGCACAGGATAAGTACCGTGTTCCGGATGATATATGTGCGCAGTCTATTGGCGGTGGCGCCGCGGGGGTATCCTCTGCGGCCGCTGGCGGTCAGCGAACGCTGGGAAGCGCCAGTTCTGCGAAAGATGTTAAGGCTATTTTTGAAGTGCCGGCACGCGCAACCGACGTGGATGCATCTTCAACGGCCGAAGTTCACAGCCAGTACTGCGACAGTTCGGATTATGCTGCATTTGGCGGGACTTCATTCTGCCCAAGTGTATCTGACATGCCGCGGGCAGATACGTCGCTGAGCTCGTTGCTTTATGGCGCCGGCAAAGAAGGCAAGGCACCTGATCTGACGTTTACAGATGAGCAGACAGATGCGGCGCTGCGCTATATGAAAAATACCGCGTTGCGCAGTGCTGGTCGTCAGCTGAGTCGTGGGGAAGTTAAAGGCGCCAGCGGGCGAATTTACCTGGGCATGATTCAGCAATACCAGGCGCTCACCGACGCGGCCGCACAACCTCAGATGGAAATGATCGCCAACTCTAAACCGAACCCGGCCACTGATGCCGCGCTTGCAGATGCGCGCAAAGTGCCGGAAGTCGAATCCTATTTCCAGGCGACGGCCAGTAACAGGGCGAAACAGCTTAACCGTATGTCTGCCAGAGAGTTTGAGGAATTCGAAGTAGGTCGCCGTTACAGCAACCCTGCTTACCAGGCGACGTTGACCAACAAGAACACCGAAGATTTGATGCGTGAGCAAATCAATATCGCCAATCTGAACAACTGGTTAGTGTTGAAAACCAAACAGCAGCTGGAGAAACAAAATGTGCTGCTTGGCCAGATCCTGGCGAACGACGCATATCAAACATACAAACCGATGCTGGCAGCACAGCTGGAGAGTGTGAACGCGGGAGTATCCAGAAAATGACAGACGAAAATAAAACAGGGGAAGAAGTTACAAAATCCCCCGGCCGCATGAAAAAAGCGGTTTATCATATTACCGGAATTAGTGATATTCAGTTTATGTGGAAATCACTAAGGGAATCTATCAGCCTGCTCAATGAGCGGGCTTCTTTCGTTAAGAAGCAAATCAAAAATTTGGAAGCTCCGGACGAAAAATCAGCTTCGAATCAGTCGTTTGAGGATGTTGTTAAAAAGAGTTCTATCCCCTTAGAACAGCATCTAGCTAAAGCCGGTAAGTATAAAAAATATTGGTTATGTTGCTTCTTTATAGCTGTTTTTGTTGCCCTGTTTTTAATCGCTGGCTGTGTAAAATTGATTGTTAATACTGAATACAATGTAAGCCTTCTGAAGGTGACATTAACACTTGGTTTAATGTTTGCTGTTTGTATCTACTCGTTCGTAAAAGCAATGACTTATGAATTTTTAGGTTGGCAATTACGCAATGAGGCCCATTCTGAAGAAGAATTCGGTACATTGAGACATTTTATTAACGATAACGGTGTGCGCAATACATTTAATTTTGAACAAGCTGGCCAGATTCGGGGGGCGCATGAATAAGTCAAGAAACTCATTGGTCGCATTGTTGCCGCTATCGCTTTTCATTACCCCGGCATATTCTGCAGATCTGGGAATTGATAGTATTACAGAGGCTGCTAAACGGTCTGGTGATTTGTCACGTCAGATGCTGCATACCGTTTTTGGTGAAGTGGTAAATAATCCTTTCAGTCCGTCAGGTGATGGGTTGTTAAATAACGTATTTTTCACAGTGAATGAGGTTATCGCCATATTGGCGCTGATTTATATGGCGATAATCAGTATTAAAAAACTACATCAGGCAGGGCAACTTGGGAAGTTTATAGAGGGTGATGGGAATAATGCCTTCAATTTTGTTAAAACAACATTCGGCTGGCTCCTTTTGGTTCCAACTGTTGTTGGATGGTCCGTTGCACAACTGCTCTTCCTGTGGTGTGGGTCAATCATAGGTGTAGGTTCTGCCAATGTTATTGCAGATAAAACAGCGTCGGAACTAGCGAGTGGCAAAGCTGTTTATATAACGCCAGTTATGCCAGAAATGGCTTCTGTGGCTAAAGGAATGTTCGAAATGAACTTGTGCGCTCTTGGTGTCAATCAAGGGTTAGCTCAGATGGAGGCTTCAGGCCAACATTATGAAAGTAATAGCCAGATGAAGTTTAATACTGGTGATTCTAGTTACTCAATTTCAGTTGACAATGGTTCTGCTGTTTGTGGGACTGTTAAATTACCACAAAAACCTACAGGTTGGACTTCGGTATTCTCCAGTGGTTACGCTGATTCTGTTTATGCAGTTCAACAGCAGGCTACAGACTCGCTTTGGAGTAAGATGAAGAATACAGCAGAGCAATTTAACTCTGCTTATATGTCTAAAATGCGTTCCGGAGATGGGCAGCTGCCTGACGTTGAAACTGCAATTCAGACAGCAGCAAGAGATTACCAACAACAAGTACAGCAAGCTGCAGACAATGCTGCCGGAAGCAATGATATGCTCCAGAAAATGGAGTCGGATATAAAGGAAAAAGGCTGGCTATATCTTGGTATTTATTATCATACCCTGGCAACTGCTAACACTGAGCTGAAGGACGTTGCTAATCTGAAACCTATTGTATCAGGGATAAGTGGTGATGGTGATGTAGGTTCTACGGACTATTATAAAGGTCTGTTCCAGGCATATCATTCACAACTGAAAAACAGTACCTACACTCCCCCTTTAGGTACTGCTGATAATGCTTTAGCTCAGAACATTGACAATAAAGGCATCGAAGAAGCGGCAAAAAGTGGTGATGCAGATTCGTTGATTACCAAAATTTTCAACTTTAATGTTACTTCATGGCTTGCCACTAGAAACTACGGCACTGGCGATGGATACAGCGATGTAACGAATCCCTTGTTGAAAATGAAAGCCATTGGTGATTACACGATGTTTACTGCTGAGAGTGGTCTAGCTGCTTGGGGAGCTGTTAATGTCGCAATGAGTGTTGCAGATGGTAATAACGCTGCTGGAATGGGGGCGGGATTACTTAATTTCTTCACTTCAGGTAAGGATATTATTAAGGGTGTAATTAAAACTGCGGCTCCGATCGTATACATGATTTTAGTCGCTCTGTTCTGTATAGGGTTAACGCTTTCAATTTGGCTTCCATTTGTGCCATTTATCTATTGGTTTGTCGCAATGGCGGATTGGTTAGTTACTTTGCTGACTGGTATCGTTGCATCTTCATTGTGGGCCGCTACCCATATTAACATTGGCCAAACTAATGAGGACCGGTCAACGTATGGATATATTTTCCTGATAGATGTGATGATTCGACCACTGTTGATGGTAATGGGGTTCATTTTTGCATCATTGGCCATTGTGGCTCTTGGCACCGCGCTTAACTATATTTTCAAAACAGCAATGGAAAATGTACAGGCAGATTCAACAACTGGCCTTTGGTCAATGATAGGTATCCTTTTTGTCTATGCAAGGATGTGTACAGGTATGGTCGCTAGGGTATTTGCATTACCTGCAAGGATGCCTAACTACGTCATCAGCTGGATTGGTAACAAGCATAACGATTCAATTCTTGGTGATATGCAGAATCATGTTCACGACCTGTTTGCTGCATTTGGTCGTGGAGCTAAAAATACAGGTGGACGTCCTTCTGGGCCGAAGAACTTCAACCCAACCAATACGGTTGATAAAGACAAAGATGGTATAGCGGGGGCGTGATATGAAAGGATATTCGTATACTGTTGTCGATAACAACATGGCTAAATCAAAAGGTGTTGGCTACTATCTGTCACGTCTGTCTGTAGCCATAAGTATAGTTATTTTAACAATAAGTCTTCCGTTGACTGTATATTCTGGCTTTCTTACTTTAGGTGGAAGCCTGGCATTGGCGTGGTTTGTTGCTCTACTTGTTTTCGATGCCATGCTGATCACATATGTTGTACGCCAGGTAAAAAATAAGGGAGTCAAAAAGGTCGTTGCAGGCATGAGAGTTTATGGATGCTTTAATCCATCGGCTAAAGAGGAACAATACATGCCGGCTCAGAAAACATATTTTGGTATAGATATGGACTCCGGTGTTGTTGGGATTGCTGCCCTTTATGCTGTACAGGCCTCTATTAAGCAAAAGAGAATTTTGTTTGAGGCCGAGACAATTGAGTCTTGGGAGTATACTGATAGTAAACTTGTCGTAAATCTTCGGAACCGACATGTGCCTACTGTTGAAATAATCTTGCTCAATGCCGGCCTAGCATATCGCCAGCTGGAAATGTTAACCAGGATGCATGAGCAACATAAAAAATACAGGGGTGAAAAATATCTCCAGTGGCGAAAGACTATGCTTGATGAAGGTTGGATGCTACCACGAACGTATTGATGTTTACTTCCAAACCGCCTGAAAAGGCGGTTTTTTCATGTATACTCAGGTGGTTATAGTCGTATGCTGTGGGAGGAAGAGTGAACAGAGTTACTGAGCGCCAGGAACAGAAGAGTAACCCGGAGTTCCAGAGAGAGTACCGGAACCGTATCCGGGAAACACACGACCAGTTAAACCTTTATCTCCCCAAAGATGCAAAAAGAATGTTGATAGAGATCACAAAAGTTAAAAAACTCACTCAGGCTGAAGTCATTGAATTTCTTGTCAAAAGCTATTACGACGGATTGAAATTTGACGATTCTGAAGAGTGATCTTACTATGTAAAAGCGGGTTCGCAGGTATTGCCCCGCTTAGAAACGCATGATATGTTAAGCGGCGTTTACATAACCTTACGGGGTTATTACTGAATTTAGCACGGGAAGAGCGGCCCGGAGATGTACCGCTTAGGAGTGGCAGGAGCCACAAAAAGTAAAACCCCCTGATCCCTGTTGGAAACTTTGGCCGGTCTCTCAGGAATCAGGGGGTGCAAACTGCCCACTGGCAGAAAGGATTATAGCAAATGCGTAACCTATTGCAATACAGCCCGGCCAATATGTGCAGGGGCTGGTGAATCAAAAGAATCCATACCTACAGCTTTCTGACATTGAGTCAGTAGAAGGTCTTTCGCCGGAGTTCATCTCCTGGCTTGAAAGCCAGTCCCCTAAAGAATCGCCCCTGCAGCTGCTTCTCGATGAAGGCACCAAGCCCGTGCGCAAAACCCGCCGTCGTCGCGGTACGCACTCAACGGCGTGTCTCTGCCCGGAGCCCAGCTGGTACCGACCGGACAATTTCAAAAAGCTCCCTGGCCAGCTTGGCCATGCCTACAACCGCCTTGTTCGCCGCGATCGCAAAACGGGCGCGTTAAGTCTGCGTATGCGGATCAGCCGCCACCCGTACTTCGTGCAGCTGCGCGAGCAGGCTGGCCGGAAGCGCGACTTCCGCCCGGAGCGGGAGAAATTACTCGATGCGATTGTGCCGCTCCTGGTCAGCACCGTTGACCGGGCTACCCATATCGACACTATCAACCTCAGTAAAATGGCGTGGCAGCTCAGCGAAAAGGACAGCGAAGGGAACGTGATCCGGAAAGTGACGGTACCGCGGGTTTGCCGGCTGCTGCAGCACATGATGGAATTCGGGTTACTGGCGCTGCCTGAAGGCGTCACATGGGACCCGTTTAACCGCAAGTGGTTCCCCAAGCATGTCGTGCTGACGGAACGCCTCTGGAAGATGATCGGTGTTGATCTCGATAAGCTGTATGCGGAGCAGGCCGAACAGGTGGCCGCTGAAGCTGCAGGCTGGATAACCCGTGATGAACATGGCCAGGCGGAAGAAATCTCTGTTAAAGCCGCGCGCCGGCGCTGGTATGAAAAAATGATGCACGCCACGCTGGTTCGCCGGCGTGAAGCCGCCCTGAAGGGTAAGCGCGAGAAGAAGCTGAAAGCGCTGGCAGAACAGCCCTATGACGACCGGGCTTACGCCATGTCCGTTCATCTGATACGGACGCTGCCGAAAGACGAACTGCACGCGCTGTCGCCTGAGCAGTTTACCCAGCGAGTACGCAGCCACCTGTATCAGCTCGATCTGGGGCTGGAGAGGGAATCCGGTCCCCCTGATTATCACTGATTTTCTCCCCCTGTAATTCTCTTACCGCCGCCTGGCGGTTTTCGTGCTGGCCAGCCGGCGCGACCTGCTCAAATTTCCTCCAGTTTTAACGTGTGGCCATCGTGATTTTTTGACGTTCTGGCGCCGCCGGTGGATAACCGGCAGCGAGATCACCACTATCCACAGTTATCCGCAAAGGAGGAAATAAAGTCACCTGCAATCGTGGTCAATGCAAGCTGCAATACACTCTTAACTTCTTTAAAAAGATCTTTATTCAATAAAGAGATCACTGTTATTCAGGCTCAATTTTCTGTGGATTATGGGAATATGCCTGGCCTTTCAGCGCCGCTTCGCGGCACGACGGCCAGAATGGTCGCTATGCTCCCAGGTTAGCACCCGGCAAATGCCGGGCAGGGTGGTCAGCAGAAACCTCCAGGGCGGATTCTTCTTTGCCCCACCGTGCTTTTTTCTGCCGAGCCAACGGCTCGGCAGAAAAAAGCATGATGGATGATGTAACTAAGAACACCCCCGTAAGACGTCAGGGCTGCGACACGCACCCCTGACGTCAACGCTACTACCCACGCGCCCGGTGTGCCGCAAACGTCACACCGCCCGCTCGCAGTAGCCAGGGGGTAATGTGGCCACAGCGTCACCTGCAGGGCAGGTCTGGCAGGAAAATCGTCTGCTATGGCGTGCAATGCCTTTCAGGCAATCGACGCCAGTGTCAGCTGTGAGTTTTAAAATTAACAGGGAAAAGAGGATCGATTTAGCCGCGGTTATCCACGTCAGCCGCTCGCAGGCGCGTTAAACAGGGTGAAGACAGGGGAATGTTGCTCTTTTTGCAGTGAAGGCCACAGAGAGCGTTTTAGGCGCTTATTTGAGGAAATGCGATTTCTGCCAGAATGGAGGCACAAAAAAACCCGACTGGTGAGATCGGGTTTTCATGTTTTGCCCCGGATGGAGGCGGGAACACCTAAACAATTGACGGTTAAATATTACGCCATGAGTGCAGTAAATGCAAACCACCCTGAATAGGGTATACTACGCGGGTCAATCTGTTGACGTTCTTCTCCAGCCCCCGCTTACGCGGCGTGAACGGTTTAAAGCCCTGGTTGAAAGACAGGTGGTGCTGTTTCAATGCCCTGGCTGGAGTGGGAACATCTAAACAATTGACGTGAGGTAGCCGCTGTGACAGGCAATGTAAGGGCGATCAGCGGTGTTCCTGCTCTGTATGGAGCAAACGGATGATTAACTTGTTAATCGTCGTTCTGCGGGCAGTTGTTGCAGTGTCTAACGCTGTGATAGCGGTCCTGGAGCTGATCCGGCAGTATTTTGACTGACCGGAAACGTAACTAAAGGCGGGGGGACCACTCCCCGCCTTTTAACAGGGTTACATCTCGATCATCGGGAACAGATCGTCTTCCTGGTGGTAAAGCACGTCGTCCGTTTCCGTTCCATCAAGCCATTCAGCGAACAGTTCAAACAGGCACACCGACATTTCCTCCGGTGAAATTGCGCCACACTGCAGCTCGTAGAAGACCTCAATTTTTTCCAGCAGGCTGTTGGCCGCTTTGTCGTACCCGAACAGCTTGATTGGCGGGAAGTGCATTGCATCCGGGTTCGTTTCCGCCAGTTCATCATCCTTGCGTTCCGGATAGATGCTGTACAGCGTCGCCGGCGATGGCGGTAATACCTCGATAAAGCGGTTTATCCGCATCGGCAGCTCGCTGGAAAACTTCTCATTGTCCGGAATGTAAAACGCGGCGCTGCGTACCAGGGCATCCTGGAAAGAAATTACCCCCTGACCTTCGGTCTGCTTACGCAGCTCACGAATGTTCACGCGGTCCTTTTCACGGATTTGGTACAGATCCCCTTCCCGGACCGTTTTGGAAAACGTGCCGTGTTCCGCTTCCTGCCCGGAGAGCTCTGAATAATAGTCCTGGCCGACGGTTTCGCGCAGTATTTCAAAGGTTTTCCGGTCTTCAATCGACTCAAAATATTTCACGCGGGTGTTGGCGATCAGCGAATCCACCTCGCCGTTCGCGCCGCGGGCGAGTGACGGGTGATCCTGGGAGGAAAATACGCCCATTTTTTCCAGTGAACGCATCTGCGCACTCAGCGTATCCATACCGCTGGTGAAATACTGGCCCAGCTCGTCATAAATAAGCCCGTATGGCGCCTGATTATTCAGCGCGTGAGTGAGCAGGACTTCCTCTTTTTTCCCTTCCAGCTGGTAGCCCAGGTCCTTACTGATGGTCATTCGCTGCAGCGTCACATATAAACGGCCAAGCGTGGCCGCTTCACCGCGTGACAGCTCCAGCGACGGGATCATGACGATGAGAATGCGGTCATTGTGGAAAATATCGTCCATCCGGATATCGCCGCTGTCTTCCGGAAAAACATGGCCATAAGTTTCATTGAACAGGGAGAGCGTCTTCAGGAACTGACGGCTCATGTAGTTATGCTGTTCGAAGGCGCGGGCTTCCCACGTTTCCGGGTATTCCGCGTTGGCCAGCAGGAAGCCTGGTGTATTTTCCAGATAACTTTCCAGCGCGGCGTAACCCTCGCTGTGCCAGCCGTTTTTCTTTGCCTCAACGTACAGCGCGGCCATTGCCGGCAGCGACATGTTTTTCTGAATAGTGCGCTGTGACAAAAGCAGTTCGCCGCGGGCGCGCTTATAACACAGGGCATTGATCAGCGCCGACATCATGGCTTTTGCCGTATCCTGCCACTGTGCCGAATCCCCGCCCACCTGGGGGAGCATGGATTCCATCAACTGGATGATGAAGGTCGGCGGGGCAACGCTGAAGAGGTTGACTGAGTTGGATTGCGCGGGGATGCTTTCCTGCTTCACCAGGTTCACGAACCTGTCAATACTGCCGGTCAGCAGGTTGAGGACGTAATAATCATCCTCACGGCCGAAACGGCGCGCCAGCGACCAGGTGGCGAAGGCCAGCTTGTTATCTGCTTTACCGTCTGAGAGGCAGTAGCCACGGCACCACAGCAGGAAGTTAACGATAAACCCATAGAAGGTTTCGGTTTTACCCGACCCGGTGGTACCAAAAAATACCATGTGGCGCAGCAGGTCCGTCATGTTCAGCCACAGCTCGCGGCCGAACAGGCGTCCCCGCTCATACCCGACATATAAAATTCCCTTCGCTTTCTTTCGCTCCCGGACCTTATGCGGGATGCGAATGGGCCCCAGACGGTATTCCGCCTGGGTTTCCGTGGTCAGGGTGTCGTCGAACATTTCGCAGTCTTTCGGCATTCGCAGCGGTGGCCGGAATTTACGATCCGTGAATGCCACCATCAGCGGCGGTAGGATGAGGATGCTCAGCAGCATGGTAAAGGGGAGAAACAGACCCAGCACGGTCAGTATGGCCAGCAGGCCAAACTGTACGTTCGGAGTGAGGAACCACTCCATGAACGAACCATCCGGGCGGATGACTTTTTTACTGTCTACAGATTCCTGTTGCATAGCGGCTCCGGGTTATTCTCCTATCGCCTGCTGCAGGCGGGCATCGTCTTTGACGACGGAAACCGGGATCACATCACCCGAATCGGCAACGATGGACGGGGTGCCGATAAACCCGAATTTCGCAAATGCCATATTGTTCGCGTCAACCAGGCGGGCGCCGGTGGTATCCGGGGCTGTTTTCGGATCGTCAATTTTCGGGTTCATGGTGGTGTATCCCATGTTAATCGTGTCTTCCCAGCTTTTCAGTCGGGTATCTTTCCCGGTATCAAGTACAGGAGCGGCGCGGACCATCGAGCGCAGGTCGCCATAAACGGACACGGGGAAAATCTCGACGTTATAGCGTTTGCTCAGTTCCTGCAGTCGGGGTTCCAGCGCGCGGCAGTGCGGGCACATCGGATCGGAAAACACATACAGGGTGTGTTTATGCCCGGTTGAAAGCGAGATCGTAAAGCGTCCGCTGGTGACGGCATCTTTCAGTGACAGCAAGTCGTTATCAGTCAGTTTTTTAGGGGCTTCAGGTGCTGCCTGAACCTGCAGCTGCTCCGGCGCAGTGGCCGGCTGCTGCAGACCCGGCGCGGGAGCATACGAGTTTGCCTGCAGTGGCTGTGCCGGCTGATGCATATTCATCAACGCGCCGTTGATGGAGACGATAAAGCCCAGCGCGGCAACTGGCCAGAAGATAAAGTTAGACAGCCGGCGCACGGCATTGAGTCCGCGCTGCTGTTTCAGCTTTTTACGGATATTGTTCAGCGCCTCGATGGCCTGATATTCGTTTTCAAAGCGGAACAGCTGCACCGCTTCACCAGAAAACGTATTGTGCGTCAGGATGTGGCCGCTGCCGGCATCATGGCCAAGTCCAAAATGACAGGCTGACAGGGGGAAGGAGTGCAGGGCTTGTTCCTGGTAGTTTCCGTCAGCGGAAAGATAAAGTGTGTTGCGATCGGTTTTTACGGTGAGTTTCATACTTCCTCGCTTAGAGTTCCAGGTGATCGGGACGGGTTGCCGGCTGAGGTTTAGCCGGCGTCGGTTCATCGTCTGTCAGTCGCAGACTGTTGTTCGGGGTGTCGTGCGGAGCTGCAGGCGGCGTAGCCGGCTCGTCTTCCGCTTCAGCGTCAGATTCAAATGCAAATGGCGGTATAACATCTTCCTGCCAGTGAGCGACCGGAATGGCGGGATCGCGGCGGTCAATATGGCGGTAATGGTGCAGATCCAGCTCAAGGCCCAGCACGGCCGCCCGCACGGTCGGCGGGAATTTCGCCGCCTTTTCTTCATCGAGCGTCAGCCGGTAACTTTCGCACTGACTCCAGGCAATAACGCCACCGCCCTCAATGAAGAACTTCCCGCGGCCGGCGCTTGAAAGTGCATACCATAACGTGCGGTCCACGCCTTTCAGCCACCGGAAATTTGCGGATGGCAGCTGCAGGTCATCATCGAACAGCGCGTAGAGTAGCGAACGGGAGCTGCGGCGCCCCTTTGCAAATTCTCTGAACGCTTCGCACTGGCTGGCGACGGTCCAGAGCCCGGCGGCCAGCGAATAATCAGGGAAGCCGTCTTTGGTCCGCAGGCAGGAACGGTTGAGATCGTCGAGAATGGATTTAGCCGTTGGCCGGTCGCCCATAAACCGCAGATGTACAAACGAGGCAGCGAGTGCTTTTTCCCAGGGCGCCAGGGAAAGGGCCGCCCCTTCGGGAGCCAGGTTTACCTGTGACAGGAAGACCTTATGTGCGGCTTTTTTACGGAGGCGGCGTTTAGCGGTATCAATCAGGTTATGTTCCTGGGCAAACTCAACAGGTGACTGCGCGCTGCGTGCTTCTTCCGGATCTTCATTCAGCAGCAGCTGATCGAGGTGGCCAAACCGGGCGAGGATATGGGCGATCCCCGGATAGTTTTTTACCATCACCCAGGGCAGGTTCCGGATGGTCAGTTTACGGGTCAGACGGTAGTAAGGATTGCGTGAGATAACCCAGACGAACAGCCCGATGATTAAAATGAACAGGGGAAAGAGCACGCTGGCCGTGTCGTTCATCACGCTGATAAAGTCCCACAGCGAAACCTGGTGGTTATACCGCGCCGCCGACAGCAGCATGTCCCGGCGCTCGGCCGCATTACCCGGTGTAATGGCGTCCGGCAGTACACCGTAGATCCAGTAAAGCAGGCGACAGGCTCCGTAAATCACATAATCACGAAAGCCAAACCACATCACTGTGATCATGATGAGAAGGGCCCCGATAATCATCAGGCCATCATCCCCTCCCCCTTTCCGTTGTGGCTGGTTTTGCATCAGAACCTCAGAGAATTTTGGTAAACCTTCCCGATATACCAGGCCTTACGCGCCGGCGTGTTGGAGTGATAGCGGCCGACACCCTGCCAGAAATCCCCCCCTTCGAGAATGATGTTGTATTTGAGGATGTAGGCACTGGCCATTGCAGAGGCGCAGAAGTCATGCTGCAGCTGCTCCGCTTTTACGCCAAAATCGGACGCCAGCTTATTCGCCCAGATGGTGTTTATCTGGAATGCGCCGTAATCGTAAGTGCCGTTTTTGTTTTTATTTTTCATTCCCGGTTTTCCGCCTTCAGTCAGCCACAAGGCGAGGAATCCACGGAGAGGAATGTGATAAATCTGTGCTGCTTCAACCATGCAGGTTGGCAGCGGGATTGAGGGCGGGGCATCAACCATAACAATCTCCTAATGATTTCTATTTCGAGTAAAAAATATACCATCAAAAGGAGATTTTTTTAAATCATTTTGGTACGGATAATTGAGAGGCTGTCAAAGGGATTTTATTTGCCTTCGACAGAGACAATATTGCCCTCGTTCGCATTTTCCCATGTCGGGATTTCGCCACTCAGCGTGCAGCGGAGTGTTTCTTTTCCGACGGTAAGTGGTGCGCCACTGCTGTAGTAATGACTTTCATACAGGCAAGAGGTTTTCTTTTGTTCCGGGGTCAGTGTAATACCGGCATCCTGATCCTTTGCCAGCAGTTGTACAAGATGTTGGTTTGTCTGTACCTGCTCACCCAGAATGCTGCTCAGTAAAGAATCGGTTTTCGGCGCGGATACGCTCTGAGCAAAGGCACTGCAACTGATTACGGATGCAGCCAGAATAAGAGCAATCTTCGTGTTGAATTTCATTTCACTTTCTCCATTAAAAAAATCGGCAATCATTTTCTGGATCATTTAAATTAAGTCTGAAAACCGGCCTGAGTGTCAAGCCGATTCTGTTTAAAAATTGACAGGGGATAAAATGATTCAGTCACGTAATAAATATCTGCAGTTTATGCTGGTTATGCTGGCAGCCTGGGCCATTGCCTGGGGGGCCCTGTTTGTCATGGGGCAGACCGTTCTGCTCTATGGGCTGGGGAAAAATACGCTGTTCTTCATTCATGGTGCTGTTCTGGTGTACCTGCTGTGTGTGTTCCTGGTTTACCGCCGCTGGGTTGCACCGCTACCGGTTGTTGGCCAACTGCGTAACGTTGGCGCACCGTGGCTGGTCGGTGCGATGGCCGTGGTGTATGTCGGAGAATTTCTGCTGGGTAAAGTGCTGGACCTGCCCGCTGAGCCGTTTATGACGAAACTTTTTGCTGATAAATCCATACCCGACGTGACCCTGACGTTGCTGGCCATCTTTATCCTTGCACCGCTGAATGAGGAAACGCTGTTCCGGGGGATCATGCTGAACGTCTTCCGTTCACGGTACAGCTGGACGATGTGGCTGGGGGCGCTGATAACGTCATTGCTGTTCGTCGCTGCGCACAGCCAGTATCAGAACCTGCTGACCCTGGCAGAACTGTTCCTGGTGGGGTTAATTACATCAGCTGCCCGGATCAGAAGCGGCGGCCTGCTGCTGCCGGTATTGCTGCATATGGAAGCAACCGCGCTGGGTTTACTGTTTGGCTGAAAGTGTAAATCTATCAAGGATGACGTTCCTGGCTGTCTGGCCATCATTCTGACCTGACCCCCTCCGCGTGCTGGCACGCAGTATGCCGGCATTGCCTGTTTCCTGAAGCCTGCAATATACTGTATGTATAAGGGTCTTCCCCGATCATGGTGGGAAGGCTCAGAACGCCATATTCAGCTTTCCGTAGTGGAACATCACCCCCAGTTTAAAGCGCTCCCGGTTTCGGTATCCCCTGGCTTTTATCCTCAGCAGCCTGATCTTGCTGTTAAGTGCCTCCGCATTTCCGTTTGAGACACTGTGTCGCATCGCATTCAGGATCCCGTACAGCCTTTTTCCTATCGTTTTCGCGGCATTTTTCATCATGGGAACGTCACTGTTAGCCGCCAGCGCCAACCATCTCTGCCAGTCACTCCGTCTTTCCTCGCTCCATGGCCTGTTCCAGATATCCTTTGCCAGCTCTTTCAGCGCCCAGCACTGGCTCGTCAGCTTCATCTGTGCACGCAGCCACATCAGCTTTTCCTGCCGGGATTCGGTCATCCACTTATCGCTGTACTGCCACAGGAAGCGGGTTCCTTTTGCCTGGTGTCGGCTTTCAACAGGGAGGTGCGGATGTTCATTCTGACGGGTTTTATCAACTACCTCGCCCAGTTGCTTCGCCACATGGAAGCGGTCAAAGGCGATTTTCTCAACCGCACTGGGTAAGTGGATACGCGCTGCTCTTATATAGCCCGCGTTCATGTCCATTGAGAGCGTTTTGATAGCCAGCAACTGCCCATCAGTGAGCGTGCGAAGATAGCCGGCAAGACTCTCTGTGCCGCGATCATCCGTTAAGGCCAGCGCCCGACCATCACGATCGGAGATCACCGTTATGTAACGATGTCCTTTTTTAAAGGCGACCTCATCCACATTCATATGACGGGCGGATAATGGCTTTTTTATCCGGGCAAGACCTCGCTTAACTGCCCGGGTCATAATGCCGTCAACCGCATTCCAACTGAGCTTAAGTTGCTTCCTGACAGCATCAACGGTGCTGATTTTCAGCCATGAGAGAACGAACGATTCGAATAGCAACGTATACCGGCTTCCGGGGCCAGCCCACGGAACAGGCAACGTCAGGCAGCCATGCTCCGGACACATAATTCGTGGAACATCGGCTTCAACAATAGTGGTGAACTGGCAGGTATCAAGATGGCGCCATTTACGATGACGGTGATCGTGAACAGAACAGGATTTACCGCAGGTCGGACAGGCTAGCCGGGTGTTTTCAGCGATCTCAATAGTGACAGTAACAGAACCGGCATTTTCATCGAGAGAAAGGGACTTTACCTGCCACGGATCGGACAGGTTGAGAATATGAGCGTAGAGGGACTTTTCGTCCATGGCGGTGACCTCTGGCGATTAAATACACCATTATCATGCCTTCAGCCACCACAACAAGGGAAGACCCATGTATAAACAGTTATTGGAGGCTAAATTATGGCGCTGGATCTCGTTTATCCCCGGCCTTCAGTGGAAGGCGACGCACTCCCTTTTTTTGCCGAACCCGTTGCGGCCGGCTTTCCCAGCCCGGCAGCAGGCTATGAGGCCAATGAACTTAACCTGCATGATTACTGTGTGCGGCACCCGGCCGCGACGTACTTCTTGCGTGTGTCCGGCGATTCCATGCGTGATGCGCGCATTCATGATGGCGATGTGCTGGTCGTCGATCGGGCAGAAGAACCCCGGCACGGCAGCATCGTGATTGCCAGCATCGATAATGAATTTACGGTCAAGCAGCTGCAGCTCCGCCCTTACCCCTGCCTGATGCCTCTGAATCCGGCTTTTCCGCCAATCAGGTTTGATCCGGAGGCGCTGCAGATATGGGGTGTGGTTACGTTCACTGTCATGAGACACCGCCCGTGTACGCCTTAATCGATGTCAATTCGATGTACTGCAGCTGCGAAGAAGCGTTCCGCCCTGATTTACGAGGTCGCCCTGTGGTCGTTCTCAGCAACAACGACGGGGCGCTTGTTGCGGTCAATCGCGCGGCGAAAGCGCTGGGCGTGCGCCGCGGGGAGCCCTATTTCCGCTGCCGCCGCCTGCTGGAACAGCATAACGTTGCCGTATTCAGTTCCAACTACACCCTTTACGCCTCATTCTCCGCCAGATTTGCAACCGTGGTGGAGAGTCTGGCGCCGCGGACATTTGTTTACTCAATTGATGAGCTCTTTGCGGATGCCTCTCATATGGAGGGAGTGATGACGCCGCAGGCGTTTGGCCAGCTTTTGCGGGCTGAAGTGCTGCGCCAGACAACGCTCACCTGTGGAGTCGGCGTCGCGCCAACTAAGACGCTGGCCAAGCTGTGCAACCACGCCGCAAAGACGTGGCCTGCCACCGGCGGGGTTGTAGCGCTCAGTGATCCTGCGCGACTGAAAAAGCTGATGAGCCTGGTGGCGGCCGGCGATGTGTGGGGCGTTGGCCATCGTACCGAAAAAGGGCTGGCGGCAATGGGGATCAAAACGGCGCTGGCGCTCGCAGAGATGGATATCCGTCTTGCACGCCGGCTGTACGGTGTGACGCTGGAACGGACCATTCGTGAGCTGCGTGGCGAGGCCTGCTTTGCCCTGGAGGAAGGAACCGGCGCGAAACAGCAGCTTGTTGTATCCCGTTCGTTTGGAGCGCGGGTCACGCAACTGGCGCAGATGCAGCAGGCGGTGACTAAATATGCCACACGAGCAGGGGAAAAGTTGCGCCAGGAAAACCGCCTGGCGAAGGTGGTAACGGTCTTTATCCGCAGCAGTGCTTATGACGCCGGCGGTGTGCCCTACAGTAACCAGGCTACGGAAGTGCTTCCCGTACCAAGCCAGGATACACGCGACATCATCGCCGCGGCGCAGCTGGGGCTGTCGCGTATCTGGCGTGAGGGCGTGCGGTATGCAAAAGCCGGCGTGATGCTCAGCGATCTGCAGGGATATGAAACCCAGCTGGATCTGTTTGCGCCGGCTGCAGTGCGGCCGGGGAGCGAAAAACTGATGGCCACCATCGACAAAATAAACAGGGAAGGAAGGTCAAGGGTCTTCTTCGCCGGAGAAGGTATTGATCCGGAATATGCCATGCGCCGTGAAATGTTGTCCCCGGCCTACACCACGCAGTGGAAGGATATTCCCGCGGCGTTTATGCGATAACAGCGATGTGCAGGCCAGTCTGTCAGGCCTGCAGCCGTTCCTGCTCCTGCAGCAATGCCAGATGGTATGCGGCAATGGCGTTCACCACCCCGGCCGTCATCCGTGCATCGGCTATCGGCGAGTGTGCCTCCCCTTCCCAGGTCAATGCTGCCTGACTGGCCGCGCTGGCCAGCGAAATGGTGCCATAGCGATTGGTGGCCCCAAAATACCCTGCTGCCAGCTCCATCGCGCAATACACTGTCAGTTCTCCCAGCCAGTCGGCCGGATCGCCATGTGCGGCGGCCGTCTGTTTCAGAATGCGGGTATCAAAGGGGGCGTTAAAGATAATCACTGGCCGGGCCCCGATGGCGTGGCGCAGCTGCAGCGCCACATCTGGCCAGGATGGTGCGCCGCTGAGTGCCGGCTCATCGATACCATGCACGGCGGCGGCCTGCGCCTCGATGGCGACCGTCGGCTTCAGGCGTGTTTCAAATATCACCCGGCCGGCCGCATCGGTCAGGCCGATTTCCAGCGCTTCCGCGGTATTACCCAGCCCCGTCGTTTCGGTATCCAGAAAGAGCGGCGCCTGACTCAGCCAGTCGTGTGCCCGCTGTGCCATCCGGCCACTGGTGCTGTTAAGCCGGGACAGGACGGAAAGACGCAGGCCGGCCTGCTGCTGCTTCTCAGTCGGCGGCCGTTTTTCCCGCATCGGAACACAGTCTGCAATGCGGTATACGGCGTACTTGCCGCCATAGGCGCTTTTGTACCATTTCACCGGCTCAGCACCGGGAGCCGGCTTCATTCTGAATTCATCGCGCAGGCGCCCTTTCGTGAAGCACCGATCGCCGGCTATCGCCTCAGCGCGTCGTGTGGCCAGCTCATCATTCTTCATGGTTATTCCATCTCCGTCAGGCGTTTGTGATAAACCTCTCTGGCGATCTCCAGGCCTGCCTCTGTCAGCCCAAACGCGAGCGTCAGTGACTGATTATCCCGGTATTTGCTGAGCAGGCCGTGGCGGTTCAGCGTATGGCAGGAGCGACGAAAATTGGTATCGGCAACGGGCTGGAGGCGTCCCTTATTGAGGATGCTGAAAAGCTGCATCGCCGGGAACGGGCCTGCCAGCTGACGTTCTGCCAGACCATACAGAACAAACAATACGTCTTTTTGCACACCGGAGAGCCGCATCGAGGGGGCTTTACTTTGCATGTTATTCATGTGTCACATCATTAAGGAATTAATGACAAAGTAACCTAATTGATGTGAGACATCAATAGCATTGTGTTTTTAACGGGATATCAGGAGTCCGAAAAAGAAAATGCCGCTCTTGACGGCGGCTTATTTTCCCTGGTGTCGGGAGAATTATGGTTTCTGGCTTAGGTCAAGGCGCAGGGCGTTGTCTGTGAGCAGATCCAGTGCCGCCGTCAGATGCTGACTCCGCCCGCCGTGATAATCCGGCCACGGAAGAAAGGGTTTTGACGCATCAGACATGAACATGATACCGGTCGGGCAGCGCCACTCCGTGGGGGTTCCTTTGTTGTAATGAACCAGCAGTACCGAACGGTCGCACTGCACGTCATTACTGTCATCGTTATTCAGCACAAAAGTGGCCACGATGCCGGCATCGGGCCTGGACACGAAAAGCAGGCTGTTGGCAAAAATAACGGCAATCACCACTGAGGCAATGGCCGCACCGGTATACCAGAAACGGCCGTTTTTCCAGGCACGATAGCCATACAAGATGCACAGCAGAATGGCGGCGGCGATACCTGCCCACTGCGCACCAACGGACAGCCTGGAGAGTGCATCCATCGAAACAGGCCGGCTCAGCGTATAAAATGTGGCAAAGAAAGGTGATGCCAGCGCCAGCGTTAACAGAACTAAGGCGAGCGGTATGAAGCGGTTGCCGGCGAAACTGCCATTGCCGATCGCCGTCATCGTGCGGAACATCTCACTTAGCGCCAGGATCATCATAAAACTGCATAAAGCCATGTATAACATTAAAACCTCTCCTTACTGCCCGCGTGATAGGGTCGTATTTCCGGCTAATTCCAGATAGTCCCGGCCCTTATCGTGGTGCATAGCCCTCTTCAGCCAGTGCTTTCATGATCTGGTTGATTCCATCCATCATCAGATATGCCTCAATATCTGACGTCGCCAGGCCGCGGCAGTCACTGAATCCCAGACGCTTAACCAGTTGCGCCAGAGCCTGCGCTTCTCTGTGTGTCAGCTGTATATTCACTTCAACGGGTTTTTCGTGGCGAATTTCATCTTTCATGGTCAGAGTCCTTTTTTGATGTTTCGTGAAATGTACCAGGCTTCTTTTGCCTGAGCTACAGCCCAGATCCAGACGAGAGTTGACACAATGCACAGCCCCGTCATGTTCCAGAAATGACCTGTCGTATATTCATGGCCATGAAGCAGGAGGCCGGCGCCGGCCGCCAGGCTCATGACCAGGAAAAGGACGGCTGCGCCGGCGTGATAAATGATGCTGAACATGTAAAACCCCCTTCTGGCGACGGTAGCGCCAGTCTCTGTCTGTATTAAATGGTTGCCGCCTGCCGGGCGTCTGCCTGCATCATGGCGTCAATCAGGGCGCCGGCGCAGGCAATATTCAGGCACGTCATGTTCGATTTCAGGGTCGCCATCATGTCCGCGCGGCTTCTTTTCAGAAACGGCTGCAGCGGACCACGATAGCCCTGTGAGGTCACGATAATCAGCTGAGCGGCCGCATCATGCAGTGCCGGCACGCCGGCCAGAATATCCTGCTCAGCCGCGCTGATATACACGGGTGAACCGGCGATCACAAAGCGATCGTCCGGGCAGCGTTGCATCAGCTCAGCCAGGGAGGCGCAGCGGCCCGCCAGCGGGGGGCGTGCCGTCAGTGAGCCCCAGACGGTCGCCGGCGCGAAGGGCATGGCGTGAAACGTTGCCTCATACGCGACCGCCGGATCGGTATGGTGGCGCAGCCCCAGACCGGCCGACATGGCCCACAGCTCGATGCCCGGCCACCGCGCCGCGATACCGCGGGCACGCAGCCAGTGTGCGCCCCGGTAAAGCTCTCCCGTTTCCAGCACCCT
The DNA here is from genome assembly GCF_041399425.1 of Enterobacter sp. KBR-315C3_2022. Taxonomy (NCBI): domain Bacteria; kingdom Pseudomonadati; phylum Pseudomonadota; class Gammaproteobacteria; order Enterobacterales; family Enterobacteriaceae; genus Enterobacter; species Enterobacter sp. KBR-315C3_2022. Next base: position 58,155 of record NZ_JBGKEB010000021.1, read on the forward strand.
GCCAGGACGGCGGGCGGCCTGGGCGATCAGCCTGTACCAGCCGTCAAAGGCGTCATCAAGGGAAGTGTCGCCCGGAAAAACGGTATCTTCCACGCTGCCCGCCTTGCGCCGGGTACAGGTGGTGATGAGGTGAAGACGTCTGTTCATTCAGGGCCTCCCGGCTCTGGAGCGTCTGTGCCTGCCGCGCGCGGTTCGCCGGGCCGCCGGGCACGAATATCGGGCAGACCCCGGCAGGCATCGTTCCAGTGCGTGCCCCGTTCGGGGTTATTGGCCAGCTTACTGATCCAGGTTTCTGACACATTCCAGCGGCGGGCCAGCTCCTTCTGCTTCCAGCCTTTCGCCCTGAGCAGTGCCCTCCACTCCTGCGGGGAAAGCGGCGCCGCCGTGATGCCGGCCGCATGACAGGTCGTTTTCATCGCGTATGCTCCCGGCCCTAATCCTGCCCCGGCCGTGCCGGCTGGATTTGACGCAGTATTGTTGTTGCCTGCCATCCCGTAAACCCGAAGGTATCGGCCAGTTCGCCGGGCAGTGACGCGGCCAGGCGCGGCAGTTCGTCCGGGGATTCATTGTGAAAGACAAAACAGACCCCCTCATCCCTGATGCGCGACATCAACATCGCAATAAGCCGGTGCGGTCCCTCATGGCTGGCGTGTTCAGTGACCTTTTCAGTAAACCGCCGGGGATTGCTGCAGCTGATGCCCCGGTCGGCCAGGAACGCCAGAAAGCGCTGCAGGAAACCGGGGAGATCCCTGGCGGCCAGGGCGGGTTTCAGCACCGCTTCTGCCTGGGCCTGTGTGAAGCCAAACGCCGCCGCCAGCTCAGGGGAAAAGTCCGGCGTGTCAGCGCTGGCCTCAAAAATGACGCCATCGTTTATGGCCTGCTGCATGTCCGGGGGCATATTCCCGATCATATTTTCACGCACGCCCCATGCACGGCCGGCGCTTTCGGTCAGTCTCTGCGGATCGCTGCAGCTGACGCCCCGCTCCGCCAGGAACGTCAGGAAACGCTGCAGGACGGCGGCGCCGATCTTGCCGGAGACGGGCGCTTCCCCGGAGGGATAGAAGACCCTGACGTTGGTGTTATCCAGTAAGGCCTGTTCAGCGCCGGCGCCGGACCCGGTGCTTTTTCCGCTCCGCCAGGCCGTATTATTTCGACTGACGATGGCAGGATCGACATGTTCGCTGTCTACGATGCTGTTAATGAACGTCACTGACTGTTCTTCGCTGAAATCAAAGTCGCGCTGTAACAGGGACAGCAGCCTGTCATGCCAGTCATCTTTCACGCGACTGGCGGCATTAACCATGAACGTGACGTTCAGTACACCGGCCAGTAAACAGGCAGCCTGGTCGGCCACATACAGGCTGAAGTACTCCAGTACCGCCTGTTCAAATGCAGCGGGATCGCAGCAGACCACTTCCACAGCTCCCAGCGACTGCAGAAACCGCCGGGTGTTTTCGGTCACAGCGTCGGCGGGATTGAGGGCGATGGCGCGGCCGCGCTGTGACTGGATGTCAAATGTGACGATACGCTCCGTGACGGGCATCCGGCCGTGATCGGCGATGAAGCGGTAAAGCTGCTCCACCGCTTCCGTGGCGGTCATCCCCATTGCCTCCAGACGCAGTTCGGCGCGTTTCTTCAGCTGCTCATCGAGACGCACGGTCAGCTGGGCGTTTTTGGCCCGCTTTTTACGTTCAAAAAAACCGGTCATGCTCCTTCCTTTTTGTACAGTCATCTGGCTTTACATAATGTACAGCCATTTGTACCGCACTTTTGCGCGCGGGACCACATTTTTTCGCCGTTGCGGTTTAGCGGTATTCTCCGCAGCGCCGCCACTTATCCCCAGTTTCTGTGGATAACGCTATATGTAGTGGCTCCGTCAGCTAGAAACGGCACAAGATATGGTGTCCGCGCCGGCAGCCGTGCGGCCGTTCCCCTGCCTTCCTCTCCCTGTTGATTTCGCTTTTCATGGTATTTACGTTTTTTCCGCAATGACGGTGCCGGCGAAAAGGTATTTTCCGGTGGTTGCGGGCGCAAAAGTCACATGGTGAAAAGATAAGGGCGCGAAGCATTCCGCAATATAAACTGCGTGACAGTCACGCCGGGTGATGACTACCCGCGGGCGATTCTGCCAAATTAGCCATTAGTGCTAAATCTAAATATTTATAATTTACGCATGAAACCTAATTTATTAGAGTGTGGTTTTTCAGTAAACAACAGCAAACGGAGTGAACGGGATGGAATATGAAGCGTACAAGGTTCGCGGTTACGGCTTCGGACTGAAAAAAGAGATCACCGGCGTGCTGGGGCGTTACCCCACCCTGGAAGAGGCGCAGAAGGTCGCGGATGACTACACGCAGGCCTGCCTGCCGGATAACCTGCCGGACAGCTACGATATGGGCATGGTCCGGCCGGTCGCTGCCGGCGAACCTGCCGCCCTCGATCCGGACGTGTTTCGCGGTCCGGGCGCGCCGTTCCTGATGGATGCCGGCCAGATAACCACGGGTCACACGGTATGCCTGGGCAAAGCGGCGGATGGAAAACGGTTTTATTTTGGCGGGGAGCATTCCGATGGCCACCAAACATATAAATGATGAGCTCTGGAATCGCATTGAGGCGCTGACCGTCAAAGCTAACGCCAGGCATGGGTTGTTACGGCCGATTAAAGAGGCTGAAGTACTGCATCTTGTCCTTCAGCGTGGCCTGGAACTGCTTACGGACGACGATCTGCTGCAGCTGGGCAAGTACCGGCGGCCGATAGGATTTGTGCTGCGTCGTCCGGGCGTGGAAATGGTGAAGCTGGATATGCTGAATATGGCAGATGCGGCAACCGTTCTTCTGCGCAGTGGACCCGCAACGCTGTGCATCTGGAGCCGCGACGATATCCTGCGCGAGGCCAGTGAAGCGGTGCTCCGCGAACGGCTGCCGGATGCAGCCCTGCTGTCGGAGGGGGATGACCGGGCCCGGTTCCAGACGCTGCTGCCCGGATTCTGGAACGCCGCGCACCGGGGCGAAACGGCCGTGATTTCCCTGCGTGCTGACAATGCGGATCTCGCTATTGCACGCATCACTGACCTGATGTGCGAATCCCTGCTGGGTTATAAGGGGCAGCGGGCATACCGGGCGGGTGAAAACGAACAGGGAGAAGAGTCATGAACATGCGAGGCATTCTTTTTGTCCTGCCGCTGTGCGCCGGGCTCCTGGCGGGCTGTGATAACAAACAGGAAGCGCTGCAGTTTGAAGCCGCCCGCACGGCGGCGCTGAAGGCCGACGATCCGTTTCTGGCGCTGGACTCGTTCGAACAGCAGTCCGGCGACTACGGCCGGGACTGCGACTCGCTGGGGGCATTTCTGTTTGGTAATTTTGCTTCCACGGATAAAGCATGTCGGGCGCGGGATGAGGCCACGCGGGATATGGTCCTGAAAGCCGTAGAAAAGGGTTCCGTGCCGGCACTGGTGTTCCTGTTTGACCCAGGCAGCAAGACGCCGGATGTGTATCCGCGCGATATTGACCCACAGAAGGCCGGGCAGGCGGCTGAGCGGCTTGTTGCACTGGCAGAGTCGGCGCCGGTGGACAGCAAAAATCAGGCGCTGCTGATGCGTGCCGGCGATGTACTGCAGGCGGGCCAGTACGTTCTGCAGGATTCCCGGAGAGCGGCGGCCCTGTACGTCAAAGCCTGGCAGGCAGGGGATCAGCGTGCCGCGGACGAGCTGGTCAATGTCTATCACTTTCTCAAGGACAGCCGGCGTACCTACTTCTGGGCGGTCCGGAGCAAAGACGTGCAGCAGCTGGACAATCGGGCTGAGCTGACCGGAGATGAGATCATTGCTATTCAGAAACTGGCTGCGGACAGTTCACGGACCGACATTTGATGAAATGAATAAGAATATACAAAAGGCGTCCAACTGGTGAGGAAGGGCGCCTTTTAATTACTAGACATTTTTACTACTTAACTTTCTGTCGGAGTAAACGGAAAATTAATCTGTTAATCACTGCGAGTATAAATCCCCGCTAAGCGTGGTGCAACTCAGTATCAGAAATGACCGCCGGTGGTTGAATCCAGTGCCCTGAACAGGCTTTCCTGGGCTGCTTCCAGCAGACGACCTGGCAGACGGAGTTCATTTACGCGGTAACTCTGCCCGGTCTGTGTGGTCACGGTGAGATAATACTGATCGTCAAACTGCTGACCAGCACCGATATGCACGATGGTGGCCGTGTCGATCCAGCAGAGGTTTGTGCCTTCCGCGTCCTCAAGTGGTTTGATTCGGCCTTTCAGCCACTTCTGCGGGCGACCCGGCCGGCATTTGATCGTGATGCCGTGCTTATAGCCGCGGGTTCTGGCCACAAAGGCCGCTATTTTATCTTTATCCAGTTCCTGCGCCGGGGTGAGCTTACTGAAACTGGACGGAGAGAAGTTATACTGCAGTTCTTCAAACAGGTTCAGGTACGTGGCTTCATCATCCAGGTTGTCCCCGCGTTCTTTCAGCATGGAGCCCCAGATCCTCTCCATTTCGCCCCTCAGCGCCAGTTTAACCGCCTCAAATTCTTCCTGATGTTCATCGTAGTAGTTGATATCCATCGCGTCTCCTGTTGTGTTTATGGGGTCGTTTGCGGGAGAGGGCGAAATCCTACGCTAAGGCTTTGGCCAAGGGGTCTGACGCTCAGTGGAACGAAAACTCACGTTAAGGGATTTTGGTCATGAGATTATCAAAAAGGATCTTCACCTAGATCCTTTTAAATTAAAAATGAAGTTTTAAATCAATCTAAAGTATATATGAGTAAACTTGGTCTGACAGTTACCAATGCTTAATCAGTGAGGCACCTATCTCAGCGATCTGTCTATTTCGTTCATCCATAGTTGCCTGACTCCCCGTCGTGTAGATAACTACGATACGGGAGGGCTTACCATCTGGCCCCAGTGCTGCAATGATACCGCGAGACCCACGCTCACCGGCTCCAGATTTATCAGCAATAAACCAGCCAGCCGGAAGGGCCGAGCGCAGAAGTGGTCCTGCAACTTTATCCGCCTCCATCCAGTCTATTAATTGTTGCCGGGAAGCTAGAGTAAGTAGTTCGCCAGTTAATAGTTTGCGCAACGTTGTTGCCATTGCTGCAGGCATCGTGGTGTCACGCTCGTCGTTTGGTATGGCTTCATTCAGCTCCGGTTCCCAACGATCAAGGCGAGTTACATGATCCCCCATGTTGTGCAAAAAAGCGGTTAGCTCCTTCGGTCCTCCGATCGTTGTCAGAAGTAAGTTGGCAGCAGTGTTATCACTCATGGTTATGGCAGCACTGCATAATTCTCTTACTGTCATGCCATCCGTAAGATGCTTTTCTGTGACTGGTGAGTACTCAACCAAGTCATTCTGAGAATAGTGTATGCGGCGACCGAGTTGCTCTTGCCCGGCGTCAACACGGGATAATACCGCACCACATAGCAGAACTTTAAAAGTGCTCATCATTGGAAAACGTTCTTCGGGGCGAAAACTCTCAAGGATCTTACCGCTGTTGAGATCCAGTTCGATGTAACCCACTCGTGCACCCAACTGATCTTCAGCATCTTTTACTTTCACCAGCGTTTCTGGGTGAGCAAAAACAGGAAGGCAAAATGCCGCAAAAAAGGGAATAAGGGCGACACGAAAATGTTGAATACTCATACTCTTCCTTTTTCAATATTATTGAAGCATTTACCAGGGTTATTGTCTCATGAGCGGATACATATTTGAATGTATTTAGAAAAATAAACAAATAGGGGTTCCGCGCACATTTCCCCGAAAAGTGCCACCTGACGTCTAAGAAACCATTATTATCATGACATTAACCTATAAAAATAGGCGTATCACGAGGCCCTTTCGTCTTCAAGAATTTTATAAACCGTGGAGCGGGCAATACTGAGCTGATGAGCAATTTCCGTTGCACCAGTGCCCTTCTGATGAAGCGTCAGCACGACGTTCCTGTCCACGGTACGCCTGCGGCCAAATTTGATTCCTTTCAGCTTTGCTTCCTGTCGGCCCTCATTCGTGCGTTCTAGGATCCTCCGGCGTTCAGCCTGTGCCACAGCCGACAGGATGGTGACCACCATTTGCCCCATATCACCGTCGGTACTGATCCCGTCATCAATGAACCGGACTGCCACGCCCTGAGCGTCAAATTCCTTTATCAGTTGGATCATATCGGCAGTGTCGCGGCCAAGACGGTCGAGCTTCTTAACCAGAATGACATCACCTTCCTCCACCTTCATCCTCAGCAAATCCAGCCCTTCCCGGTCTGTTGAACTGCCGGATGCCTTATCGGTAAATATACGGTTTGCTTTCACACCTGCGTCTTTGAGTGCTCTGACCTGAAGATCAAGAGACTGCTGACTGGTTGAGACCCGAGCGTAACCAAAAAGTCGCATAAAAATGTACCTTAAATCGAATATCGGACAACTCATGTCTATTATTACAAATTTACGATTTAATAGACATATTAATGTAACAGTTTTACGATGTCCGATAATTTATAACATTTCGTACGGTTGGAAAAATGTTACTAAATGCCCGTCAGGCAGGGAGGCCGATATGCCCGTTGACTTTCTGACCACTGAGCAGACTGAAAGCTATGGCAGATTCACCGGTGAACCGGATGAGCTTCAGCTGGCACGATATTTTCACCTTGATGAAGCAGACAAGGAATTTATCGGAAAAAGCAGAGGTGATCACAACCGTCTGGGCATTGCCCTGCAAATTGGATGTGTCCGTTTTCTGGGCACCTTCCTCACCGATATGAATCATATTCCTTCCGGCGTCCGGCATTTTACCGCCAGACAGCTCGGGATTCGTGATATCACCGTTCTTGCAGAATACGGTCAGAGGGAAAATACCCGCCGTGAGCATGCAGCGCTGATACGTCAGCACTATCAGTATCGTGAATTTGCCTGGCCCTGGACATTTCGCCTTACCCGTCTTTTATATACCCGGAGCTGGATAAGCAACGAACGTCCTGGCCTGCTTTTCGATCTGGCGACAGGGTGGCTTATGCAACATCGTATTATTCTCCCCGGAGCCACTACGCTGACCCGGTTGATTTCAGAGGTAAGGGAAAAGGCGACGTTGCGCCTGTGGAACAAACTGGCACTGATACCGTCAGCCGAACAGCGTTCACAGCTGGAGATGCTGCTGGGGCCAACTGATTGCAGCCGCCTGTCTTTACTGGAATCACTGAAAAAGGGCCCTGTGACCATCAGTGGTCCGGCGTTTAATGAAGCAATTGAACGCTGGAAAACTCTGAACGATTTTGGCCTGCATGCTGAAAACCTGAGTACACTCCCGGCTGTGCGCCTGAAAAATCTCGCACGTTATGCTGGTATGACTTCGGTGTTCAATATTGCCAGGATGTCACCGCAGAAAAGGATGGCGGTTCTGGTTGCCTTTGTCCTTGCATGGGAAACGCTGGCGCTGGATGATGCATTGGACGTTCTGGACGCCATGCTGGCCGTTATCATCCGTGACGCCAGAAAGATTGGGCAGAAAAAACGGCTCCGCTCGCTGAAGGATCTGGATAAATCTGCATTGGCGCTCGCCAGCGCATGTTCGTACCTGCTGAAAGAAGAAACACCGGACGAATCGATTCGTGCTGAGGTGTTCAGCTACATCCCAAGGCAAAAGCTGGCTGAAATCATCACGCTTGTCCGTGAAATTGCCCGGCCCTCAGACGATAATTTTCATGAAGAAATGGTGGAGCAGTACGGGCGCGTTCGTCGTTTCCTGCCCCATCTGCTGAATACCGTTAAATTTTCATCCGCACCTGCCGGGGTTACCACTCTGAATGCCTGTGACTACCTCAGCCGGGAGTTCAGCTCACGGCGGCAGTTTTTTGACGACGCACCAACGGAAATTATCAGTCGGTCATGGAAACGGCTGGTGATTAACAAGGAAAAACATATCACCCGCAGGGGATACACGCTCTGCTTTCTCAGTAAACTGCAGGATAGTCTGAGGCGGAGGGATGTCTACGTTACCGGCAGTAACCGGTGGGGAGATCCTCGTGCAAGATTACTACAGGGTGCTGACTGGCAGGCAAACCGGATTAAGGTTTATCGTTCTTTGGGGCACCCGACAGACCCGCAGGAAGCAATAAAATCTCTGGGTCATCAGCTTGATAGTCGTTACAGACAGGTTGCTGCACGTCTTTGCGAAAATGAGGCTGTCGAACTCGATGTTTCTGGCCCGAAGCCCCGGTTGACAATTTCTCCCCTCGCCAGTCTTGATGAGCCGGACAGTCTGAAACGACTGAGCAAAATGATCAGTGATCTACTCCCTCCGGTGGATTTAACGGAGTTGCTGCTCGAAATTAACGCCCATACCGGATTTGCTGATGAGTTTTTCCATGCTAGTGAAGCCAGTGCCAGAGTTGATGATCTGCCCGTCAGCATCAGCGCCGTGCTGATGGCTGAAGCCTGCAATATCGGTCTGGAACCACTGATCAGATCAAATGTTCCTGCACTGACCCGACACCGGCTGAACTGGACAAAAGCGAACTATCTGCGGGCTGAAACTATCACCAGCGCTAATGCCAGACTGGTTGATTTTCAGGCAACGCTGCCACTGGCACAGATATGGGGTGGAGGAGAAGTGGCATCTGCAGATGGAATGCGCTTTGTTACGCCAGTCAGAACAATCAATGCCGGACCGAACCGCAAATACTTTGGTAATAACAGAGGGATCACCTGGTACAACTTTGTGTCCGATCAGTATTCCGGCTTTCATGGCATCGTTATACCGGGGACGCTGAGGGACTCTATCTTTGTGCTGGAAGGTCTTCTGGAACAGGAGACCGGGCTGAATCCAACCGAAATTATGACCGATACAGCAGGTGCCAGCGAACTTGTCTTTGGCCTTTTCTGGCTGCTGGGATACCAGTTTTCTCCACGCCTGGCTGATGCCGGTGCTTCGGTTTTCTGGCGAATGGACCATGATGCCGACTATGGCGTGCTGAATGATATTGCCAGAGGGCAATCAGATCCCCGAAAAATAGTCCTTCAGTGGGACGAAATGATCCGGACCGCTGGCTCCCTGAAGCTGGGCAAAGTACAGGTTTCAGTGCTGGTCCGTTCATTGCTGAAAAGTGAACGTCCTTCCGGACTGACTCAGGCAATCATTGAAGTGGGGCGCATCAACAAAACGCTGTATCTGCTTAATTATATTGATGATGAAGATTACCGCCGGCGCATTCTGACCCAGCTTAATCGGGGAGAAAGTCGCCATGCCGTTGCCAGAGCCATCTGTCACGGTCAAAAAGGTGAGATAAGAAAACGATATACCGACGGTCAGGAAGATCAACTGGGCACACTGGGGCTGGTCACTAACGCCGTCGTGTTATGGAACACTATTTATATGCAGGCAGCCCTGGATCATCTCCGGGCGCAGGGTGAAACACTGAATGATGAAGATATCGCACGCCTCTCCCCGCTTTGCCACGGACATATCAATATGCTCGGCCATTATTCCTTCACGCTGGCAGAACTGGTGACCAAAGGACATCTGAGACCATTAAAAGAGGCGTCAGAGGCAGAAAACGTTGCTTAACGTGAGTTTTCGTTCCACTGAGCGTCAGACCCC